>JAKVBZ010000048.1 GCA_022448645.1 Pirellulaceae bacterium
GGTCACCACTCTAGTTTCTTAGTCACACAGGGTACCGTCATGGCCTGGGTGAACTTCGACCACCAGGATCCAGGGCCAGGCGCACACGATATGCAAATTGCCATCATGCCGGCTGGCGATACCTGGGATAACCCGTGGATCGGTCTTGGCACCTGGATTCATCCGAGCGGCTCGAATTCGATCGCCCAAGCCAACTGGGGTGGCGCGGGGACCAATTATCAGACAGATACAAGTAAGGGAGGAGTTGCCGACGACACGTGGACACACGTAGCGGCGACGTATGACGGAATCACCTTGACGCATTACGTTGACGGAAACTTGATTGATTCCGTTATCCAGGACGGAGCGATTGGCTACACCGGTAGCCCTCGACTCTCCATCGGGACTCGCAATGCTCAACACCCGGGTAATTTCTTCAATGGAATGATCGACGAAGTCAAACTGTTCAACACAGCATTAACGGATGTTGAGATCGCAGTCGAAATGGCTCCGCCGTCGGGAACAGCACCAGCCTCCGAATTTACGTGGCAAGCCGACGACGTGGGAAATTGGTCGAACAAGAACAATTGGTCCTATTCGGGGTTGCCGGCACTGGGTATCGCCAACAGTAGCCACCACACGGTAATCTTCGGTGACGCGATTACAACCAACAGCACAGCTGTTACCAACAGTGACGTGACTGTGAATCGAGTTCAATTCGACAATGCTTCTCACAGTTACAGCATCTCGGGACATGGCCACATTAACTTCATGGCAACCACCGATGATTCCGTGGCCCCTGCAACGATCGGAGTACTACAAGGCTCGCACCAATTCCAGGCGGGTGTCCGGTTACACAGCGGAACTACCGTGAACGTCGCTAGTGGGGCAACCTTGACGTTTAACAACACCTTGGATCTAAACGACCAGACACTGACCAAGACCGGAGTCGGCACCATGTTGGTCCGCAACGACCTGGTCCTGGGCGGCGGTACTTTGGATATCAGTGAGGGAACGGTCGCTGGTAACGGAACGATCGGTGGCGACGTCACGAACGACAGCGGCACGATCTCGCCAGGCAACAGTTCACCCGCAGCTTCGGCGGTTCCCGAACCAAGTGCCATGCTGCTTCTGCTAGGTGCGGTCATGATGCTTCTCGGCCGCAAGTGGGACTGATAAGGCAACGCTGAAAGGTCAGCACTGCCAGGACTCCGTACTGCCAGGACGTTGTCCAGACTCAGTCGTTGCTGGATGCAGGTTTCGGGTTGCCAGCAACACAGACCGGACCGAGGTCTCGTCAACTGCTGCCGGAACAGCACCAATGCCACAAGTTGATCCCAGCACAATCTGCGAACATCAATAAAAAGAGCGACCGAAATTTCGACAACGAAAGCATTCGCTTGCCCAGCCTACAAATTTGTTGCAGTTTGCAGGACGTTCAGAATTCGTTTACGCCCAGGCAACGAGCGCCTAAAACGATTTGGAAATCACATCGCCGCTACTGATCGTCGCCTGCGGTCGCCAGATGGTGAGCAGGTCTACGTTGTCGCTAACGTATGTCACGGCCCCATCAAAAAACAACACATTCACGCCCCCCGGATGACGGCTGCGTGGAGAAGCAAAGTTATTGTTCCATGTCGTATCTACGACGCACGGCATTCCATTTTGCGCGTCGGTGTTCACCATGCAGAGTACACCGTCCGGATGAGGACCCCGATGCAGATTATCCGGCGAAGACGAATTCGGCGTTAGCGTGGGATACATCAGCTGGTTACCCGCTCGATGGCTAAATGGAACGCCTCTGGCATTGCGGCTGTGTGACCCAGTGAGATACTCAGCCAGCACCATCGTATTGCTGGTGCCATCCAAAATATCTCGTATCTTGCGACCTTGGTAAAGACGGAACGCGTGCCTGAGATCAATGGGCTCAGGCTTGCTGGCATGGTGCTCCCGCTCATGACCGTCATTGAGGCCTGAAAAGAAACCGAGGTAGTTACTGCGATAAACCTTGTTCGGTCCCTCACCTTGATAACTGGGGTCGATCCAATAGATGTGGGTAGCCATGCCGTCGCTGGGACAGAGAAAGGACGCTACTCCTCGATCGTAAGCCCCGTTTGGCCACGTATTATTCGAAGCCCAGGGGTGATCATAGATATCAACGGTGAGTTCGTAGAGGTTATTCTCTTCGATAAACGGCAACAACATGTGCAAATATGAGAGCCACTGCGAAGCGTCAATCAGAGGAAGGCCCCGCGGAATGTTACCGGGGGGGAAGCTACCGTGTGCCCCGTGGTAGTTGTGGAGGGCAATGCCAAGTTGCTTCAGATGGTTGGTACATTGGATACGTCGAGCTGCCTCACGCGCCGCCTGCACCGCCGGCAATAGCAAGGCTACCAAAATCGCAATGATCGCGATCACAACCAACAATTCTACAAGAGTAAAACCCTTGTGAGACTTTTGACGAAGAGCGATGGACTGCTGATAATGAGTCATTTCTCTCGATCTATGTGTATTCTCTGTTGTCTTGCTTCTGACATTCCAAAGAAGTGCCGCGCCCAAAGAATCTCGGTGCGAGCATCTTACATCATTCTATCACGGTAGAACTAACGAGCAAAGCAGGAAGTTATTCACTTACTGTGAATGGAAACATATTTCGCTGATGGCGGTCATGAGAAGACGTTAGAAACGTTGCTGGGATTTCGCAGCTGTGGTCTGCCGACCCTAAAACGAAGATGAAATCTCACGCACCCTGCCGAATCTGCACTCTCGTATCAGCTCACGCCAAAATATCCTTCACGACATTGCCATAGACGTCGGTCAGCCGAAAGTCACGGCCGCCATAGCGATACGTGAGTTGCTCGTGGTCCAGCCCCAACGTATGTAAGATCGTGGCGTGCAGATCGTGGACATGAACCTTATCCTGAACTGCATACCAACCAAAGTCGTCCGTTGCGCCGTGAACATGTCCTCCCTTGATTCCTCCACCAGCCAACCACATCGTGAAACCAAAGGGATGATGCTCCCGACCATCTGCTCCTTCGGCAGTTGGCGTTCGGCCGAACTCTCCGCCCCAAACAACCAGGGTATCGTCGAGCAGACCACGGCTCTTGAGGTCCTGGATCAGCCCAGCGACAGGTAGATCGGTCTGTGCACAGTTTTCCGGCAGCTTCTTGTTGATTCCGTTATGGTGATCCCAAATATTGTTACCGCCCTGAGAATCAAAAACCTGAATGAACCTCACTCCCCGTTCCGCCAGTCGGCGCGCCAACAACAGTTGTTTTCCAATCGGTGCGGTGTGTGGCTGATCGAGACCATACAACCGTTTGGTGGCCTCCGTCTCCTCTTCGATCAAGAACGCCTCCGGAGCCTGAATCTGCATGCGGTACGCCAGTTCGAACGATGCCATGCGAGCATCCAGCTCCTCAGCCTTCCCCTGCGAGTCCCGCCGCAATTCGTGTAGCTGGCGGAGTGTGTCAATCTGCACGCGCTGCCGTTGTCGCGTTACGGAAGTGCTCTTCAAATCGGCAATCGGATTCTCCAAATCACGGATCCAGGTGCCCTGGTAGGCGGCCGGCAAAAAACTGGAACTGTACAAGGGACCATTTTGGAACACCGCCTTGGGAGAGATCACCACGAATCCGGGAAGATTCTGATTCTCGCTACCTAGCCCATAGGTCACCCAAGATCCCAACGATGGACGAGAAAACGCCTGCTCGCCGGTGTGCATCTGTAGCGCCGCACCGCCGTGATTGATGTTGTCCGCAACCATCGAACGGATCACGCAAATGTCGTCGACGCAACCGGCGATGTTCGGCAACAGTTCACTGACTTCGATGCCACTCTGGCCATGTTGATGAAACTTATACTTCGACGCGAACAGATTACCAGTTTCTGTGCGAAACAACTCCGGTTTCTCAAACGGTAATGGCTTGCCGTTCTGCCGAGTTACCTCCGGCTTAGGATCGAATAGATCGATTTGTGACGGCCCACCTGGAAGGTAGATGAAGATACACCGTTGGGCCGTGGCATGATGATGAGACGATCGTACGGACAGTGGATTCGTCGCACGGTCAAGCGGACCCGCGACGCTTTGCTCAGCCAGCAAGCTCCGTAACGCCAACATCCCGAATCCCGCTCCTGCGTGCTGCAAGGCAACACGTCGCGAAAAAACAGATTGTTGTGCTGATCGCATCGTCATGCATCTATTCTACATAAAAAAACTCATTACTACACAGCAACAAATGCGTATACTCGTGCCACCCTTGTTGCCGATCGGGCGCTTGCTCCAAAAACTGCGAGCCAATCGCCACTTCGACATCAGAAGCGGGTCTCCCAAACAGCAGCTGATAGGCACGCTGAATGCGTTCCGGACCGTCGGCAGGTGATTCTTGCTCGAGTCGTGCAGCCACGGCCTGTGATTGCTGTTTGACAAAATCGCCGTTC
This sequence comes from Pirellulaceae bacterium, assembly GCA_022448645.1. Next base: position 4,423 of record JAKVBZ010000048.1, read on the forward strand.
AAAAGAAATAGAGCCTGCGGCGCGGTGGTCGATACTTCGCGCCGAGCGACAGATTGTTCGGGATTCGCACAGTCGAATAACATCGCATAGGCGTTGCGTGTGAAACGGCGAGTCTGGATGTAGAGCGAACGCCGCGGCAAATCGATTTCCGCTGTAGCCGGACCGCCCTGGGTCAGATCGAGCCGTCCGGCAACCGCTAACATCGAGTCACGGATTGGTTCGGCTTCCAGTCGCTGCGGCGACATCCGTACTAACAGTCGATTGTCAGGATCACGTCGGATGATATCCTCATCCTGCAAGGATGATTGCTGATACGTTAAAGAAAGCATCATCAACCGGTGTAACTTTTTGAGTGACCAATCGTGATCGACCAACCAACTTGCCAACCAATCGAGTAACTGCGGATGGGTTGGCCGCTCGCCAAGCTGGCCAAAATTATTGGTCGTGCCGACCAGACCTTTGCCGAAATGGTGTTGCCAGATGCGGTTGACGATCACGCGCGCGGTCAACGGATTGTCTTCCGAGACGATCCACTGGGACAATTCCCAACGCCCGCTGCCCTTAGTGATCGGCGGCTGATCCGTACCAGCCAAAAATTCTGGCATCCGACGTGGAATCACTTCCCCCAGCCTTCGATAGCTACCACGAATGTGAAGTGGCACGTCCTGGATGCCGGGAAACAGGCTGTCTGGCGTTCCTCCTTCTTGAATCGCCATCGCCAACGCAGGTTCCGCAGGCGTACTTTTGGCGATCTCAGTAGCCTGTTGTTCTAGTTCTTCGATACGGCGTTGCAGCTCGGTATTCCGTTGGGCAAACGCCGCCTCGCGGTCGGCATCTGTCGATTCCTCCCTGACGATTCGCGCGAACTCAGTGGGTTCGGGAAACTGCATGGCCATCTGGATCTGCGCCAAGTTTAGCGGCTGATCAAAAAGCTTGACCTCGTCAATCTTTCCTTGAAAGAAGTTCCCGGGGTCATGCACATTTCTGGTGCCGATGGCAAAGTTGGGATTTCCTTGATATTGGATGTTGCCTTCGGCCGCGCCGCCATCGATAACCGAGCCCACCAGCTGGCCATCCACAAAAAGTCGTACGAATTGGCCGTCGTAAGAGGCGGCAATATGGTGCCACTCGCCAGGCTTGACTCCGGGTGCGTCGACCGTTTGCAGCCGCGCCCCGTTGTGATTCACTTGTGCTCCTAGGTTTCGGCCATCGGGACTGATCCAAGCCTGCAGTGCATAGTAAGGCTCGGTCCAAGCCGAGACGTCGAACGGCATCCCAACAATCTGGCCTTCACTGCTAATTTCACTGTCATAGTTAAACCAAGCCATCACAGTCCCGCGCGTGACCTGAAAACTGGCCTCGGCCGAACCGTCGACGAAATCCCCCTGGCCGTCAAGCGTCACACCTTGCCCAAACTTTCCGGGCCCAAAAGAAGCATCGCCATGCAATGTGCCGACGTAGCCAGCGATTTTGTCAGTGGTCTTTCCTACATCGCTGTCCTCAAAATCATAATACAGCAACAGGCTCACCGAATCGGCTTGCAACTGCGCTTTCAATTGATCGATTTCCTTTTGCACGGCAGCCAGCTTGTCCGACGCCTGTTTTCTCTGCTTTTTGCATTCGGGTCCTTCCAAGGAAACACGCAACAACTTAGTGTGATTGCCTTTTTCCCCCACGCTCTCCAAGACTCGACTACTGTAGAAAATTCCAGCCAGGCCGTAGTAATCTTCCTGCGTCATAGGATCAAATTTGTGATCATGACAGCGCGCACAGGAAAGGGTCATTCCTAAGAAAGCCTTTCCCACGACATCAATCTGATCGTCCACAATGTCGGTAACAACCTTTTTTTTGTCGGCACATCCATTTTCCCAAAACCCAAACGACAGCACCGTCGTCGCGATCAAGCCTTCTGGATAGAGAGCTTCACCATTGGGGTTGGGCAGCAGGTCACCGGCGATCTGGTGCACGACAAATTGGTCGTAGGGCATGTCGGCATTCAGCGCATCGACTACCCAGTCACGATAGCGATAGGCCTCGTACAACTCATAATACGGTTGTTTATTTGCTCCCAGCGGGTCTTCATTTAAATAGTCGGTATAGCGAACCGTGTCCAACCAATGGCGTCCCCAACGGACGCCGTACTCGGGCGATTCCAGCAAACGGTCGATCACCGTGGCAAAGGCACCCGACGTGTCATCGGCCAGGAATGCGGCGACTTCGTCCGGGGTAGGGGGTAGCCCAGTAAGATCAAAGGTCGCCCGGCGAATCAACGTTCGTTTGTCAGCTGGCTCGGCAGGTGCTACTTCCTGCTTGGCGTGCTCGGCCGCGATAAATCTGTCGATCGGATGGGCCAGCCAGACTTCGTCTTCGACGTCCGGCAGAGCCGTATGCGTAAGAGATTGAAACGACCAGTGGTCGTCCGCATCGTTAGCCATCAACGGTATGACGGACAAAGAGACGCTGACCGTAATCAGGACAATCAACAGTCGGCTGGCGGGATTCATCTACAAGACACCACGAATGTAATAGCATTGTCTGACAATGTATCTCTTGTGGAAAACATAGCTTAAGTATAGTCGGTGGTTCTGCTGAAGGTCAAGATTCCAGTGGCCTAGCTGGTCGCTTACAACACACGAGAGACAAGTACCAAACCTACATCCAAAAAGATGTAGCTCACTTGTTGATGCTGCTTTAAGAAGCTGCGAGTAAGATCAGAAACAACTTATTGACCGCGCTGCGGAAGTCACCTTCGGCCCTGAGATCAACAAAGATGCAAACAAGGCTTACCTCAGCGCCACAACTAAAACTTGAACATCCTCGCCACATTGCCGCCCAGGATCAATCCCTTTTCCTCTGGCGACAGAAAGTCACAATGTCGGCGAATAAAATCGACGGACTGGCGATAAGTGCACCAGACGCCGCCGCTGTAAGGCATGTCGGAGCCCCACATCAGCTTTTCGGCACCCACTTCGTCGCGCCAATGGCGGAGCATCTCCTGTCCCTCTGGAAACGGGTAATCGGGCCACTTTGCCGGCATGAGGACTTCGGCGTGCACGCCTGGACGTTTTAGCAACGACATCACTTCGTCCGGGACGCCAATCTCATGAATAATCGTGGCGGGCACCAAACCATGCGTTAACACACAAGGAATGTCAGGGTGCCTGTCCGCCCAATGATTCAATTCATTGATGTACTGCAAAAAACCAGCCGTTCGGTCCTGGCGTCGGGCATCCAAATACCACCAAACCGAAAGGTCCAGCTCACGCACCTTCTGCCAGAGTGGCTCAAATTTCGGATCGTCCAAGTGATCGACATAACCGTTCAGCGCGAACAGCTCGACGCTGAAATAAAGCCCTCGGCACCCCAGATCGCGTGCTGCTTTTTCAAGCCGCTCGAGTTGTTCTGGCTGATCCGCTTCGAGTTCCCAAATCTGTGCCAGTGGGAGGAATCGGTTCGGGTAGTCTTCCATCGCTGCAGCGTAGTATTCGTTGATACAACTGCCGTAGACGTGATCGCTCTGCAACACTCCCATGTCAACATCTGCAGAATCCATCTCCGCCACCATACGTTCCGGTGTCGCTTCCAAATTTTCCAAGCTGGGTGGATACATCTGCAAGTAGTAGTCCACTCCCTCAACCGTCAACTCAGCCTGCCCGTAGCGCCCCAAGCGAAAATCCACATCTGGGATGTCGTGGATGCTGTCGGACGGATAATCCAGCAACTGTTGCTTGACACGTTGACCGTCGCTCTTACGCCAAAAATCAGTAAAGTCGCGAATGTGGTACTGCCAGAGTTGCAGAGGCAGCGATTCGTTCTCCGGTCCCGAACCCGTGCCAAATCGCGGAAAGATATGGTAGTGCGCATCAATGACCGGAGTGGTCTGTTGCTGGTCCTCATTCTCCACCTGGCGCCAACCGCCGCCGAAGAATTCCATCTTGTTGTCATTATCCTTCATCGGTTTGCTCACGTTACTCGTTGTTGACTGTTCGTTGCTGGAAAGGAAGGCGATGGGATCTCGATCTGGCCTACTTTCTTACATCTTACAGCTTGCAAATTGTCACCCACTACCTTCCTGCTGTGCCAACCACACGGCAAAATCACTCTCCCGCCAAGTAAACGCTGGCTCATACCCCAGCAGTCGTTGCGCCTTTTCGTACGACCACAACGTCGCATGATCTTCGAGTGTTGCTTGCAGTGGAACGTCTGGATAGTGTCGTGCGACCAGTTCGCGGGTTGGCTCATTCGAACAAGTATCGTAGCCGTTGATGAGAAAGACTTCGTGCTCGAACGTGTCGTTTTCTACGGCCAGCCGAAAAGCTTTTGCCGCATCTCGTGCATCGGTGAACGCCCACAAGAGGTTTGCCGGCAAGGGAGGCCCTGGAACTGGCCAATCTCCTTCTCCATGAGGGTCTTCGATCGTCTTGCGGTAGCGCCGACCCCAAAGATCTTCGGCACCAGAAAACGCCGTGGCCCATCCTCGTTTCACGACCGATTCGACATCGACTCGGTCCAGGTACCAGTTGTTGTTGATGCGAAGGCAAATCGTTTGCAGTCCAAAGGCATCGGAGTATCGTTTACAAGCCAGTTCTCCCAACAGCTTGCTCAAACCGTACTCGTCGTGTGGCTCGCACGGATGCTGTTCATCGAGCGGTAGATACTTGGGTTGCAATTTGCGTTTTGGGAAGGAGAAACCGGTGGCAGCTCCGGACGACGCAAACACAACTCGACGGACACCCGCCTCTACAGCCGCTTCTAGAACATTCACCGTACCGATGACGTTGACGTGCAACAACTCAGCAGGCGTCGCACGACCCGGTCCTGGAATTCCGGCCAGATGCACGATCACGTCGCGATTTTCAGCTGCTTGCCGGAGCTGATCAGGTTGAGTAATGTCACCCTGAATCCAGCAGACGCCTGGCTCGGCGGTGGGCGTGCGGCTGAAATCGGCCACGGTGTGCCCCGCCTGCTGCAGTTCACGCGTCACATAACCGCCAATGGTTCCGTGGCCACCAGTCAGAAGAACGTTCATAGGTAGATATCTCACTCTATTTCTGAAATTGAAACGCATAAAGCTTACAATCCCGCATGTGGAATCGCAATCGAATGGGACTACCGGCAAAGCGGCTGACGTCGTCGGTCGTCTTCCAGCGAACTGGCATCCGTACCGAGTTGCCGTTCATAGTCCTGGCGTCGCTCCTGGTATATCCCTTCAGCGGCTGCCCCTGTTCGTCCAACAATTCCACTTCGACAGTACCACCGGCACTCGTCGCCACGTTCAGTTCCAGGTGTCGGCCGGCAAACCGAATCGGTGGCGTCGTGAACTGTCCGCCGCCATATTCAGCATCCGCCGAAACAAATCCATCAAGTCGTAACACTGCCCGACTGATGCCTGACAATAGTTTGCCTCCAGACCCGGTGGAATCCACCTTGTAACTGTGGTCACGGTTGGATCCAACGTAATAGATCCATATCTCGTCACCCATCCGAATCGGGTTTGGCATGGCCCAGACAAATTGCGAATCAAAGCTTCCGTCGCTGCCATTGGCCATGAAGGGGCGCCAATTGCCCAAGCGTTGAAAATGCGTACCGTCGCGACTGAAGGCTAACCTCACGTCGAACGAAGATCGCACCTTCCAATCCCAAAAGGCCTGGGTCAGCATGATGTAAACATTGGGGTTCTCTTCGTACGGAAACACACATGCTCCATAGTAATCAACCGGTGGTCGCTCGCCGGTCGCAGGGTGCGCCCAATCCACCGAGTCCGGAGCCATCACCACTCGTTCATTCTCCCAAACAGACTGCAGATCACCTGACTCTAACCGTCGCACACGTCGAATGCGTGGTCCTTCAGGTGTTGTCCAGGAACGCGTAAACATCACGTAGCGGCCAACATTGTTGTCCCAAAAGACAATACTTTGCGTGTCGTGCCCGCCCGGCCCGAGTTGCTGCTTGGCGAACAACTTCCAACGCAGTCCGTCCGGCGAGCTATGCATATGAAACTCACCGCTCGGATAAACTTTGGCTTGCGTCTTGTAGCGGTGCTCGGCCGATGCTCGTGGATCGACCCAGACAGAACAACCACCAATCATTCCTGGAAGCACGATATTATTCGAAGTCGAACCATCGATCTCGTGCAAACCCAGATGAGGCTTGGTGAAATGCAAGCCGTCTTCCGATTCCGCATAGGCCACTCGGCGTTGTCGGAACGGTTCATCGGTTGGTGGCCCGAACAGGTCATACCAGATGCGTATCTTGCCATTTTCCTTCAACACACTTGAATAAACTTGAACACTGAATCCCTGCTCCCATGGCTCATCAGGAATCAATAGTAGTCGGCCATCCCGTCGCGGCGGATTCATGGTCAACCTTACGCCGTGGCTCGATTCCAGGAGCCGATCATCGAGCATCAATTGTTTACTCGTCCCCACTTCAATCACGCTGTCATCCGCCCGCAGATCGAATGATGTGATTCTTGGGGCACACACAAAACAGACGCTCACGACCCAAAAGATCAGACGAAGTCGTTTCATGGTGAACTCGTTTCGTTTTGCAATCCAGCCAGGCACTCAAGGATCTGGACACGAAGATCATCGGGCACCGCACGTGCTGACGGGTCGCCGAGCTGGCCAGTAACCACAATCTCGTCGACACCATCATTGAGAATACGGTCCGCTTTACGAATCCATACAGAATCTTGCTGGGTGTTTTTCTTCTCAGTTACAGCATCGCGCAACATGCGCAGGTACTCATAATCGGCAATACCCTGACGCCATGCTTCCCAGCGTTTCGAGGCGATGATGGTCTGGTCACCGCGGTAAACCATGCCATAACTCACGCCATGTGTGTAGTCGCTGAAAGTCATATTGCTGTCATCCACGTAAACCCACATGCCAATCCCACCAAGACCTAGCTTCCAAGCATTCCAGGAAAACCAGCGATAATAGGCGAACGGGTCGCGGTTCTTTTCACTCGAACAAACGTACGTCCACGACTTGCAACGCGTGCGGTGGCAGATGTCCAGCACCTTACGATTTCTGGTAATACTAGCCAAAACCGGACAGTACATATCGAAGTAAGGCAAACCTGCTTCGATTTCTTTCACACCCTGAGCGGTCCTGGCCTTAGGATTCGTCCACACCTGCATCTCAGGGTCAATGGACTTCACCAATTTACTGGGACGCAGGCAAAGCTCTTCCCATTCCTCACCCGAATTGGCCTCGTCCAACCAATACCAGGCAAAACTTTCTTTGCCAATGCCGCGCTCGGCCAAGTGATCCCGGATTTCAGTGACCCACCGCGTGAATACTTTCTCCCACACGGAACTGCCGTACTCCTTCGTTCCTAGCCGGCAAAACCCCCACTCGAAACCGGGCCAGATCAGCCATAGTCGAACCTCAGGACACCATTCGAGCATCTGATCCATGCGCGTGAAATCAAGCGGCTCCGTAAAATTGCCCTCACTGTCGACCTGCGGGTAGGGGATCCAGCTGTGATGCAACGTGAAAGCAGTGTTGTAATGATCGGCCAGATCGCGTGCGGCTGCCCGTTCAAGTCCTTGAACCGTACTGCGGTCGAAGTAACCCCATGTATTGCTGTGCAGGCTCACGTCATCAGGAAAACGAATTGGCCACACCCGTAGCGTCAGCGGAACCATGGCAACTGACTTGCCGTCCACGTCAACGCTGAGTTCGGTCGAATAGGTTCCTGGCGCGATCGTCAGACCGCGCGTTTTGAACGTGAGCCAAATTCGTTTGGCGATCCCTGGTGACAAATCGACCGTTGCCGAATTCATTGGTACGATGGCATCGTCTCGGTAGTTAAACCCCATGGCCTCAACATGGACAACATGGGCAATCTCAAGGACCTGCTCTGAGGGGATCGGCGTAGGACCATCGAACACGTCCATAGATATCGACAACTGCTGCATTTGGTCGGCGGCACTGGTGACCACAAAGCTAGCCGTGGCCCATTCGTTCTGCATCATATCCACGTGGATACTTGGGTTCGTTTCGGTTCCAAGTGGAGCGTCCAGTGGATGGAGCCAATCCCAGTCGTTGGTGTGCCAAACGACTGCCGATTTGTCGGGCCACAACATGGCGTTGATCTTGCCGATGGCAGAAAATGCCCGGCTATCGATCATTCCATAGGGAGGCCCTCGGCTAAAATCGGGAGTCGTTACACTCGGATCGTTTAGTATGCTCTTTCGTCCGTCTTCGAGGACGTCTTGCGTTTCAGCGAACAACTGCGCGTCTTCCAGCAAGGGAGCGCGTAGCGCCAAAGCCGTTTCCGCTTCTCGCAACAGCGTTAATGTCGCATTCTTCCGAGTGGCCCAGTCGCTACGTTTCATAGCCTCGTCCCGCACGCTGTCTGCGGGAATCGGTTCAGAATCCAAAAACACAGCTGCGTCCTGCTGGTGTTCACCCTGCAAAATTTCGATCTCGTCGCAGAACACGTAGAAGCCGCCAGAGATCACCGCCAAGCGCACGAATCGGCCCCAGCCCTTAAGGCCTTCCGCCGAAAAGCGATGGTTGATGGCTTTCTGTTGAGGTAGCGATTCAGTCAGCACATCGCAAAGGTAATGATATTGCTGGCCATCCACACTACAAAATACAAGTACCGCGTCCGGAAAGGTGACTTGCGAGGCGAGTCCAGTGATGGTGTCGAAGGTCACCTTCCCAATGGGTTGAGCCTCGCCCAGATCGATATCGATCAGTTTGATGCGGTCTAGATTGGTCCAGCCGACTGTCCCTGCTTTTCCCCAACGACACCCGTTGTAGATACCGTCGCACAGCACCCCCGCAACCGCTTCCGGCTGATAGTCCTCGTAGTTAGGAGCTGGGTCGAATTTGGCAACTTTACCCAACGCCAGATTGATTCCTTCGCTGGGTAATTTTTCGGCAGGAACTGCCGCACCCATTAAAACCGATAGGATCAACCACTTGGCCATGACAATTCACATCACGAAAAAATCTGGTCATCCATAACAGGATGACGCATGGGGCTTGAGGAAAATGCTGTAGCGGGTCGCAGGTGATTCGACAAGTTTTTGCAGTCGTTGGGGGGAAAGCCTGGAAAATCAACAGAAAAACAAGTAAGTTCGAGAGGAACGCCGTCGGTTATTACTCTGTTGTATTCTAAAAACCTCAGAGATGCCAACCGACACGTCTCACAGCCAACGACTCACGCAAGAAAGCACTTAGATGTACCGATCCATTCGTTGTTGGGCCTTGATTTCAGTCGTTGTCTGCATGCTGTTCCATGAAGTCAATCACCTCAACGCCGAGATCCGGCCACAGTTGCAACAGCAGGTACTTTTCAAAAATGGCGACGAAGGATACGCGGTGTACCGTATTCCTTCAGTCGTGGTGACCCCTCATGGAACCATCCTTGCATTTTGCGAAGGACGCAGGAACAACGGTGGCGATTGGGACGACATCGACCTGGCGCTGCGACGGAGTAGCGATGGTGGCCAAAATTGGTCGGCCCTCGAATTCATTGCTGACCAAGGCAGGCTGTCGCTGGGCAACCCTTGCCCGGTAGTCGATCGAACAACCGGCACTATTTGGTTACCTTTCTCTCGAGGCAGTGCGCCTGGTAGGGGAAATGCAGAGATCGTCCTTATCAAGAGCACCGACGATGGACAGACGTGGTCCGATCCTATCAACATTAGCAACACCGCGATGGATCCAAGTTGGCCCTATGTGGGCACTGGCCCGGGACACGGTATCCAACTGCAAAGCGGAAGATTGCTGATACCTTGCTGGGCAGATGCCACTCCACGATGGGGAGAAGTCCAAACCTCTTATTGTTTCTACAGTGACGACCACGGTTCCAGTTGGAATCTAGGCAAGCCGCTCACTCGCAATGCGTCGGATGAATGTGACGTGGTCGAACTTGTCAACGGTCATATCTACCTAAACGCGCGAAGCCGGCTCGACAAGAGGCAGCGGGCATACGCCTTCAGCCAAGATGGTGGCCACAGCTGGTCGGACGTGGAGTATGACGCTAGGCAACCCGAGCCGTCTTGTGATGGGGCCCTGATCCGCTTGAGCAACACTGACCACCATCACAAAAATCGAATTTTGGTATCATGTCCGGCCAATCCGAACTCGAGAGACCACATGACGATTCGCCTGAGCTACGACGAATGTCAGACCTGGCCCGTCGAAAAAATATTGAATTCCGATTACTCGGGATACTCCGACATGGCGGTTACCCAAGACGGCACCATTTTATGTTTGTACGAAACGCACAGCTGTTCCAAGATCACGCTCGCCCGATTCAATATCGAGTGGCTCACGGACGGAAAAGATTCGTTACTCCCCAAACAACCATGAGCACTCAGCGACACCGGGCAACGAAAGGCTCCTGTCCAACTGCTACCGTCTACGCCAAACGCCAAAGCGTCCAGCACGCAAAAACAAGGCGAACCTGGATAGCCCAACACGGCACTATCAACACTAACCCGCCAAGTGCTTCTCCACTTGCTCCAATAACGGATCAATCGTATTCGTTTGAATGCAATGAGGTGGATTCCACTCGATCCATTGATAACCTTGGTGCTCGGTGACTTCAATCGTGACGGGGCGCTGCAACCAACCCAGAAAAATAACCAGCGTTTTTTGGCAAAGTTGACCGCCATGTTTCTTTTTGTAACGAACCGGATAACTGGTCTCGAAACGAAATCCGGGATCCACCTCGATGGTATCCGCCGTAATGCCCGTCTCTTCCTGTAGCTCGCGCAAGGCACACTGCAAATCCGTTTCCCCCTCATCCACATGGCCCTTGGGAAGGTCCCAGCGCAAGGGATGGACCATCAGCAAAAACGACCGCACCGGATTTTCACGAAAAACCACGACTCCACAGGCCTTTGTTTGTGGCATATGATAGATCTCGCAGATAAACAGTACCATTCAAAAATTTCGACGGATATTTGGTTTCCGTTCAACGCCATCTAGTTGATAGCCGAACGGCCTGAGCTGTCCGTGATTCGGCAATAAAAATCCACGAACATGACAAAAATTTATACCAAGACCGGAGATGGTGGCGAGACCGGATTATTTGCCGGACCTCGAGTATCCAAAGACGATCCACGAATCGAAGCATATGGAACTGTGGACGAATTGAACTCCTTCTTAGGAGTCGTCCGCACAGAATCTCTTCCAGAAGGCATGGACAATTTGCTGGGACACATCCAAAACGACCTCTTCACTGTCGGTGCGGAATTGGCCACCCCTCGTCCCGAGGAACAAAAGATTGTCACCATCAACGAAGCAGGAATCCACCATCTAGAACAGAATATTGATCACTGGCAATCTTTCCTGCCCGAGTTGCGACAGTTTATTCTTCCTGGCGGAACGCCAGCTGCTGCTTGGCTTCACATTGCGAGATGCGTTTGCCGACGCGCTGAACGCCGGGTGGTGACGCTCCGTCAGATGGGCGGTCCCGAACCCGTCTCCGAGTTGCTCGTACGCTACTTGAATCGCCTGAGCGATCTGCTGTTTGTGTTGGCTCGCGCGGCCAATGCGTTTGCCGATCAGGACGATGTTCATTGGCAACAACCATAAACCTGTAACAGACATCGGTTCACAACAGACGCAGTCTGTCAGACCACGTGGCTGGAACTATTTACAATCCTGAATCCTGATTGAGGAGACGCATATGTCTAGAAGAACCTACGACGTGCTTTTTCATCTAGTCGCGACCCCATTACTGCTGTTAGCCATTTCATCCCTTTCCATCAGCCATGCGAACGACAAAAACGTTTCCGCCAGCCCCGAACGTCCTCACGTGTTCGAACAGAGAATCTACACCACAGCCGATGGTCTGCTGCCACATTTACACGCCAGATTTCGCAATCACACCAACTACCTGTTCGTGAAACACGGCATGAAATTGATTGGATATTGGACACCGGTCGATCAGCCCAACACACTCATTTACATTCTCGCCTATCCGAGCATGGAAGCCCGCGAGGCGTCGTGGAAAGCCTTCATGGCGGATCCAGAATGGCAACGGGTATGGGACGAGTCCAAAAAAAGGGCAGGGGGGTCCATCGTCACTAAAGTCGTCTCGACATTCATGGCGCCCACCGATTACTCGCCTTTGCGATAAAACACCGACTGGGGCGGGGGATCAAGCTACATTTGTGATGCGGTCGTACAGCGTGTTCTCGCGACGGAATTCAAAACAACAAGGACGACATGTTTCGTTACGTCCAACTAACCACCTACTTTTTCATCGGCAATCGCCTGCGCTTCTGACAGCACACGCATCGTGGGTAAGATCGCTTCCGCCGAAATCAGCGGGACACGTTGTTCACGGATGGCCGCAATGAACTCTCGATCTTGCACCGACAAATCAACAATGGACGTGTTAGGCATGACTTCCTTGCCATCAAAGTCATACAAGGTCCCATCATGCCAGATGTACGTTGTTTCGTCACCGACAATCGTCAGCTGCTGCCTTAACCCTGGCGCAAAGTAAGAATTGGACACATTAGCGATCGCACCACTCGGCAATGTCATCGTTAATGACATGTCCATCGTTCCCTGTTCGTTGTAATCAGGGCCGTTGTGATACGAGACGCGTTCTACTCGATCGCAGTTTCCGAGCCATAATGCGAGGTCGACGAAATGCGCCGCATGGTGCCATAAGATATTGTCGGTCCATGATCGCGGGTCGCCGTTCACCGTCCGATTCGTGCGTCGGGACAGAAAAAGTTGACCCATGAATTGCCGCAGATGAAATTGTCCTTCATCGACCAAATGTCGAATATGCGCAAAACTCGAAAAAGTCCGCATCGTATGACAGATCATGAGGACCCGACCGCATTCCTTTGCCAATGTGGCCAACTGTTCCGATTCTGCCAACGTCAAGGCCATCGGCAATTCCAACAGAACGTGCTTCCCCGCTTTCAACGCCGCCGTCGCCTGAGGTGCATGTAACGCGTTGGGACTCGTAATGACGATTGCCTCTAAAGCATCATCGGCCAAAGCCTCTTCAAGATGCAAAGTATGACGTGCGAATTTCCAATGTGCGGCAGCTTCTTGCGTCGGTTCGGCTCGCCGACCCACCAGCCAATGAAATTGCACTCCCTCCACACCTTGCAACGCCCGGACATGATGCTCGGCAATCATCCCGTATCCAACCATACCGACATTCATCGTTTACTCCTAATTTCCAAAAACACACAAGCTTATAGCATCTTGGCAAGGACCTACCTGAAGAATCCCACACCAGGCTCTCCACCAGTGCGCGTCCCAAAAGCTGACCAGACTTGTTCGTCGACGGCTTCAGACACAAGCCTTACATGGCCATCACCGAAGGCCACCTGCACACCCACCAGATGGTCACTGCTAAAACAGAGTTCTTTTTGGTCAATGGACAGCGTGACGTCAAGGACCGCATTAATTCTAATGGCTGTCGAACCGAGAGCCTCGGAGGCATTCATACGGACGAGATCATCCGACGAACCGATGTACCAGTGATCGACGCGTTGTTGGTTGCCATCGAAATCGATCCCCTGTATGTCAAAATGATTAAGCGATTCGCCGACAAGCATCGTCGTTGAAGTACCATCCAACACATCTGCAATGCGTGTCGCACTATTGTGAAACAGAAGACCATCCATGTCACGCTGTCCCACTCGCGGAGCTGAACCTGTCTCTCGATCTACAACACCGCTGGCACAACCCAAATAGTTTCCTGGCACCCGAGCAGGAATGCCTTCAAAGTCAATGTATTGCGGGGCATCTGTCGACGGACAACGGAAAACTGGCAACATCGTACCGCAAGCGGTTTCGTTGGCGGAACCATCCACATCCCACGGCAAGCCAAACTGCAATGAGTCGTATAGGGCATGCTGATCCAGTTGAGGAAGCACTAAAGCAGTCCATAACGTACGATCTGGCCAAATAAACCCCGCAGGAAATGCATCGTGGGTCGCATGGTATTGGTGCATCGCCAACCCAATTTGTCTCAAGTGATTTAAGCATTGGGCACGACGCGTCGCTTCACGACTGGCCTGTACGGCCGGTAACATCAAACTGACTAACACTCCTAGGATCGCCACCACGACAAGAGATTCGATCAACGAAAAAGCCCGCCGCAACCTGGACAATGACTGAAGCATTTCTTTCACTCAAACTAGAGGCCCAACTTCACACTAAAAACATGGGGCACACTAAAGAATCATTCACGCATCAAGAACGCGGTCAGCTTTTATAGTCACCCATATCGAATTTTTCCTTTCCCCCATCAAAGACTCGCATCGCCCGAAGCATCTATTGGCTTCAAAGGAATGGTCTTCACTCCTATTTTATTCTTATTTTGGCAAAAAATAAAACCAGAACCGGATTCTTGGAGCAACCTCTGGCGACATGGCAAGGATCAATATGTTGATATGCCTAACTCGCTACAATCCAATCAGGATCGCCTAGTCTACTCGACTTGATATGGCGACTTGATATGGCGTAAAAATAACATCCATGGAACAGGACTATGGGGGATTTATTTTTCCACAGAGGTGCGTGTTTCCTACAAAAGGTTCACAAACATGGTAACTTGCGATTACAATTTCGTAACAACCTCATCTCCTGGTACGATGTGCATACAGGCTCGCCCTCTCCAATTATTTGACACCAGAAACATCAACTATGAAGATCGCTGTAAGTGGAAGTTCTGGACTGGTTGGTCACGCGCTTTGCGGACTGCTGGCCGAAGAACAACATGATGTTTGTAAACTCGTACGTCGGACGGCAGACAACGACCACGAGATTGAATGGAATATCGAATCCGGCCAATTGGCCACCGACAAGCTCAATGCGTGTGACGCCGTCGTTCATTTGGCGGGCGAAAACATCTCGGAAGGCCGTTGGTCGACGGCTAAAAAGAAAAGGATTCGTGAAAGTCGCGTGAATGGTACAGCGATGGTATGCTCTACGTTGGCCGGAATGGAACGTCCACCCCGTACACTTATCGCCGCATCGGCCATTGGCTACTACGGCAGTCGGGGCGAAATGGTGTGCACCGAAACATCCCCGCCAGGTGACGACTTTTTGGCGGACGTCTGTGTTGCCTGGGAACAAGCCACACAACCGGCCCGCGATGTTGGCATTCGTGTCGTCAACCTTCGCATTGGTGTTGTCTTGTCTTGCGAAGGTGGTGCCCTGAAGAAAATGTTACCACCCTTTCGATTCGGACTGGGGGGACGCATTGGTAACGGACAACAATTTTGGAGCTGGATTACACTTCACGACTTGATCCACGTCATCTCGCGTTGCCTGTCTGACGATTCGCTTTCCGGACCTGTCAACGCTGTTTCACCAAATCCTGCCACAAACCTTGATTTCACCAAGGAACTTGGCAAGGCTCTTGGCCGACCCACGATTTTCCCCATGCCAGCACCGATCGCCCGCTTAGTTTTCGGTGAAATGGGTGAGGCTCTCATCCTGGCCAGTACGCGTGTGGCTCCAGAACGGCTGCAACAGGTTGGGCATCAGTTTGAGCATGCTACCTTGGAGGACACTTTCAAACAGCTGTTCAAAACACAATAATAGTAGCTAGCCGGACACTTTCGCACGGTTGGTTCTTACACTTAGCATTCAACACACCATATGTCTTTGGGCCCCACACAATCAGCTTACGACTGCGTCGTCATGGGAGGCGGACCAGCTGGCTCGACGGTCGCGGCACTCGTTGCCCAAACGGGCGCCCAAACGCTACTGGTCGAGCGCGAAGTCATGCCGCGATTCCATGTTGGTGAATCGCTGATGCCTGAAACGTTCTGGACGCTGGAGCGACTAGGAGTCCTGGATCAATTGCGGACCAGCGGTCTCACTCGCAAGGTGGGCGTCCAATTTGTGGCACCATCCGGCCGTGAATCGCAACCATTTCTTTTCAGTGAGCACGATCCCCGCGAATGTGCGCAAACGTGGCACGTGGAACGCGCCGAGTTCGACTTCATGCTGTTTCAAAACGCACAGTCCATTGGCGCAGAATGTTGTGACAATACCCGGGTGATCGATGTGAATCTGGCACCCCATCCACCACATCGGGTACGTTTACGTTTTGGTGACGATCCCCCGCAAGAAGTCTCGGCACGGATACTTGTCGACGCGACAGGCCAACAAGCGTTGCTTGCCAATCGCCTAAACCTGAAGATCGATAACCCTGACCTGCACAAGGCTGCTATTTGGGGATACTACCAGGGTGGACGTCGCCGAGGACCTGACGGGCCAGAATTAACGACGATTCTACACACCGCCGATAAACGCACCTGGTTCTGGTACATTCCCCTCTCGCAAGACCTCGTCAGCGTAGGTCTGGTCGGCGACAATGACGACTTACTGCGACGCAACCAACGACCGGAAGAAGTCTTTGCAGCCGAACTCGCTCGCTGTCCCGGCTTGGAACAACGTCTGACTCAAGCTGAACTGACGGACGGGTTTTACGTCGCAAAAGAATTTTCCTACACCACACGACAGTCGGCGGGAGACGGGTGGGTGCTGGTAGGAGACGCCTGTGGATTCATTGATCCGATCTATTCCACCGGAGTCTTTCTGGCTTTGAAATCAGGGGAGTTAGCAGCTGACGCGATTATTCAGGCGCTACAGGAAAACGACATAACCGCTGGAAATCTTGACCAATGGGTGCAGGATTACGAAAAAGGTATCTCCTTGTTCCGCAAACTCGTCACTGCGTTTTATACCAACGAGTTCAGCTTCGCCAAATTCATTCAAGATCATCCCGAACATCAAAATCATTTGACAGACCTGCTTATCGGGCGCGCTTTTGCCCCCGGGACGGAACGGTTGTTTGAGGACCTTGACCCGGCACTACAACAATGTCACCCAACGACAACCAACAAATCGTCGCCACCAAAGTAACAAACAAGAACACAGAATCCACTGCACATTGAAACTTACGACAAACTTGCTCACACTGAACGGTCGATGAAGAACACATTGACCGATTCGAGTTTGCACACCCAACGAATTTATCTGTATCACACTTACCTTTAACGGATTGAGATTTCAGCGCGAAAACGAGAAGGGAAAACCTCAAGTTGATTACCGGCGCACGTCCGGACAATGAGGTGACACCTCGCAAATCCGCCTTTCTAGTGATACTTTGACGCCCACTCCAATACTATCAATGACCCAACACTCTTCATCTTACGACGCCTTGATTCTTGTTTCGTTCGGAGGTCCAGAACGTCCCGAAGACGTGATTCCCTTCTTGGAAAATGTTTTGCGTGGTAAACGAGTTCCTCGTGAACGCCTATTAGAAGTCGCAGAACACTATTACCATTTTGACGGCGTTAGTCCGATTAACGCCCAGAATCGAGCATTGATCGCAGCGATTCAATCTGAATTAGAAGTCCAACAAATCGACTTGCCCGTCTACTGGGGAAATCGAAATTGGCATCCGATGTTGCCCGATACCTTGCGAGAAATGAAAAAAGACGGTGTACGCACGGCACTGGGATTTGTAACGTCCGCATTTAGTTCGTATTCGGGTTGCCGGCAGTACCGCGAAAACATCAACGTAGCACAAGAAGACGTAGGGGAGGGGGCGCCCCTGATCGACAAGCTAAGAGTCTTTTACAATCACCCACGGTTCATCCGGGCTGTTGCCGACCGAATCAAAACAGCACTGATCCAGGTTCCCACCGATCGGCACGCTTCCACGCTGTTGGTTTACACGGCACACAGTATTCCTGAATCCATGGCTCAACATTGTCAGTATGTGCCCCAACTGCAGGAAGCTTCGAGGTTGGCCACAGAAGCCGTGGGATCCTTCGACTCCGAACTGGTCTATCAAAGCCGCAGCGGCCCACCTACTCAACCGTGGCTGGAACCCGACGTGGGAGATGCGCTGCGTGCCGTCCACGCCACTGGAAAGTACACCGACGTCGTGATCATTCCGATCGGGTTCTTGTCAGATCATATGGAAGTCCTTTTTGATTTAGACTTTGAAGTGAAATCCTTGTGCCAAGAAATCGGATTCAACATGGTGCGAGCAGAAACGGTCGGTGTTCACCCCGAATTTGTGGGAATGATTGTCGACTTGATCTTGGAACGCACCACACAAACGGAACGTCTAGCAATAGGCCAGTTTGGCCCGCAACACGACGAGTGTCCCGTCGACTGCTGCGAGTCCGGCCGTAAACCTACTTAATTTTTGGTGAAGTAACACATGGGTGGTGAGGAGTTTTTTCAAGAAGCGATCGCACGGTGCCATTCCCTGTTCGAGCAAGCAAGCCAGCTCGCCGTCAAAGAACCGATGGCTATGTCTCTGGCCACCACCGATCGGAACGGTCAGCCGTCCGTGCGCATGGTTCTGTTGCGTGGTTTTGACGAACGTGGGTTTGTGTTCTACACAAATGCTGACAGCCGCAAAGGACATCAGTTGGCGGAGAATCCGCGAGCCGCGATTTGCATGCACTGGGACGACCTGCGTGAGCAATTGCGGGCTGAAGGCACGACACAAAAAGTGGACGATGTTCAAAGTGACCAATATTGGTCATCGCGGCCTCGGTTAAGTCAACTTGCTGCCATCGCATCTCTACAATCTGAAGTTCTTCAGGAACGGAAGTTACTCGAGGACGAAGTCGATCGTCTGGACCAAATGTATGCGGGACAGGATGTGCCTCGCCCCGACTTTTGGTACGGATTTCGCCTCGTACCGGACCGTATCGAGTTCTGGTCAGGTCGCGAAGGTCGGTTGCACGAACGCACGTTGTACACACTGGTCGATGGGAATTGGAGCGGATCGCTGCTGTACCCGTAGTCGAAACACTTGGGAGTGCCTCTCTCTGATAACCTGGTATCTAACGAACGGTGGATACAGTCGTGGACCATCGTTTAACGGCAAACCAATAAGCGATGAATGATTTCCATGACCATTGGTCCTCGCTAACAACTTGGATTTCTATTTCTTACCGAATAATACGCTAAGACAACAACCATGCCAGAATTGCTGCCTCTTCGGCCACCACAAACGGCGTTCCCTACTTACGACTTCTTTCCCATAATGTTTGCTTAGAAAACACATCACCACTGACAGCAGGCATCATGGAAACTGAATCAGGCCATCCTGAGTCGCTGTATCGACAACGAGCAGCCCGTTATCAACAACAAGAAGACAAGTTTCGCGTCCAGGACAAGTCGCTTGGCTACGTCCGTGGTTTGGTTTTTCTTTTAGCGGCAGGCTTCCTATTTGTCGGATTGTCAGTAGAGACCGGGCAGGCTGTTTACTATTCCCTATGCGCAATAAGTGTCATAGCCTTCGTGAGCCTCGTGATCTTTCACGACCATGTCAGCCACCAGCTGTCACGAAATCAAGAACTGCGAAAAATGAATGAGCAGGCCCTCGCACGGTCGGCTCGTCGCTGGGGAGAATTCCCTGCTTCAGCGATCCCCATTCCCGAACGGCATCAAGCCGTGGCTAATGACTTGGACTTATTTGGACATGCTTCGATTTATCACCTGCTGAATCAGACTGGTACTCCACGAGGCATGGAAACGCTGCGAGATTGGTTGCTCGATCCGGCACATCCTTCGGAAGTCGTCGCCAGGCAAGAGGCTGTCGGCGAGCTAGCGCCCCTCGTTGAGCTACGCGAAGAGCTCCATCTACGTGGGCGTATGTTGATGTCCAGCTTCGCCGGCCCGGAACCATTCATTGCATGGGCAGAAGGCCCTGGCTGGTTGCAACAACGACCATGGTGGAAGTGGTTTGCTCGTGGAATGCCCTTGCTCATCCTCACGTTGATTGTTTTGACCGCCAGCCAACGCCTGCCTGCGGACACGGGTACCATTGCCATCTTACTTTGCCTGGTGACTAACCTGCTGGTTTCTGCTGCCATTTGCGGCAACGTCCATGACGTATTCGATCGCGTATCTTCCAAGGATGGAGAAGTGAAACACTACGGGGCCTTGTTTGAATTACTGTATGGACTACCAGTTACCGCCACCAAACTGCAAGCCATCGAGCGAGACACGACAAAGAACGTTGGTGGCGTGCTGCGCGGCTTTCGCGCTCTCGGAAGCATCATGGTATTGGCCGCTGCTCGCCACTCGGCATTGGCATTTATTCTCATCTATATTCCCGCGCAATTACTGGTCTTGTGGGACTTTCATGTGCTGACATTGCTAGAGCGATGGCAACACAAGTATCGAAGCCACGTGCGTCTGTGGTTCGACGCGCTGGGAGAGTTCGAAGCTTTGGCGTCACTGGCAACTTTAAAACACGACAACCCCCATTGGGTATTCGCCACCATCGATAAACAGGCCAACAGTCTATCGGCCCAATCGCTTGGACACCCATTGTTGACGGATTCCGAACGAGTCAGGAACGACGTACGTGTAGGGCCAGCCAATTCATTCTTGCTAGTGACAGGATCCAATATGTCTGGCAAGAGCACACTACTGCGTTGTCTTGGCGTGAACGCCATGTTGGCTCAGGCAGGTTCTGTTGTCTGTGCCCAACAGCTGACATTGCCTCCTGTCACCATCACCACGAGCATGCGCATTCAAGATTCCCTCGAAGAAGGGGTCTCATTTTATTTGGCAGAACTACAGCGTTTAAAGCACATTGTTACCCAATCCGGAGAATTCCAGGACCAAACTGATCGGCGACTGGTCTATCTGTTAGACGAGATTCTACTAGGCACAAATTCCCAAGAACGGCACATTGCCATCGTCCACGTCTTGGGGCATCTCATCGCCAATGGAGCTTGGGGTGCCATCTCAACACATGACTTGGATTTGGCCACGTCCGAACCAATCGCCGACTGCTGTCAAGTTGTCCATTTTCGTGAATCGTTTGATGACGGGCAGATGACGTTCGACTACCTCATGCGTCCTGGGATCGCAACCACCACCAATGCATTGAAACTCATGGAGATGGTGGGGCTCGATCCGCCAAAAGAATCCTAGAGGGCCACAACACAAAATCCGTGTCTGCTTGCCCGCAACGGTTCCTGGCAGCGGTAGGCCAACAGCCAGACTTCCTGCTGGACATGTTCCGCAAACTCACGCAATGGCAAAGCATTTGCGCGACTTACGCGACCTCTGTACGACATGTGAGCTAAACCAAAGAGACAAACTGTTGGACGCGTTGCTCAACAACATCCATGCACATATTCCAAAAATCAGAACTTCGTAGGTCACAACCAAATGCAGACTGCACGGCTTGTTCACTAGGTTGACAACCTGTGGCAATCAGGAATTCACGAAACTGACCAGCAAATTCCTCTCCACGACGCGCCCCCAATGAGTAAATCCCCAGTGAAAGCAGGTAACCGAAAGTATAAGGAAAGTTGTAAAAAGGATACTCACTTATGTAAAAATGCAACTTGGAAATCCAAAAACTAGGATTCCAACCGTCATCGTCCAGTGCATCCTCATAAGCTATTCGCTGAGCGTCGAGCATGATTGCCGACAATTCTTCCGAGCGCAACTCGCCATTCGCACGCTCCACATGGAACTTATCTTCAAAAATAAAGCGAGCGTGCAAATTCATCACAAAGGCAACCGCATCCGACAACATTGTGTCCAACAGCCACAAACGTTCGCTCGATGCGGCAGCACCGGCCAATCGTTGTTCGCCCAAAACCGTCTCTGCAAACGTGGAAGCGGTCTCTGCAAGGTTATAAGGATAGTCTGTCAACAAACCGGGCTGGTCCCGTAAGACGAACGAGTGATACGCATGTCCAAGCTCGTGCGCCAATGTCGACAGACTGTCAGCTGTATCCGTGTACGTCATAAAAATGCGTGACTGCTGCCTCGTAGGAAAGTCGGTGCAAAATCCACCTTGTCTTTTGCCAGACCGGTTTTCCGCTTCTATCCAACCTTCAGTCAGCGCACGTTGAGCAAACCGCCCGAGCTCAGGACTAAAATCTTCAAACGCTTGAACGGTCCATCGGCAAGCCTGCTCGTAGTTGATTTGATGACCTCCCGCTTGCCCCCTGGTCCCAGGAAAAGGTGACGAAATGTCGTACCAAGCCAGTTGCTTCAGGCCCAACGCTTTGGCTTTCTGCTGGAGATATGGCAACAAGCACTTCCTTCGTTCCGTCACAACATCCCACATCACATCCAGTGTTTTGCGGTCCATACGATTAAGATGGCAAGGAAGCGCCAAGTGGTCGGGCAAATCAAGGCGTCCATATAAGGTTAGCCTGGTACCCGCAATGTGATTGATCGCAGCGGCACAAGTATCGGCAATCGAATCCCACGCGTGATTCGCGGCAAAAAAATTGTTCTCACGAACCGATCTTTGCGGAGAGTCAAAAGAGACTTGGCCGACCGAGCGTTGGACCACCTCTCCACGCTCCATCACTGCGATTCTTAATTTGCCGGAAATACGATCGTACAAGCGGCTCCAAGCATGGATTCCATCCACCGCCAATTCGGACGCCAGGAGTTCTTCTGCTTTGGGCAAGCGGAAACTCGCATGCTCTCGAGATTCGCGCAGAAAGAACTCGACTTGCTCCAGCCGAGCATCGCTCTGCAGGAACTCGTGAAAGACTTCGTCCGTAGCATCCTTCAACGCGAACTCGACGTTTGTGCCGATTTGTTCCTGCACGGGTGCCAATGCCGACAATTTGGCCTCCCAAGTCTGAAACAGTTGGTTTTCAGCGTCGGCGGCTGCGTGGCATCCAACAAACGACTCCATGTCCTCGGCCAACTGTGTCACCTGTACGTATTCGTCCAGGAATTCACACCAATCTGTGGCGACGTCGGATGAGGCATGCAGAGCAGGCAACGAGTTCGACCGGCTGGCAAGCCCTTCTAATCGCATGCGCAGAGAGTCGAATAGCTGATGGAACTCCTCGGTCTGAGGATGTGGATGCAAACTGTCTAGGTCCCAAGTAAGTGGATATTTTGTAGCAGGCATATCTCTTTCATTCGTTTTCTTGGACGGAGCCTCAACGTCATTCGTAAACCAACAAGACTCAGCCGTTTATGTGAGCCGTTCGCGTCAGCGTCAGGCTGCTCGGCGATCCCTTGACACTTTGCGCAGCGGGTCATCGCACCAGCAACCGTAAGTTTAACCACCAGAAATAGACGGCAAGAAGTGCACTTCGCTAGCTGACTGTAGTTTATGCCTGAGCCCGGCGGTGGAAAGTTGTGTATCGACAGCTACGGCGATCCCAGGACGCAGTTCACCACCATCACACAGCCGCTCGGCAAAACCAGGATACGACTCGTCAATTTTATTGACAACTTCACGCACCGTGCAGCCATCCACCTGCAAAGTCTCCTGGCCACCCGTTAGTGGACGGAGCAACGGTGGAATAAAGACAGTGGGCACAGTCACGATCTCCGACCAGAATCCGTCAACGGCCGTTGGATGCGGCACTGAGTAACTGATGCATGACCTTGGGAGGCGACATCGGCAGCTCGTACATCCTGACTCCAATAGCTTGGTAAATGGCTGCGGCCAGGGCTGCTGGCGGCGGCACGATGGGAACTTCGCCGACACCGCGGACACCATAGGGATGATTCGGATCGGGAACCTCGACCAAGATCGTATCGATCATCGGCACATCGTAGCATGTCGGGATCCGATAATCGAGGAATGTAGAATTCCGCATCACGCCATTATCGTCGTAGAAGTATTCTTCGTTGAGCGCCCATCCGATGCCTTGGGCAACTCCTCCTTGCAACTGCCCCTCAACATAGGAGGGGTGGACTGCTTGCCCGCAATCTTGCGCGATCGTGTACTGCAAGATCTCCACTTTACCGGTTTCTGGATCCACCTCCACATCAACACAATGCGTTCCGAATGCGCCACCTTGTCCCGCTTCGCTTGAAGTCCCTTTCACAGTAATGGGGTCACCAGTCGCTGCAATCTTTTCGGCTAACTCGGAAAACGTGAACGATTTCCCCTCCGGACCGTGAAATGTTCCAACTTCAAATTCGACGTCATCGGCGTCGACCTCCCAAAACTCTGCCGCACGCATCATCATCTGCTTTCGCATTTCCATGCCTGCCTGATGAGCGGCGATTCCGGTGGCAAAGGTGATACGACTACCACCCGTAACATCGTTGTAGCCAACGCTGTCTGTGTCGACGACGGTCGGCTTAACGTCTTCGGCAGCGATGCCCAACGTTTCGGCCAGCTGCATGGCAATGCTGGCTCGTGAACCACCAATGTCGGTGCAGCCTTCGATGAGCGAAACGGTTCCGTCCAAATTAAGCATTGCCGTCAGTGAGGACTTCAATCCGCAGTTAAACCAAAACCCGCTGGCAATCCCTCGCCCGCGGTGCTTGCCCGTCAACGGCTTTCGCCAATGCTCGCTCTCTTGAATTGCCTGCAACGTTTCTTTCATACCGATGCGAGGGAATTGGACGCCATCAATCCGACGTACTCCTTCGACCGATGCATTCTTAAGCCGAAATTCCATCGGATCCATTTGCAGTTTTTCGCAGATTTCGTCAATAACCGTTTCCGCTGCAAATGCTGCGTTCGTAGCACCGGGTGCTCGATAGGCGTTTGTCCGAGGCTTGTTGACGCACACGTCATATCCATTGATTCGGCCGTTGGGAACGTCATAGCACGCAAAGATGCACATGCATCCGGGCGCGATGGGTGAGCCAGGAAAGCCTCCAGCTTCGTAAGCCAGGTAGGCTTCGGCAGCGGTCATCTTTCCTTCCCCGTCGACGCCCATTTTGACCCGGATGTAGGATCCGGGAGTCGGCCCCGTGGCTTCGAAGACAGCTGCCCGGTCCATGACCACTTTTACCGGACGTCCTGATTTCTTTGACAGAATCGCCGCCACAGGTTGCAAGTAGACAGAAATCTTTCCACCGAAACCGCCACCAATTTCCATGGGAATGACTTTGATTGCAGATACCGGCAAACCAAGCAATTCAGCCGTTTGATGCCGCACCGAAAAAGAACCTTGTGTCGACGTCCAAATCGTAATCTGACCATCCGCGTTCCAGAAAGCCGTGGCGTTGTGTGGCTCGATGTACCCTTGGTGAACGGTGGACGTTTCAAACTCGCGTTCTACAACAATCTTGGCTTCGGCGAACCCTTGTTCGATGTCACCCTTTTCGTACAAAAAATGCTTCGCGATATTGGTTGGTGATTCGGACATTTCACCCGACATCACCGACTCCGTCCGTACGTCATCGTTTAACACGACTGCGTCGTCCGCCATGGCCGCACGAACGTCTAACAAAGCCGGTAGTGGTTCATAGTCAACTTCGATCAGAGACACGGCCTCCTGCGCTATATGAACATTGTCGGCAGCGACAGCGGCGACAGCATGGCCTTTGTAAAGCACTTTATCGTTGGCCAAAACATTTTGGCTCAAATGAAACAGATTGACTGCCCCTTCACCCAATTCAGCGATCTTGTGTTTGGATTCCGGAAAATCCGCATGCGTCGCCACTGCATGCACGCCCGGCAACGCCAGCGCCTTAGAAACATCCAATGACCGAATGCGAGCATGAGCATGCGGGCTCCTCAGCATGGCTCCATATAGCATCCCGGATAAATTTATGTCGGCGCCGTATTTGGCTCGTCCCGTCACCTTATCAGTACCGTCATGTCGTATCGGCCGTGTGCCGATCACACGATACTTGCCGTTGGATCCACTTGGACGTGATGAGTCGCTGATGGTCGACATCGGTATTTCCTCAGATTGGTTTCACTTGGAATTCAATGATCGCAGTCAAGTAGGACAGCACTGGTTTCCATCCATCATGACTCGGCAAAAGCATTCGCATTTCAGTGTTCAGTGATCGATTCTCGAGTTGACGTTTTTTCGAGAGCTGACATCTGAATACTGAAACCTAAACCATCACCATTGCGTACACTTCCTGAATCTCTTTTATTTAACCTAGCACCGAAGCACAGGAACGCATTCTAATTCTCTATCCTCAAACCAGCATGGATCTCTAGGAACGCTGAAAATGTCGATCGGCAGGCCTGAAGATCTCTTGTACTTATATTTGAAACGCACCCTAACTTTTTGATTTTGCTGCAGCCGCGTCCTGGACGGCTCGTACGATTTTGTCATAACCAGTACACCGACACAGGTTACCGGCAAGGTAGAATCGGATATCCTCTTCGGAGGGTGACGGTTTTTTATCTAGCAATGCTTTGGCCGACATAATAAAGCCGGGTGTACAAATACCACACTGCAAAGCCGCATTTTCCAAAAAGGCCTGCTGAATTTCGTCTAAGCCATCGGTACTGGCCACACCTTCGATTGTATCCAGTACGGCGTCCTCAAGTTCCACGGCCAACACCAAGCAACTGTCGACGGCCCGCCCATTCAACAACACCGTGCAGGCTCCACAATTACCGTTGTTACAACCTTCTTTTGCACCCGTCAAATCTAATTCGTCGCGCAAAACTTCCAACAACGTTTGGCGAGGCTCGCACAAGAACTGAGTCTCCTGCCCATTAATGGTTGTCGTGACAATTCTTTTTTTGGCCATCGATAATTCTCGTCGATTCTTGTCGGTTTTTGTCTTGTTTCCTCGGTTGATACGGACTTAGCTGATTCACTCCTGCCCAGCATTCCGTTTATTGTCTCTCCAATAGCAGCGTAGTGAAGCAATGTATAGCGGCAGAACACAGGCCCTCCGGTCTTGCGACACGTTGTCGAGGCCGCAGGGATCGTACCCTACTGCGATCACATCTGAAAGATTGAGATAAAAATGCTTCACAGCGTTTCCCAATCAGTGTCCGATTTTCCAGGCGTCGGCTTCACCACGAGCTCTAGCTACGGCTGCAGCTAGAACACGCCGTGTCAACACACCCGTGATGTGAATACGAAACTCTTTGGTTCCCCGCATGTCATCAATGGGCGTGACGATGGATTGAGCCAGCTCAGCAGCGCGGTTGAACGCCTCATCACCAACCTGCTGACCTTCTAACGACACACTCGCTTCGGCAGCAAACAACGGTGTGGGAGCTACAGCACCCAGAGCAATACGTGCCGATACAATCTTTTCCCGAGCATCATCCAAAATAACAGAGGCTCCCACACCCACGACGGCAATATCCATTTCATTACGAGGGATGAAGCGACGATAATGAGAACCACTGTTGGCGGGCGTCTTCGGAAAACGCAACTCGACGAGAATTTCTCCTGGCTGCAAAACGTTCTGACTGGGCCCCGTACAAAAATCCCTCACCTCGACTTCGCGGGTTCCATTCGGTCCAACAATCACACACGTGGCATCTAGGGCAATGAGCGAAGGGGTCGAATCTGCGGCCGGACCTGAGTTGCATAAATTCCCACCCACACTGGCTCGATTCTGAATTTGCACTCCGCCGATGATGTGACAGCTATCGGACAAGGCACTGTATTTCGAAACAATCTCGTCATTCGCATAGATGTCGAAACACGAAACGGCAGCCCCCAAACGCAAACCATCATCACTAAACTCAACCACATTCAATTCGGGCAACTTCTTGAGGTCCACCACCAAGTCTGGTGTTAATCGCCCCAGACGCACCTGATCGATCAAGTCAGTCCCACCGGCCAACGCCCGAGCACTTTCACTATGCTCGGCAAACAATGCCAGTGCAGATTGCAAATTTGTCGGAGCCTCGTACTCAAAGTCACGCATCTTAATCACTCATGGACAAAAGAAGAGTATTTTCGTCGTTACACTGTTTTACGACACGATTTCACAGGATTTCACAGGATTGCACAGCCACATGGTTCACACCTGACAAACTGAATCAGTACTACACTTTCGTTTACCGCGCCCGCGTGGTTATATCCTCGGTGCCTTTGTCTAGGCGAAAAACAAATCGCTCACGACACAGCAAGTGTGCTGCCATCCCTACGAAGTAGCACTGTCCAAGTAGAATATCGCCCACCGGCCACTCTTACAACCCAGCCTATTGGGTGTCATCAAACGACTCTTGGATGATCTGGTCGTAGGCGGCGCGGGCCACATCGTAAACGGCTGTGGCTGCGTCCTGTTCGTGCGATCGAATACCACCCTGTTTGGATTTCCAACAAACTTCGACCGCTTCACGACACCATTGTGCACTTCGCTTGCTAGCTCGGATGGGCTTACCATCTATTTCGACGAAGACAGGATTCGTGTGTGCGGTTGGAAAAATCCGCAGCGCTACCCAACTGGATCGTTTCAATTGATAGTCGAATTGCAATTCGTTAACCTCTCCGTCGGCCTCAATTTCCTGCCTGGCAACCGACTGTCCGTTCACAATTAACTCAACAGGAACCTTGCGAGAATTGCCAACGCGAGCCCGCTCGACATGCCAATATGGTTTCTCGGCCAGCGGTCTGTTGCGAATCTCTTCATTGGGCTGTTCGTTGAGCAACGCTGCTGCTGCGACTTTCACACGAATCTGATGATCGCCCGTAGCCAACACGCCTGGCCGGCCATCTTTGCCTTTTTCGCCAACCCCCAAATCGTTCACAGAAAAATCGTACAAGTGACTCAGTCCATCGCTGCAGTAGCTGCGTCCGTCACGAATACCAAACACCCAATTATCAAACGTCAAGGGTTGATCGGCCAATTTCACATAAGCGCGCCCCAATCCCACACGGTCTCCATAAATGCAGGGAAAATCGGTTTCACCACTGATGGGACATTGATAACCGCAATTCAAAGTGTGGTACCAGATACTCAACTCCCAAACGATTGGGGTATCGACGGCAGAGATAAAATCGCACACATCATGGACTACGTCTACGATGTATTCATTAGCACCAATCCCATCAAATTTGGGCATGTCGTAGCTGGGCAACGTTTCATCTTCTACAGCCAAGCCCCAACCACTGTGAGAAAAACCCACAACGCCTCCCTGTTCTTTCCCCCATTTCAATATGGGGTAATCCCAACTGGGCCACTCACCCACCAGCTTTGTGCGACGGCCTTCGAAAGTTCCTTTTTCTGGACCAAACGAATAGTCGAACTTCATATCCTCTGGATACGTGTAATCGTCATCGGCCAATCTGAGCAGGCACAGGTGCCCAGAACTTTGCGACGGGAACCCAGAAACCTCCACATCGTACCGCATCAAGTATTCGTCCGAAGACAACTGGTTGGTTTGACCTTCAAAGAATTCTTTCTGGTAATACCAGCAGGGCCCCCAAGACAATACGCAACCGACGTTGAGATCTTCGCCCAAAATGTGCCGCATCATGGCTTCTGGAGTCACCCCTTCGGTAGGAGCCTCGTAGTGAGCACATCCAGCAGCATGTACGTGATGGTCCCCCGAAAACCAACCGTGCTCGACAAGCTTGATCCACCGCCGCAAGCGGAATGATTCGCGATGTGTTTTCTGGGCCGGCACATGGATCGTCTTGGTATCAATGCGATATTCAGGACCGCGCGTGTACTTTATCTCGTATTCGCCTGCTGGCAACGATACGGTCTCACCACTATGACGATAGATCTGATCATGAAAGAAAAAGTCGGGCGCCAGCCTTTTTGAGCGTGCCGGGTAAACTCGGCCGTGCCCATCACGGATTTCGAATTGTCCCGTGGTTGGTTCACCATTGTGGTCCACAATATCCAACGTCACTTCGACAGCCGCTGCGCATTCAAACAAGACCGCCAGATCATTGCGAAAACCGATATCCTGGCTTCCCTGTCCTACATGAAAAGACAACGAAGCTTCGCGTTTACCCCGATCCCGACTGTAGAGTTGCACAATTCGATACTCCACCTCCAAACCGGACAGCTGGGCAACCATCGGCTGCTTATCAAACATCTGTAAATCCATCCAACGATGGGCCACGTCACTTTCACTTAGTTTATGGACGGCTCGTTTCTGCCCACTGGATCTTCGAACGAGGCGTTCCGCATTGGGACTTTCCACCTTCAGTTGAGGTGTGATGCCGGCTTCGTTGTGGACCTTGACGAGGTATACGGACCACCCCTGTTCAATGAGTCTGGCCTCCGCAGCACCGCGAGCTACTTTGACACGCTGCTCCGGATTGATATGCACGCCAGCCAGCACCAGGGGATCGAGCGCCCGCTGCATCGCTTCCGCGTCATTTGATTCGATCGCACTAGACAATTCGGCCTGCTGAGCATCCGTCAACGGCTGGCCGAGAAATCCCAAAGCGTCTGCTACGCGTTTGAGTTGAGCCGCAAGTGGTTGCGCTTCGACATGGGCAATAACCTCTAAGTCCGCAGCATGAGCGATGCCCGTCGAGGTTAAAAGCCAACCAAAACAAAAGACTCGCAAAATCCAACGTTTGATAGTACAGGACAGCATTTCAAACATCCCTTTGTAATAGCATGTCGGTTGAAAGTCATCAATTTAAAAAGCCAGACGCAAGTTTTGAAGTTGCGATTTTTCGTAACCCAACACATCAGCGAAAGAAAGACTGAATGGGACTTCCTCGCTCGCTAACGCTTTGGCATTCGTTTCACGCTCGAAACTCCAAACCTCGGTACCCGTTAAGTGGCCCTGTATTTGCAGGGTGCAAGCCTTGCGGTGTTCCTTGGACATAGCGATGCCGGATTGCTTGCACCGTTCCGCTAAAACACTTTGCCTCACCAACACCTTGTCTCACCGCCCCCAAAAACTTACAGGCATTTTGCACCATTGCTGACATTGCACCAATCATGCTTCGACTTTCAGTCGTCGATCTCGTTTCCAGACAACGAAAAACATTCGTCCATCGGCCAGGACACGAACGCTGCCTGAGACCTTTCATTTCTTGCGTGAAATCCTGTCTCGCAAAGACAGATACGCCAAAACGCTTCACGAGCATTATACTGACATACTTGGAGAATTCATCCATGCAAGCGGGACTTACTGAATGAAATTCGCAGTCTGCAGCGACACTACAGATGCACCTAATCCTTAAGTTGAGCCTGCCCGAAAATCATTTTGTGCTGGACTTTCAATCCTTGGCCCGCCCCAGCGATCTTAGCGCACTGGTACATCGCGTCTGCCATCGCAACATTGCTCTCTTGACCGCAGGCGATGACCGATCTCGATTGGTATCGAGATCGGTCACGAGATCCACCAGGACTTCCCCCGAACGTCGTGTTGACGAACAAGCCGTTTCCCAGACCAGCAACGCGTGCAATTTATGTTGCGTCATGACCGGCAGTGTTATAAGCTGAAGGGATCTACAGGTCGCACTTCGGGGCATTAGACAAGTGACTTGATGGGATTACTTCAACGAATCTACACAATTATCTTGTTGCTAGTCCTCTCGCCAGCGGTGCTTTCCGTTCAGGCAGAGGAGTCTCTACCGCTACATCAACGAATCGACCAGGCGATAGCTGCAACACACCTAGGAAACGTGGGCAACGTTGCGGACGATTACGACTTCCTGTGTCGCGTCTATCTAAACCTAGCGGGAAGAAATCCAAGCGTCGAGGAAACTCGCCAATTCGTGGCGGATCCCGAGCCATCGAAACGCGCGGCCACCATCGATACACTTCTCCGTTCGTCGGAATTCGACAACTATTTCACAGAGGTGCTGGATGTGATGTTCATGGAACGTCGCGGCAGCACGCGAGTCTCTGAGGACCAATGGAAATCCTTCCTGCAGAAAGCCGTTCAAGAGAAGTGGTCGTTTGATCGTATCGTCCAGACGATTTTATCGGCGGACGGCCAAGGCGATTTACGGGGGGCCGCCAGTTTTCTTTTAGAACGAGAGGTCGAAAGCAACGCGCTGACACGCGACATCAGTCGCATCTTTCTGGGGCGTGATCTGCAATGCGCACAATGCCACGACCATCCGAACATCGATGACTATGCCCAGTCCGAATACTACGGAATCTTTGCATTTGTCAATCGCAGCTATCTGTTTGAGGAAGAGGAAGGTGACGAAAATAAAACGGCATATGTGGGCGAAAAGGCAGAGGGCACGACACAGTTCAGCTCGGTATTCGCTCCGGATGATTCCTCGGAAACGATTCCCCAGCTACTGAGAGAACTGACACTGGAAGCCGAACCCCGTTTCGAGGGCGAACAAGCGTATGTAATTTCGCCGTCCAAGACAGCTGCCGGAGTGCCTAAATTCAGTCGACGCGTTCAGCTCGCTCGGTTGATCACACATCCCGCCAACGAACATTTTTCCAAAAATATTGCCAACCGCCTGTGGGCACACATGATGGGACGGGGTCTTGTTCATCCCGTTGACTTTCGCCATCCCGACAATCCTCCCAGTCACCCAGCTTTGTTGGAGATGCTGGCTGACGAGTTCGTCAAGACAGATTTCGATTTCCGACATTTGCTTCACGAGATTGCGCTGTCGAACACCTACCAGATGTCGGTCGAACTGCCCTCCGCAGAAGCGATCGTCGACGAAGAAGTGAATCGTCGGCTTGCAGATCTAACAGCCGAAATCCCGAACCTGAAAACCCAAGTCGACGATCAATCGGCAGGCCGTATCCTAGAGCGGCTCGCATCGCGCCGGAAGAAGGTCGACACGATCGACCAAGCCATCACAGAAACCGCGAAACAGCTAGACTCGTTGAAACAGAAAAAAACAACGTTGACCAAGGACCACCGGGAACAGGAAGAAGGATTGACGGCCAAGCAAGCCCAGTTGGCCCTGGTCCGAGACGCAGCTGCAGCCGCCAAGAAGGTAGCTGAATCTTTTCCAGATGACACTGGCCTGACAAAAACACATACAAATTATCTAGAAAAAGCGGATCAGCTGGCGAAGGACGTCGAGGTCACCACCGCCCAATTGGATGAGAAAACGTCACTCATCAAAGAGACGGCAAACCAAACAGAAACAGAAAGACAAAAACTGGCAAAGCTGCAGGCCGAACGCATGGGACTTGTAGACATGGTGGCCGAAGCGCGAGGTGCTCTTTTAGAAATATATTCGCATCAACGGCGACGCGCGACGCAGCTGGTCGAAAAGAAGCAACAACTTGCGGCACTCACGTTACACAGCAAGTATGCTCGTCAACGACAATCACAAACGTCGCTTTCCGATCGCTGCACAGAGTTGGCTGCAAAAGTACAGGCGGCGGGGGCGGAACGGAACACTTGGCGCCAGGCGATCGCAGATCTCGACCAAAGACTTGACGTTCAACGAGATGAGATCAATCGCCTGAACCAAGAATCAAACTCAGCCGCGCAGGCCTTAGCGAAGCGGGAAAACGTTTTGGATGAGTTGAAAGAAGCCGTTATCGCCGCACGCACAGCCGCCGACCAGCTTAACGATTCGGACTTGAATGACGTCGTCGCATCGCTCGAGAATAAACAGATATCGCTGAACGAAAAACTTAAGAACGAGACACAAACGGCGACAGAAAAGCAACAGGATCTCACCACGGCGGAATTGGCGCTGGAAACATTGCAACGGGAGAAGACGGAGATTGCTGCGAAGGAAAGCGCCCTGGTCGATCTGGAAAAAGAGTTGGAAGCGGCAACTGAGGCGCGAGACATGGCGATTGCCGACCTCAACGCCGTACGCCAGCAATTGCACCAATCCTGGGGAAATCGCTTTGTCGTGCGCACCCTGGTTCCTCTCACACCGGCAC
>JAKVBZ010000049.1 GCA_022448645.1 Pirellulaceae bacterium
TGCAGTGAAGTCCTGTGGTTGCGGTAGCTCCTTCCAGGCTTAACTGAGTGAGTCTTGTTTGGCGGGCTCTCTTGTCCGCTAAGTAGTGTCCGCTAAGTAGTGGCGGCAAACAAACTGAGATGCGATCAGACGCGGCGTCAGGGGTTCCTGACGTCGCGTTTTTATTTGGTTTCCTGCTGTCCCCTGAAAGGGGGAAGGACGAACCATAGCACTCCTAGGGCATACACTGGCCCAGTGGACAGTCACCAATGCTGTTAGCCAATATCACCAGGCCTCAATGCTTTCGGTTCTAGTGCTACAACACTTGGGTTGAATGAACGAGACGGATGGAAAGGTGAGGTAAGGGAATCCCTTAGGTTTCAGTGTTCAGGTTTTAGGTCTCGAAACTCCGTCAACCTGAGATCCGGACACTGACATAAAACGGTAGATCGATGGCTGCACGTTAACATAGTTGAAAACGCACTGAAGGCTGGGAATAATACGAACAGCCTCGAGTCGCTGGTTGTCGTGATACCAAGGGATGAACGGAAGGAAAAAGCGGATGAAACCTGGTTGGATCAATTTCATGTTTTTCTTTTTCATGTCGTTCGCCTGCTTGTGGTGCGATTCACGTAACGATGCGTCTGAGCGGTCCTTAGCTGCCGGAAAGTCGTTGGAGCTTGAGCTTCGTGCCCGCGTGGAAACTGGCCAGGAGAGTGGGCGATTTCATGTGACCAGGCAAGCGGTGAATTGGAGTCCTCAGCAGACGGCGGTCATCATCTGTGATATGTGGGACCTGCATAGTTGTCTCAACGCCACGCGGCGTGGTGCGGAAATGGTTCCCCGCATGAACAAGTTCGTCGCAAACGCGCGTGCTCGAGGAGTTACGATTATTCACGCGCCGAGCAGTTGTATGGCTGCCTATGATGGCCATCCGGCACGGCGAAATACCGAATCCGTTCCAATGGCTCAGGATTTGCCTAGGGATATCAAAAAGTGGTGCTACGTCATTCCCTCCGAAGAACAAGGTGAGTACCCAATTGATCAGTCTGACGGAGGAGACGATGACGAACCTGCAGCACATGCTGCATGGGCCAAAAAACTGGCCGACATGGGACGTAATCCGAAGGAGCCTTGGAAGAGTCAAGTGGACGCGCTGCAGATTCAGAGTGGGGACTTTATCAGCGATGAGGGAGATAGGATTTGGAGCATTTTGGAGCATCGAAATGTCTCGAATGTGATATTGGTCGGCGTCCATACCAATATGTGCGTGCTTGGCCGTCCATTTGGTCTGCGGCAAATGGCCAAGAATGGAAAAAATGTTGTGTTGGTGCGTGACCTGACGGATACGATGTACAACCCTCGAATGCCTCCTTATGTAAGCCATTTTTCCGGTACGGACTTTATTGTCCACCATATTGAAAAGTTTGTTTGCCCGACCATCACAAGTGATCAGCTTCTTGGTGGCCGGCCTTTTCGGTTCGTAAACGACCACCGTCCACGGCTGGTGATGGTCATTGCCGAACAGGAATACAATACTCGGCAGACGTTGCCAGAGTTTGCCAGCCAACACCTGGCTAAGCATTTCAGTATCGATTACGTGTTTGCCAACGAACAGGATCGTAATGATTTGCCGGGCCTGGAAACGCTTGACGATGCTGACTTGGCTGTGATCAGCGTGCGCAGGCGCGTGTTGCCTAAATCACAGCTTGACGCGGTGCGTAGATTCGTCGCGGCCGGTAAACCTTTGATTGGGATCCGCACGGCCAGTCACGCTTTTGCGCTGCGCGATGCAACCCTGCCGGCTGGACGTTATGCTTGGGAGGAATTCGATGCGGACGTGATCGGCGGCCACTATACGGGCCATTCAGGAGAGGGCAGTCACGTGGCGATTAAAGCCGCGGTTCAAGTGCACCCTATCTTGACGGAGGTCAATCCTGCTGGGCTACAAGGCAACGGAACGCTATATTTTGTCAGTCCGCTAGCTGATACTGCGTCTGGTTTGCTCACCGGTACGATTCCGGATTTTCCGGCTGAACCTGTGGCTTGGCTTAACCGTCGTCGAGACGGGGGCCGTACGTTCTACACGTCTTTGGGCCATCCCAAGGATTTCGAGTCGCCTGAGTTCAATCGTTTGCTGCGTGGTGCGATTTACTGGCTGGCCGGTGTCGAATTGTCCGACCGGGTCGAGCACGGCGAGTAATCGTTTACCACTACCATTCCGCCTAACGGCGCTGCCTGGCATGTCTCTGCTGCTCGAACTGACGAAGTTGCCTGTCGAAAGCCTTTCCTGCCCCGTTCTCAAACCGTCCTACGGATTTCATCCAGATCGTGATACACTTGAGGGCCTGAACGCTATCATGGAATTCACTGATTTAGCATCTTATGGATAAGGGTCGATGCTGTGTCTGCACAGAATAAAATACATATCGTTGGAATTGGCGATGACGGCCTCGAAGGCATCACAGCAGCAGCTCGGTCGCTTATCGATGAGGCGACGTTGATTTTAGGTACCGAGAAACTGTTGGCACGGATCAATCGAGATGGGGTCAAGAAAATAACGATAACGGTAGACCTTTCTGTGGTCCCACAACAAATTGCCGATCATGCTGACGAAAAGATCGTCATTTTGGCGACCGGCGATCCGTTGTTTTACGGTGTTGCGCGATACTTGTGCGAGCAGTGTGGTAAAGACCGTTTCGATGTGGTACCTCACGTAAGCTCGATGCAACTCGCATTTGCGCGCGTGAAAGAGAGTTGGGAGGAAGCTTACTTAACAGATCTGGCGAACCAACATCTGGACCATGTTGTCGAACGTATCCGGACCACAGAGAAGGCTGGATTATTTACCACTGAGGCGACACCGCCTGCTGCTGTGGGGCGAGCTTTGTTAGATCGCGGTATTGATTATTTTACTGCGTTTGTGTGCGAGAATCTGGGGTCGCCCGACGAACGAGTTACGCATGCGGAGCTTAAAGAACTCGCCAGCCATCAGTTTTCCTCGCTGAATGTAATGATCTTGGTGCGTAAGCCCAACGCACCGGATCGGCCTAGGGAGATGATCGGCCATCGGTTGTTTGGGAATCCGGATGAAGATTTTTTGCAGTCCCAGCCTAAGCGAGGCCTGTTGACTCCAGCGGAAGTTCGTGCGATCGCGTTATCAGCGCTTGATCTAGGGCCTGCAAGCACCGTGTGGGACGTGGGGGCTGGCAGCGGGGCCGTGGCCATTGAAGCTGCTCAGTTGGCACCTAATGGACGCGTTTATGCTATCGAGATGGACGCCGAAGACCATCAGTTGATCATGGCAAACGCAGAGCGGTTTGGTGTCGCTAACTTAGTGCCTGTATTAGGTGAGGCCCCATCCGCCTGGGAAAAATTGCCGGACCCGGACGCGATTTTTGTAGGGGGTGCAGGTCGTCATGTTCGTGGAATTGTGGAAGAGGCTTTTGTCAGGCTTCGTGATGGTGGCCGGTTAGTAGCGAATGTGGGAAGTGTAGAAAATCTAGCTGCCGTTCACGAATGTTTGCAGAAGGCTTCTAATCAAGCACAGGTGTGGATGGTGAACGTGTCGCGTGGAACGGAGCAGCTCGATAGGCTTCGGTTTGAATCGCTCAATCCGACGTTTTTGGTCGGCGCTGTGAAGGGCTGAGTAGCTGGTGATTCTCAGGCGAGTTGCACGCGGCCAGCATAGAATGTTTGCCGGCCGTCTTCATTTTTAATCACTAAGGCTCCGTCATGAGCGATTCCCTGGCATACTCCTTGAATTCGTTGTTTCCCAATCTCGAGTGCCACTTGGCGTCCGGTCAAAAAGCAATGATCGCTCCAGTGCTGAAGTAAGGTGCTTTGATCCTCCGCCAGTTGCTGGAAGTGATCTAGCATCTGCCGAGCGATTGCTCCCAATAACGCGACTAAGTCGGTTCTTTCTGCTGTAGTTGCCAACAGAGATGTGGCCAAAGGTTTTATTTCGGATGGTGCAGAGTCCATGGGGTCATTCACGTTGACGCCCACGCCAATCACCAGCAGATTTGAGTTCAAGGGCACGGGTTCGAGAAGTAAACCTGCCAGCTTTTGTGAGTTCAGAAAAACATCGTTGGGCCATTTCAGTTGAAGGCAATCACGGGACTGTGGTTGAGTTTCCAGGATGCCTGCGCGTACCCCCAAAGCAGCTGCTAAGGACAATTGCGGTAAATTGGCCGTTCCCAGTCCGAAGTCTTGCAGGTTGCAGATCAATGAAAAAGTCAGTGAACCGGTCGATGAATACCAACGGTTCGTTCTCTGTCCACGACCACTTGTTTGTTCGCCAGCGACGACGATTTGTGGGAAGGGTTCTGGGGTGGATTGAGCCAATTGTAAAGCGCGGTCGTTGGTGGAACCGAGCGACGTGTGGAACTCAACCTGCACGACCGGCACGTCGGTTAACAGCCTGTCAGCGCCTTCTGCGTCAATCTTATTCCAACAAGGCTTCATGCTAACCAATCGGTCACGAGGTTCCACACTTGTTCACGGCAGCTTGTGTAGACATGATCTGCTCCTAATGGAGAAGCAAATGTAAGGTGTTCGAGTTCGGTTTGAAGGTGTTCCAGGTGATCCGGCATACCACGAAATGCGGGGACGGTTTCGGCTTCCATGCTGCCAATGACAACGAGGATCGGCACGCGGATTTGGTGTAGCCATGGTAGGTAATCACATGGACTGTCGGGGCCATATTTTTGCAGGAAAGTTCTCGCCGAAATCAGTAGGGGTACTGGTGATGTGACTTCCATTAAACTGTCAGGTTGCCCATCTTGAACGAGCCGTTCCGCCAGGGAAATGTTTTGTGCAAAGGATGGATCTTCTGGAGCGGCACACAATTGTTCGTGAGCCAGTCGAGGAGGCGATAATGCTACCAGATGCGTGACGTGAGGATGTGGGTCGGAAGCCATATAGTAGATGGACTTGACAGCTCCCAAGCTGTGGCCACAGATGCCGATCCGTTGGTAGCCTCTGGATAGAGCAGCTTCGACCCATGCCCGGCAGTCGTGGCTGCAGGCGAGAACATCTTCGTACGCGGCTCCCATACGACCTCGATTCATGGGAGTGGCTCGAGACCGGCTGGCGGCTCGGTGGACTAGGTCGTGTCCACGGTTGTTTACTTGCATCACGGCGCAGCCATATTGCAGTAGAATTTCACAAAGTCCATTGTAGAGATTGCCTTGATAGAAATTGCCTCCTACTCCGTGGTGTAGGATCATCACGTCAACCTGAAGCCCAGCCTCTGAAGCCGCTTGTCGTGCCGAGTCGCTGGGCGTATGCAGGAAGCCGTCTAGTCGGATCCCATCGGCTGTTTCACATTCCACGAGTTGTCCATACATGCTCGTTCTCCAATCATTTCAGAATTAAGCTACAATAGCCTCACTTCGACCGCAAGCAAGCTGTCGCGGGATAGATAGACCTGATTTACAGCGACGAGGCGCGTCACACGTGTCGGACAGCGCAGGATTTTAATCTGGGGGGAAATGTCGATGCAACTTTCCGAATTGTTTTGTTTACAGGGGCAAGTCGCCGTGGTGACCGGTGGCTCACGTCATCTGGGATACGATATTGCGGAAGTACTGGGCCAAGCCGGATGCGACTTGGTGATCACGTCGCGTCAATTGGACTCGGCCCGAGAGGCGGCTGAACGCCTGCAAGAGGTGACGCAGCGCGAGGTGTTGCCCTTGGCGCTGGATCTTACCGACTCCGCGGCCATTCCCGCTTTCATGGAACAAGCGTGGTCTTGGAAAGGGAAAGTCAACGTCTTGGTCAATAATGCAGGGGGTGGTATTGGCGAGTCACCCGGTCACTTGTTTCAACGGGAGACACAAGACATTGTTGACATGATTTCGCTGAATCTCACTGGTCCCCTGCTTTGTTGCAAGGCTTTTTCGCCGAAGATGGCAGAGCAAGGTTCCGGAAAAATTATCAATATCGCGTCCATCGCTGGGATACTTGGGCGTGACCGACGTATGTATGAGAAAAACCAAATGTCAGGGCAACCGATCGAGTATGCGGCAGCCAAGGCGGGGATCATCGGTATGACAATGGACCTGGCCGGACTACTGACGCCATTAGGAGTTCAAGTCAATTCGATTTCGCCCGGTGGTTTTGGTCCGCAAGACAAGCTGCCACCCGGGTTCGCCGGCGACTACGGCGACCGTACTCCGGCTGGTCGGATGGGCTTGTATGGAAATGAAATCAAAGGAGCCGCATTGTATCTGGCTTCACCCGCGTCGAATTATGTGAGTGGTCACAACCTGGTTGTGGATGGCGGTTTCTCGATTTGGCACTGACGTTGGCGACTACATCATTTCGGAGAGGCGGATGTGATCTCACAGCGAGAGGTTTTGTCGGTAGCCACAAGATAACGTTGCGTGTCCTACGTTCCTGCTTTTACTGACATATTTGTTTTTCGTCTCGGTCGTCGCCCGCATTGGATTGGTCCCAGGACTTACAATGGTCCTGCAGGCAGTGCTTCGACAGTTACGGACACTTTCGGCCCAAACGATATGGTGCCAGCGGCTGGATATGGGAACGTGCCACCCACGGCATCGCCGACAGCCGCTAGCGTTTTGCCCTCGAATCTTATCCCCGGCGTGGAATCCGAGATGGCTCAGGAATCCTCTGCAACGTCGGCTGACCGCCCGCAGGCATGGCTCGAATAAGGCAACGTAGAGGCCGTAAAACGCTTCTAACGACGCATCATCAGGCTTGTTGGTCTCGATGAGAGTTCTCTCCCATCGCCTGCGTCGGGATATGGTTGTTTTCTGTGAGACTGGGATGTTCGACGGTGGTTTGGGTCTCTGGGAGAGGTTTGCCGGTTCTGCGGGTCGTATTGGCAGTTCCGAAAGTTCTAGTTCTCCACTTTGTACTGAACCGATGGATTCTATCGAGGATACCATTACCACCAGTGGTAGGGATATCTTGAGAGGCGTCGGTTGTAGGGTACTTACAGCTGCTGCATGGCAATGTGCCACCCTGTGACGACGGTCGGTTGTTCGAAAGCATTGTGTTTGGGGGGAGAACTTCGTGCATTTCCACGCAGGTAGAAACGCGGCTTTCTCGCTAGTTCTGACTGGTTGTTTGGCGTTCCTGTGCCTCACAGTACAACGCACCAGTCTCGGCGTGGAACCGATGACTCCGATGAATGTTGTGCCGGTCACAAATAGTGATGCCTCAACGACTGCGACAAGCCATCCGGTAAAAACCGAGTTTAGGTTCAGCAGTGGTGAATTGTCTTTGGAGCGAGAGGCGCCGGCGAGGCTTGGTGCGTCACTGGATGTGCAGGTTCCCGTGGCACCAACCACCATGCTTGCCGAGACCCCGTTTCCCGGTAGAGGATTTACCGATGTGTACCGAGCGGTCCCCAGCGTGCCTGCTCTTTCGTCTACAGGAACAATCACAGGTGCGTTTTTCACAGGATCCTATCAGCCCACTCAGCACAGCCAGTGTTCGTTTTCGGAATTAGCACCTTATGACGAGGGCAGTTCGTTGACTTCTGGTTCAGTGGTGGGAGGCATTCGTTCCAGATTGGCTCATCACCTTGGCAGCTTTTTTGGGGACCCCCACGGTATTTGCAGTAATCCTCGTCATTTTGATGTTTACATAGGTTTGGTTGTGTTGGATCGGGACCTGGGCGCGGACCGAGTCGGGTACACGTCGGACGGCATCGGTGCAGCGAATGTGGTGCTCAGCACAGAAGATTTGGAAATGGAGGAACAACCTGGCATTCAATTGACGTTGACTCGGTCGATTCGAGCTGGGCGTACTTTGGAATTGAACTACATGGGCTTGGTGGAATGGAGTGCCGATGCCGCAGTAGAGAGTGGGACACACAATTTGTACTCCGCCCTCAGCGATTTCGGAACGAATCCCGGACCTCCAATTGCCGGGTTTTTGGACGC
Organism: Pirellulaceae bacterium; assembly: GCA_022448645.1. The sequence continues at coordinate 7,899 of JAKVBZ010000049.1, forward strand.
AGACCAGGCTGTGCGGCAGGATATATCTTACAATTCGCGTCTACACAGTGTCGATTTGACGTTGCGTCAGCGGTATACCAGCGATCGTTGCCGTTTCAATTTTTCCCGGTCGGCAGGAATTCGCTTTGTCAGCTTAGATGAAGATTTTTCATACGATTCTAATGTCGAGCAGCACTTTGATCCGTTTTCCGACCCCAATAACCCGACGGTACGCGGTCCCGCCTCGTTGGACTATGACATCGACGTGGAGAACGACTTGTTGGGAGCGCAAATTGGCGGTTCGGCGGAATGGTGTGTCATGCCGAAATGGCGTATCGGTGGAGAGATGCGAGTCGGGCTCTATCAGAATTTTGCCGAACAAGAAACTCGTATCCGCGGTACGACCCTTGACGACGAGATAATACGTGAGCATCGACTGGTCGAAGAGCCGTCGAGTGTCAGCGAATTGAGCGCTTACACGGTGTACCAAATCAACCCTCGCTGTAAGTTGCGAGTCGGTTATTATTTGCTACACGTGACTCAATTGGTTTTGGCGCCCGATCAATTTAATGATTCACCCGCTTTTGTCTTTCCACCGCCTCCAGCAGTTCCTCGGTTACCCACCATCAAGAACGAGGCTGATCTGTTTCTCTCAGGGTTCACGGCCGGTTTCGAGCTGATGTGGTAGATTCGGAGGCAGGTGCATGAGGATGCCTGGTTCGCTTCATTGGCGACGAGGGTGTAGCATTTGAAAAGTAAGGCAGGTTGAAAACCTGCCGTAGGTGCCTAACTCTGGTTCGTTTAGCCTGATATAGGGACACAGATGACGGACGATATATGTGTTCTTGTAGGCCTGTCGATTCACTCTAGAGCTCGCTTCCCCCAGAGGTATGTCAATTCACTCCTCAGCAGACTTCGAGGTAAACCTAAGCGGTTATCGCTCGATCCACACGAGCCATAGCGGATAACCGCAAAGGTGGCAGAATCTACATTCCTCCCCAATGTGCGGTGGTGAGCTGATATAATAGGAACAGTTGTTGTTATCGGAACTTAAGCTGCGGAGACTATCTGTCCCCGTCAACATAGCGGATCCTGCTTGAACATTATTATTTCGAGGGACAGTCCGTGTTCGAAGCCAATGTATTGACGCGTCGTCAGCATCGTTTTTCGTTTGCAGGCCAGCAGTTGTTTCGCAAACGTAGGCATGCTGCATTTGAAACGCTTGAACCGCGGACGGTACTCACGACGTTTCTCTTTAATCCTGCGCCGGATACGCCTGTCGAAGTACTGACTGGGTTTCAGGAGGCGGCGAATCTGTGGGCCGCAGAACTTCTGGACGATGATGTTGTCGTCCGGCTGGACATCGCACATGTTCCGCTGGGCCCAGACGTAATAGGAGCAACTGGATCGTCCACCCAGATCGAAGATTATGCGGATGTACTGCAAGCGTTGAATCAGGATGCCTCGTCGATAGACGATTTAGATGCAGTGGCGAGTCTGCCAACAGGGTCAGATGTTGATCTCTATATCAATCTGACTGCGGATAACCCCAACGGAAACGGTAGTGATGTGCCGTACGTAGATGCTAACGGAGGAGACAACAATCGTCAGATTAAGCTGAACACAGCCTTGGCAAAGGCACTTGGTTTTACGGCTACGGCGGCGGTGGACGGTAATATTACTTTCAATTCCCAGTTTGAATTTGATTTCGATCGCTCAGACGGCATTGATCCAGATGCTATCGATTTCGTGGGAACGGCGGCGCATGAAATTGGTCATGCTCTAGGTTTTGTGAGTGGTGTCGATGATTTGGAAGTCCGGTTCACACTATTCGGTGCCGAAGATGCTGACGACATTGTCGAGGTGACGCCGTTGGACCTGTTCCGATACTCGAACGATAGTTTGACACAGGGGACGCAAGTCATCGATTTCACAGCGGACACCAGGGCCAAGTTTTTCACCATCGACAATGGTGCACTGCGTCCGGGGACATTTTCCACGGGTGGCCTCATGGCAGGTGCATTCCAGGCAAGCCATTGGGAGGATTCGCTGGGCTTGGGATTGATGGATCCCACGATGGCTGACGGCGAAATGGGAATGCTGACGGAACTTGATCTGCGCGCCTTCGACGTGATTGGTTGGGACCGTGTGCCAGGGGGTGGCAGTGGGGACATAGAACCTCCGGCACCCTTGTCGGTGATCCAGGTGAGCGGCACCGTTTTTCACGACGTCAACGACAATGGCGCTCAAGAAGCAGGCGAGATGGGCATTCCTGGGCACACCGTCTTTTACGACGCCAACGCGGATGGATATCAAGGATTTGGCGAGCAAGCTGCCATAACCAATGCCGTTGGAGTTTGGCAGATGAATCTTGATTTGGGTGATCCGCCGGAGTTTGGGGCGAGACTTCCTGTCGAGCTGCGGTTGGCACTGCCGCCCGGGACCGTTTCGACTTCCGGGAATCCCAATGAGGCAATGATTGTTATACCTACGAATCCCTTAATGAATCAGCACGGCATCCATTTTGGTCTCCTTGAGAATGTTGACTATGGTGACGCTCCCCAAGACCTCGTAGCTCCGTTCACCCATCGCTATCCGACCGTCGGCGCCGATGCCGCCAGTCATGGGATTGTGCAAAATTTCTTTCTCGGAACAACTGTCGACGGCGAACCTGTCGGGTTACCTGGAATCTCTGCAACGGAGGACGACCTTACAGGAAATGATGACGAAGACGGAATTGCATTCCCGGTGGATCCCCTGCTCCCTGGTGGCAACTACTCGGTAACCGTGACCGGGTCGTCCGCAGCACATGTGGGATACTTTCAAATGTGGGTAGACTTCAACCAGGATGGAGATTGGGACGATACTGGCGAACAGGTGTTAACGGACATTCGACTTTCGGCAGGGGCTAACGTTCTCTCGTTCCCCGTTCCTGCGACGGCTTTGACTGGTACGACTTACGTAAGAGGACGTCTTGGTTTCTCCAGGGGACTTGGCCCTGGAGAACACGATTTGGGCGGTGAAGTGGAGGATTATCAGATTGTTGTGGGACCGGATGGCCCAGGACCACTTGTCATGTCTAGCTCGGGAGACCTGGGCATTATCGACTCTGTAGAAGTCCAGCAACAACAAGTTGGCGGATTGACACTTTACGAAATGAAAGCTTCGCATTCGGGGTTGTTTACGGTCGAATCCACTCCGACGAACCTACAGAATGACCTGGACCTTCATCTGTACGATGCGAACGGAACACTTTTGGGGTCTAGCGTACAAGCAGGAACAAGCGGACGACTGGATGCCGAAGTGAAGGTTGGCGATAAATTGCTGCTTACGCTGTCCGGCGATCCCCAAACGGTGGATTTGCGTCTGACGAATCTGATGGTCGATGGCGACTCGGTTTACGTTTATGGAACGGATGACAATGACACTTTTAATGTTAGTCTCGCTGGCGATGAAACGATTGATGTCAACGGTGTTGTTTATAACCTGAAGGCCGAAGACGTGTCGTTGGTCACATTTTACCGTGGTGAGGGCTTTGATACTGTTAATGCTGGTAGCGGATGGATTGCCGAAAGTGATCAAATCGTAGCGCGTGACGTGCTGGCTGTATATCGTCAAGGCGATACCACTTTACGAATCTCCAAAGATATCCCCATCACGAATCTGCAGCTGCTGGGTGATTTTGGTCAAAAAGGGATGGTGGACGCTACCGACATAGATCTGTTGCTTGATGCGTTAAGGGCCGGCAGTCAGATCGCTATATTTGACCTGAACCATGACGATTCGGTAAACCGTCAAGACGCAGATTTCCTTGTTCAGGAAGTCCTTCACAGCGCCTACGGCGACGCTGATCTGGACCAGGATGTGGATATTATTGATTTCAATCGCTTAGCGATGAATTACAATCCGTTTGCCACCAACCGAAACTGGTCTCAGGGTGACTACGACGGAGATGGTGATGTCGATATCAGCGATTTCCAAAAAATCGTTCGGAATTTTGACCCACTGGGGCCGGCCCACCAATCATCCAACGTTATCGTCAACGTACAGTACGCTCGGTTGGCGCAGAGTGGCGCTGATGGAATGGTGCCGGAGGATCTGCAGTCAGCTGTGAGTTCAGCGCAAGGAGGTGATGTTCCCGCCGATGGATCCTCATTCCGTGCCACCCATAACAAAAACTCCGTCATGGTCGGCCCCGTTTTGACCAGTACTGCAACCCAGCAATCTAGGGGCCAGTTGGAGCTACAAATAGACTCTGCTGCTAGCGGGCCTTCTGCCAAGGTCATATCCCATGATCAACGGCCGAGCGATCCAGTAAGCGACAACGGCAGGATCATTTGGGACGAGGTTTGGAGGTCTCTCAAGCTGAGAAAACGTCCTACGGGCTCTGAATTAGCTGAGTCACTTGCTTCTGCGCTTTGCGGTGATCATCCGACGTAGCAACTCTCTAGGAAAAGTGTGACGGTTGGGATGAGGTTCACAGCTGTAGGGGCTTTGCGATGACTTGGGGAAATCATGGTTAATGGATGTGGCACGGGTCGATGAGTTTTCCTGCAGCGTCGCGATCAACGCGGCAGTCGACTCCCTCCTACTAACCCGTGCAACGACAGTTTCGAGCGCCCTTTTTAATAGAGCCCAACTGTATCCTCAGCTCGCCCTTCCGACTGTTGAATCACAGGTTAAATTGCAAACGCGGTCGTCCCCCACGACCGCGTTTTTTTTGCGCTTGATGACGTACAGCAAACATGAAAAGTGCACGGGCGGAGGTCGCACACCAAGGGGGTTGTCGACTGGAGTTAAACAGCCGGACGGAACGAGCTGTACGGATGTTCGTGGATTTCTATCATCCATGGCGGCACGGCTTGCTCCGTTCCGTTTTAAAAAAAAACGGTTAGTTCTGCGGGTTGTCGATTAGGAAGTCTTTCAGGCACGTTCGGTATCAGCCAGCCACCTGTATTGGGAACGAAAGCAGGGGCTTGGATTTCATGCTTCACAACCTATTTCTCGTGTAAGTCGGTCCGTAGTCCTTGTTGTCGCTAGGCAATGGGGTACATTCATAGATTACGAATTTCTGATTCCATTACCGATCCGGAAGATGACATCATGCGAGTTGGTATTATTGGTATTTATCACGAATCCAATACCTTCATTAGCACTCCGACGACGCTTGAGATGTTTCGACAACTCGCGTTATTGACAGGTGACGATGTCCGAACCGAGTACGCTGCGGCTCATCATGAGGTTGGTGGTTTTTTTGAAGGTTTGGAAGTAGCAGGATTCGAAGCCGTTCCCATTCTGCTTGCTGCTGCAATGCCCTCCGGGTCTGTCACGGCCGAAGCGTTGGAAGCTATCGTGGAAATGATGTGGCGCGAGCTGGATGGAGCTGGACCGCTTGACGCTTTATTGTTGGCTCCACACGGTGCAGGTGTGGCCGAAAATCACTCGGACATGGACGGCTATTGGCTATCCTTGGTACGCGAACGTATGGGATCGGATTTTCCTGTTGTTGCTACGATTGATCCACATGCGAACCTTACACAAGAGATGATCGACGCTTGTCAAGCAATGGTTGCTTACCGGTCGAACCCACATCTGGATCAACGTCAACGGGGTCTGGAGGCTTGTTCTTTGCTGGTGCGACATCTGCAGGGTGAAGTGCGTTTGACACAGGCTGCTGCATTTCCTCCGATCACAATCAATATCGATCGACAGCTTACTTCAGAGGAGCCGTGTCTGTCGATGTACCAGTGTGCTGACCGAATGCGAGAACAGGACGGAGTATTGAGCAATAGTATCGTCTTGGGATTCCCGTATTCTGATGTCGAAGAAATGGGTACCAGTTTTATTACGGTGACGGATGATAACTTCAAGTTGGCGCAGCAACAGGCCAACGATTTGGCTGGTTACCTCCTATCACATCGTGAGCAGTTCGTGCCAGAGTTCTTAAGTATCGAAGCGGCGATTGATGAAGCCACCGATTGCGAGGGGCCTGTCTGCCTGTTGGATGTTGGAGACAATGTCGGTGGCGGGTCTGCTGCCGATGGCACGTGGATCGCACAGGAGATTCATCGTCGTGGAGGTCCACGGACCTTAGTTTGTATCAATGATCCAGAGGCGGTCGGTCAGGTGCAAGCAGCCGGAGTTGGAGCGAGGTTGTCGTTGTCCTTCGGTGGAAAGATCGATGACTTGCACGGTCCAGCGATTACGGCCGAAGTGAATGTACGCAGTATCCATGATGGTCGATTTACCGAAACAGAACCGCGACATGGAGGGAAATCGTCTTACAATATGGGGCCGACTGTCGTTGTGGAAACAGTTAGTCAGTTGACGGCGATACTCACGAGTTACCGTACCGCCCCGTTTAGCTTGCAGCAGATCACTAGCTGCCAGGTGGATCCCAGTGACTATCAGATCTTGGTTGCCAAAGGTGTCCATGCTCCAGTGGCAGCATACGCTCCGGTCAGCAAGCGATTATTGCGAGTCAACACTCCGGGAAGTACGACGGCAGATATGTCGCAATTCGAGTTCACCAAGCGTCGTAAACCTCTGTTTCCGTTCGAGTCGATTGAAAGCTAGATTCGTCTGACGCCGGATCCTGACTGGTAGTGGGGCATCCTGGGGCACCTCATTGCAAACTGTTACAACAGTACAGAAAATTTCTTCAGTGAGCTGACTAATCTGCAGGGCTCTACCTCTCTGGAACCCAGTTCACCGACCTGGGGCTGACGTATCTCAAGGGATTTGTCTGGCTGGATAGAATTGAACTCAGTTGCCCCCGACCTGGCCGGACAACCTCGAACTCGGAGATTGACATGATGAATCGTTTTCGCAGTGGGGGGGTGCTCGTTCTGATCATTGCCTCTTCCTCTCCAGCTGATCTGCCCGATGGCTTCGCGGCGGTGAACGAGCGGAGGCTGACCAGCGTCTGAGCGATGATCAACCGGTTGCCGCCGAAACAGCTGGCGGGTGTCGATCTGCGCTGGCACACGGATCTGGCGGCCAGGTACGCAACGTAGGTGTTGCATGAGGAATCCAATGGACGCCCACTTTACGCCAACTACATCTGGGGCGCGCCAGCCCACATGGATCACAGCGAGTGGGATGTTTCACACACTGTGTTGGTCTGCTCCTGCTATTTACGAATCACCTGACGGCGAACTTGCTCATCGGCGTCAACCCTGATGACACGGTAGAGACGCAGCTCTTCGTTCCCACGCACAACGTCGGACGAAACGCAAAGATAACGGCTGCAGGATGATGGGAGGCACACGGTGAGGAAGTGGGTGCCATTCCAAAGAAAAGGTAAGAATTCTTGTCGTAAGTTGTTGGTAAATAAGAGGCGCCGCCCGGATTCGAACCGGGGATGGCGGATTTGCAATCCGCTGCCTTAGCCACTTGGCTACGGCGCCATAGGTTGTGGGCACGAAATAAATTGAGCAAGCAAAAGGTCGTCTAGTTTGCCAATGAGTCAAAGCCGGATGCTAAGGTGAGGAGGTTCTATCCTAGATTGAACGACCGCTAGCGAGCCAGCTGTCATGCGAACAGGACGCTTGTCAATTCTTGGTCGAAGTTTAGCAAATCTGCTGTACATGGCAATATCAACACAGACTTAGAAGTAACGCATCTGAAAGCATTTTTGAGAGGTAAATTGGCATTTCGTGAGCGGCTTGGGCTCTCTGACCGGATAGTCACCATGTTTTTCTGGTCGCGTCCCACTACGCCTTGCCGTAAAATGAAATGGATTGGGGGGGGTGGTTGATTTCCACCATACTACCTTGGTTCGGGGAGGGCTTCGAAACAAAGCCCCAACCTTGGATGCACTGGCTAATGGACTACTGTTTCCCCAAATCGGTGATTGTTCTGCACCTGCGTTGGTTTCTTGGTGATGCGTCGGCTTCACGTCCTGGGGGCGCTGCGCTCGACCCAAGCTGTCCCAAAATGAACGTCTCACGAACGGTTCGAGCCGTGCTGTCATTTTGATGTACCCGTCCAAAGAGCCTTATGGCTTAGGACCGGTGGGGATGTCAGAAGGGACGATATTTGTGCTGTTCCTGGAAACCTTTTGGATTATCCGGTTAGGAAACAGTGGTAAAGAGTGTTGGCCGCATATTTTACCCACACCGTTCCCCATGCGCGCCCGTTGTTTGTGTGAAGCTTAAGGCAGTAGGACTACGATCATTTTTCTTGGAAGCTCGGGCGTCTAATCTTTACAAGCTCGAGAGCAGACCAGGATTCTTGTAGATTGGCTTACGGACGAGCCAGCGGTTTCATGGCGCACACCGACAGAAAACATTTGTTTTTCTGCATCGGTCTATCCGGGAAAGGACACGTGGCATGGTACTGTTCGAACGGATGATTCGACGGATGAAAAAACTCTATTTGACAGACGTTGCTCTCGAAATTGCAGTCCGTCAGCGGGACAATGTTTGGAACCAAGTAGCACATCGAATTGGCGAAATGTCTTCCGCCGAAGCACGCGGGTACGTACGAGCCCGTGTTGCTGGCATGGTGCGTTTCGAGGTGGATCGAGTGCTTCGACAGAATCATCAACTGCAGGTGTCGCAGCGAGAAAAACTGGCTCAGTTGACAACCGTTGCTGTCATCGATCAGGCCATGGTAGACTCACGTGTCTGCTCGCAGAGCACCGTGGAAATTCGACGAGCTGCCTAGAGATAACCTGTGTGTAAAATCTAGGTAAGGCTCAGAATTTCTGGCTGTTGATTCATACAGCCGGAAGGCGCCCACCGTCGAGCTCCGTGGCTCCAAGGTGCTTTTTGTGTGCTCGGACGGGGGCAAGCGGCACTCGGGCAGCCCCTATTGTTCTTGGCCGGATTCTTTGCCCGTCAATCCGTCGGTTGCCTCAGTATGCGCGCAGGCCTAAAATCTACGTTCTTCGTAAAGCGAGAAGAAATGGCGTGTGACCTGTGACCATAAGGGAAAACCTGCATGAGCGATCTTTGTGATTTTGGTCTGATTGGACTTGCGGTAATGGGTGAGAATCTGGCACTCAACGTGGAAAGCCGCGGTTATCGTGTGGCTGTGTACAATCGCACCACCGAAAAAGTGGACCATTTGATGGAGGGGCGGGCTCAGGGAAAGCAGTTCGTCGGTTGTCATTCTCTGGATGAGCTTGTCAATCATCTCAAGCCGCCGCGTGTGGTGATGATGATGGTGAAAGCGGGTTCGGCGGTTGACGCTCTGATTGAACAACTTATTCCGTTGTTGTCTCCGGGGGATATCCTGGTCGATGGGGGAAACACGCATTTCGCGGACACGGAACGGCGTACACGCGACGTGGAACGAAGTGGTGTCTTGTATGTCGGAACCGGGGTCTCGGGTGGTGAAGAGGGGGCCTTGAAAGGGCCGAGTATGATGCCAGGTGGCAGCTCAGACGCATGGCCTTACATTCGTCCGATTTTTCAGGCAATTGCAGCCAAGGTGGGCGATGAACAGGACATTCCCTGCGCGGAATGGGTGGGACCTCGGGGTGCTGGGCACTATGTCAAAATGGTCCACAACGGGATTGAATACGGTGACATGCAATTAATTTGTGAAGCGTATTGGTTGCTGCGCGAATTGCTTGATTATAGCCACGAACAATTGTACGAGGTTTTTGCAGAGTGGAACCTCGGCGAGTTGGAAAGCTATCTGATTGAAATCACGCGTGACATCTTCAGCGTCAAGGATTCTGAGACGGGGCAGTATTTAGTCGATTTGATACTTGATAAAGCAGGTGCCAAAGGGACGGGAAAATGGATGAGCCAGTTGGCTCTTGACCTGGGAGTACCCAGTACGTTGGTGACATCCGCCGTCTATGCACGCGGTTTATCCGCGTTGAAGGAGCAACGCGTGCGTGCCAGTGAAAAGCTTCCGGGGCCGACGTCGTCCTATGACGGATCTGCGGAGCAATTTGTCGAGGATGTAAGGCAAGCCTTGTACGCCTCTAAGATTTGCAGCTATGCACAGGGGTTTGTCCAGTTGCGAGCTGCAGCGAAGGAACATGATTGGCCTTTGAATTATGGGGATTGTGCCTTGTTGTGGCGTGGGGGATGTATTATCCGAGCTCAATTTTTGGATCACATCAAGGAAGCGTTTGATGTCCAGCCAGATTTGGAGAATCTGTTGCTGTATCCTTATTTTACGGAGGCAGTAGAGCGTGCACAAAAGAGCTGGCGACATGTGGTGTCGACGGCCGCTTTGCAGGGGTTGCCAGTCCCGGCATTTAGTACGGCACTCGCCTACTACGACGGATACCGTCGCGAACGTCTACCCGCCAATTTATTGCAGGCTCAGCGAGATTACTTCGGAGCACACACCTATCAACGCGTTGATCGGGAGGGAACGTTCCATACGGATTGGTTGAATGAACGAAAGTCCGTTGATTAATCTCAGCGGTGATTGAGGGAGGACATTACGTGGCCAATACGGTCGTGATTTTTGGGGCTTCTGGCGACCTGGCGCAGCGTAAACTGCTTCCCGCTTTATATCGGATGCATATCCAGAATCGTTTACCTGCGAACACTCGCGTCGTGGGTGTGTCGAGAACTGACTTCGAGCATGAAGCATGGCGTGCTCATTCGGCAGAAACAACGGCAAAATTTGCCAGTGATGATTTTGTTCAAGAAAAGTGGGCAAGTTTCGCCAAGCAACTGTACTATCAGACCGCTGACATTTCTGAGGCATCAGACTTTTCGAACCTCGTAGAATTCTTGAACGCGTTGGATGGTGGTCGCGGTCAACGCATTTTTTATCTGTCGACGGCACCCCATTTATATGCTCATGCTGTGGCGCAGTTAGGTGCAACCGGCCAGGCGGTAGAAGCGAACGGTGCGAGACGCATCGTGATAGAAAAACCGTTTGGGACAGATCGCAATTCGGCTCGCGCATTAAATGCTGCTATTCACCGCGTATTCTCCGAAAATCAGGTTTATCGCATTGATCACTACTTAGGCAAAGAAACCGTCCAGAACATGCTAGTGTTGCGTTTCGCCAACACTATTTTTGAACCGGTGTGGAATCGAAACTATATTGACCATGTGCAGATTACAGTCGCCGAAGAAGTGTCTGTGGGTTCACGGGGAGGATATTACGATTCGGCGGGTGTGCTCCGTGATATGTTCCAGAATCATTTATTGCAACTTTTGACCATGACAGCCATGGAGGCTCCTGTTCGTTATGAGGCCAATCTGATTCGTGACGAAAAGGTTAAGATATTGCAGGCTATTCGGCCCATGAAGGGAAGCGATTTTCAGCGGCAGACGTTGCGTGGTCAGTACGAAGGTTATTTGAACGAAGAAGGTGTTTCCGAAGCGAGTTGTACGGCCACGTTTGCATCGCTCCAGTTCTGGATTGACAATTGGCGATGGGATGGCGTTCCCTTCTACTTGCGTAGTGGTAAGGCGATGTCGTGCCGTACGACGCAGATTGTGATCCAGTTTCGCGAGCCCCCGCATATGATGTTCGATACGGATTCGGAGAGGGAAGTGGACGCGAATCGGTTGGTGATCCAGGTCCAGCCAGCCGAAGGAATCCAGCTGCACTTTCAAACGAAAACACCCGACGATGACATGCGATTGAGACTAACCGATTTGGATTTTCGCTATGCACGTGAGTTTTCTAAGAAAATGCCCGATGCTTACCAGCGTTTGTTGCTGGATGTTCTCAATGGTGACCCCGGGTTGTTCGCGCGGAGCGATGAAGTGGATTTGGCGTGGAGTATCATCGATCCGATCGTGGAGGCATGGGCGGGTCCTAATGCACCGCCGTTAGATATTTATCCGAAACAGCTGTGGGGACCTGAAAGTTCCACGACATGGATGCGTGCCCAACAACGAGACTGGTTTGACGTTTGTCCTGTACTGCAATGATGTTTCCTCCACTTCATATCGGTTCTGTCGAAATTGGATCGCCCGTGGTCCAGGCAGCCTTGTCAGGGTATAGCGACTGGCCAATGCGAGTTATTGCGCGTCGCCACGGAGCGTCGTATTCACTGTGTGAAGTCATGCTGGACCAGTTTCTGTTGGCAGTAAAGAACCGTAAGAAGAACCGCCATTTCCTGCACGTAAGTGACGAAGAACATCCGGTGGGTGGGCAGTTGATGGGGGCTGATCCCGAACAGTTTGGGCAGGCAGCTTTGCGATTGGTGGCTGCCGGGTTCGATGTGATCGATATCAACTTCGGTTGTCCAGTCAAAAAGGTGTTGGGGCGGTGCCGGGGAGGTTTTCATTTGGGGCAGCCGGCGGTGGCACTGGAGATTGTGCGCAGGACTCGCGAAGCGGTGCCGCCTCACATTCCGGTCACTGTGAAGATGCGGCGCGGCATCGACGATACTCAACAAAGTCGAGATCATTTTTTTGAAATTCTGGATGGGGCCATCGCAGCAGGTGTGGCAGCGGTGACCGTTCATGGTCGTACCGTACAGCAACGATATGTCGGGCCAAGTAAATGGGAGTTCTTGCGAGAAGTGAAGGAACATGTCGGCCATTCGACAGTGTTAGGAAGTGGTGATTTGTTTACCGCGTCGGATTGCGTGAATATGATGAGCCAAACCGGAGTCGACGGTGTTACGGTGGCTCGAGGTGCGATCGGCAACCCATGGATCTTTGTGCAGGCACGGGCGCTGTTGATGGGAGAGCCCTTGCCAGATCCGCCGCCGTTGCTAGAGCAACGGGATGTTATCTTGGAGCATTTTCGACTTGCCGAAGAAATCTATGGACCAGAAAGATGTGGGATTCCTATGCGGAAATTCGGCATCAAATATTCGGCACTTCATCCGAAGTGGAAAGAAGTGCGTGAAGGGTTTGCGCGCGTGAAAAATTTGGCTGATTGGCGAAAAGTGCTCGATCAGTGGTACGTACATGACGGACCGGGACAATATCCACCGGAGGAAGTACATCTGGGCAAGGCGAGTTGCGACGCAGCTTCAATGTGAAACGTGTTGTGGTCGGTCAGCTACCTGCGGTGTGGGTGGGCGGTATAGCTGGTGACGCTTGGCAAGAACGGTCGCTATCGAAATGCTTAGCCGTGAATGTATTCCTTCAGGTAGTGGTTCTCCATGCTCAACTGAGAATGCTGGGCTTTCACGATGTCGCCGATTGAAATCATGCCAGAAAGATGGCCTTCTTTCAGGATTGGCAAGTGTCGAATGCGTTTTTGCGTCATAAGGCCCATGATGTACCCGACCTCGTCATCCGGACTTCCCGTGGTGACGTTCGATGTCATGCTCTCGCGCACGCTTACGTCAGTCAACCGAGTGCCGTAAACATCGCAAGATTTCAGGATGTCACGCTCTGTAATGATGCCGACCATCCTGTCACCGTTCCAGACAACGAGAGATCCACAATTACAGCGAACGAGTTTCGCGATCACCTCGGCAAGCGTTGCCTCCGGGCCGATCGTAAATACGTCGCTACCCTTTACAGTCAGAATGTCATGTAACTTCACGATAAGCCTCCTTGGCAGAACCTGCTGACGATAAGTTGACAAACTCGAACGCAAGTTACCCTGGCAAACAGCATGGAAACGAACGTTTCACTGCAGGGATGAAGCTTCCATCTTTCCAACATAATCCGTTGGATCAGACGAAGTCAAGAAAGATCGACTTCGTGAAAAAAATCACAGACTGTCAGCAGTGGGCCGCTGCTGCAAAGGGCTGATGCGCAAGTTAGAAAACAAGAGATCGGTAGTTGGGTCGTGACCCTGCAGGATGATAGTTCCCGCCGCCGTACGTAAGCCTTTACGTGGATTCTCGTGAGCCTCACGCGCGTCGACCCAGTCGGTTACGTGATAGCCATTGACCCATACAGCCAGGTGAGGGCCATCTGCGATGATCGTTTTAGTAAACCATTCCTGGTCATCGGCCACGATTCGACGGGCTGGTTGGCGACGAAAGATTCCTCCTGTACCACAGTCTACGGGGCGAGTTCGGTCCCCTTCGATAAACTCATGTTGTATCTGGCTCTCGTATCCCATCCAAAAGTCTCCCGGAATGCAGCGAAAAAAGACACCGGAATTTAGACCTGGCGCTCCCGTTTGACATTCCAACTGAAGCACAAAATCGTCGAACTGACTCTCGGTTTCGATCTGACCTTTGCCGCCAGAAATATGAAGTTCTCCGGCTTCCGTTACCGAAAATTCACTATCGAGGTCAGGTAGGATCGCCCAACCCGAAAGATCAACGCCATTGAAGAGACTTTGTGTGTGGAGGGGTTTCAAGCGGATGTCACGAAACTCAATCAGCCCTTCGTTGTGTTGTAACCCGATGTGGCCTCGGGCCAGCGGAGCAGTGCTGGAGTCATGGAATTCGTTGACAACAATATCATTAATCTTCACCACGATATCCGGACCGCTGACGTGGATTTCGAACTGATGCCAGTCATCTTGCCAGGCAGGTGGATCTACTTTCTGACGGGCTACGAGACTGCCTGTTGGGAAAGGGTTGTCCGACGGTGCGATATTCACTTCGTAGCAGTCTTGTGCGGGGTCTGTCGGTTGGGGAGTCATGTGTAAAAAAATACCGCTATTGGTTGACTCGGGGCATCGATATTGCAGCCGCAGGACGTAGTCAGAAAACCTGGTGGTCGTATAAAGGAACCCCATTTCACCAGATTTTGCCACGATCGTGTGATCTTCGATTTGCCAATCAACATTACCAGTGGTCTTCCAGCCGAATAAAGTTTCTCCATCAAATAAGCGAATCCAACCTTCGTGCCATGCTGCTCTAGCGAGCGGTAATGGAACGGACTCAGAAGAGTGGGCCGTCGCCGTATTGTTGGAGCCAGTGTTCGAAGGTTCAGTCGAAGCTGTTTGGCAGCCTACGCAGAGTAAAAAAATGGCGATAGCCATTAGGAGTTGTGGAGGGAACATGGAAGTTGTCCTTTAAGGGTTAACCGCTGTCCAAGTGGTGCTGTGTTGTGGTTTTGTTTGTCGCCCAGCCGAAGGTGCTGGCGTGTAGTTCGTGGGTTGTCTGGCTGTAGTCTTGTGCAACACGAAGCTTGTGCCATGGCAGCAGGCTTCGGTGAGGTGGCTTTGTTGCCGTCTTTGGCTAGGCGTTAAAAAAACTCGACCAATATCGAAGGCGTCCTTGGTTCGCATTAATTGGTAAATGGCTAGGTGTATCGATTCCATAAATCACACAGTCAAAAACCGTCTCGCCAAGCAAACGGATGTGTGAATATAATAGACCGGTTGATACATTTTCGCGAGCCGGCAAAGATAGAAATCGTGTTTGAGATGTCGACCTTTTTTATCGGTTCTACAAGGAGTTGATGAATGCCCAAAAATGTCCATGATTGGTGTACCGAGCGCGGTATTTCGCTGGAAGAGCTGGCGGAGCAATCTGGCTTGGACCTGGGCAAAGTTCAGGCAATCTATTTAGCGCGCCGGACCCCTAGTCCCGTGGAACGTGAAAAGATCGCGAATGTCCTTGGAACCTCACGCGAGGAAATCGCCTGGGGACACAAGACACCCATTCAACATATCTACGGCCAAGGGCCTTCTTAGAAAATTAATCTAGCCGTCGCCGAAATCGTCAATTGCCGACATATTTGGCATAGACAGCACGAGCCTCTGTTAGATCTTCGGTGCCTCCGACGATCGCGCGGCCATCGGGGAACACCGTGACGAGATATTTGTCGACATGAAACCTCAATAAAAAACGGTTTCTGGTCACGACGGCGATTCCCTCAAGTTGTTTTTCGAGCGTATCCAGACCGAAAGCAGGTTGGTTAGGAAAACTGAGCTGTACGGAATTGCGTCCACATAGAACGGCCGAATGAACTCCGTATTTTCCGTCCAGCCAGGGAAACTCGTTGCGTTGGCACGTTGGGCAGTCGCGATCGCTGAGCGATTCTAAGGAAACTTGTCGATGTTCGTTTTCCCATAAGTCGAAAATGGTCCAGTTGCGGCTGATCGCTGTTTCATTTCCGCTAAGAATCTTAATGGCTTCACTTGCCTGGTACGATGCCACCACGTTCACGGCAGGTCCCAGAATGCCTGCCGTATCACAGGTTGGCGTGGCGCCGGGTGGAGGAGGCTCGGGCATGACGCAGCGGAGGCAGGCAGTTTTTCCTGGCAGGATCGTGATCGATTGTCCCTCTGCGCCAATACAGCCTCCGTAAATCCAAGGGATGCTTTGTTTTACCGACACGTCATTAAGCAGGTAGCGAGTTTCAAAGTTGTCAGTTCCGTCGAGGATCACGTCGACATTTTTTACCAGCTCAAGTACGTTTCCGGCCGTAACGTCGACAACGTGGGGTTCAATCGTGATGTTAGAGTTTATCCGACGTAGCTTTTCAGCAGCTGCGATTGCTTTGGGAATAGCAGCCTCGACGTCAGCTTCTTCGTACAAAACCTGACGTTGCAAGTTGTTGAATTCCAAGAAGTCTCGGTCGACCAATCGCAAATGTCCGACGCCCGCTCTAGCCAAAGTATTAGCCAGTACGGATCCCAGAGCACCACAGCCACAGATCAAAACTCGGCTACTACGAAGTCGTTCTTGTCCTGTCTCTCCGATGGGAGCAAAACGCATCTGTCGTTCGTAACGAGATAGAGGCGTTTGGGAGGCATTGTCGTCTGACATGATTCGATGAGTGGTCAAAGTGAAATGGAGGGTTGTGATGACACGGTATTCAAACACCTACCGGAACAGTGGGAGTCCGGTTGTTTCATTGAAAGTAAGGCGTGCAGTATTGCATCTTATACAAAAGGCAACGCTCCTGATGATGTCAGTCTGCCTATTATTTCTTTTTCATGATGAGATATCCAGCGCAATCCATAATGTGGGCCAAATCTGCCTGCAGGCGGTCACATTCGGCGCGATCCTCCAGCATCGTGGATTTCATCGCTCGTCGGCGAATCGCCAGAACAGGCATTGTGGTTTGCATCGCCGGTATCAAAAGGTCGACGTTAGGCTTGTCGCCGACGTCCCATAGGACAACTTGACACCATTCAGCCAGCGTTGGCGGTTTCAAGTTGTTGGAATCAACACGCTGAGCGAACAATAGATTGGGGAATCGCTGTTGTGGTTTTGGAATCATGGGCTGGTCTGTATCGGTGTAAACGAGCGAAATCGATGGCCAATGAGCCAGTTCATGAAGTTGTTGTTCCATCGTTGGCAAATGATTGGGTAGCTGAACGATGAGAGGCACTCCCAATGCTGTTGCCTGCTGAACGAGTTCTTGTGAAGGGGATGTGACGAGCATGGTTGCCTGTGTCGACTGCCAGTCATTCCAGTCGTCGATATCCGCAGTGATGGCTTCCACGGCACGGAAGACACAACGTTTGCCTTGTCGAAAGATGTCTGGTCCAGCGGTTCCTAGAGCGCGGATGCCAGTGGTGACTTGTCGCTGCTGGATCAGGGTTTCGCCATCCCGCAGTGTCACCGAAAGTTGGTAGACGTTGGGTGCGGTAGGAGCCCAACCGCAGGGGTCGGGAATGACGGCCTCGGCCAACAAAGAGGCTCCTGCTTTATGTGGGACTAGTGGTGTGGTGGTGGGCAACGTATGGGCATCATGGCGGTAAGGACCTTGGATGTGGCCGGTTAGCGACCAGTTGGGCTGGCAGAATGGGGCATCAATCCGTGCATACACGCGGGCCAAGGCGGCTGAAGCTTCGCCGTGAAAAACTTCTAAATGGTTCAAAGGTTGGAGAGGTGTCTTCATTGTGTAGGAAACTGGTATTTGAACTTAGCCATACCGGAAATTAATTGCCATGGATCACGATGTGTAAATCGAATTGACAACAACTAGCCTGAGTAGTGCAGCGTTGGTTTGCGAAAAAGAGACGCCAAGATCCAGGTTGGTCGCCGTTCCAGGGATTTGCGATTGTCGCGGAAATTTGAAAAAAGTGTTACTCATCGTTCCCTCCGTTGCAGTGCTGCATGCAAACACTGTCCCGTTACCGATTCGGCAACCTGTGCGATCTGTTCTGGAGTTCCTGTCGCTACGACTTGCCCACCCTGGTCGGCGGCACCGGGGCCAAGGTCGATAATGTGGTCGGCGGCCAACATGACTTGTACATTGTGCTCGATCACGATCAAAGAATGTCCCACGCTGATCAGAGCGTCAAAACAGTCGAGCAACTTGGTGACATCGGCAAAGTGTAGCCCTACAGTGGGCTCATCGAGCAGGATGACGGTACGCTTCCGGCTGGCAGTGCTCAGGTATCCTGCTAACTTTAAACGTTGTGCTTCTCCAGACGACAGGGTATTTGCTGGTTGTCCAAGCTGCAAGTAGTCGAGTCCCACATCAACAAGCCGCTTCAATTTGGTTTGGACTTTGATCTGTCCACGGAAGAATGAGAATGCCTCTCGCGCTGTCATCTTCAGTACGTCTGCAATACTTTTTCCGCGGTAGGTGACATCCAGGATTTCACGGCGGTAGCGACGGCCTCCGCAGTCGCGGCAAGAAACATATACGTCAGGCATGAATTGCATGTCAATCGCGACAAATCCGTCACCCTTGCAGGCGTCGCACCGTCCACCGTCCACATTAAAGCTAAAGTGGCTGGCCGTATAGTTGTGAGTCTTGGCTTCAATTGTGTTGGCAAAAACGCCGCGAATGTCGTCAAATGCTTTTACGTAAGTTACTGGGTTGGATCGTTGAGAACGTGCGATGGGACTCTGATCGACTAACAGGACGTCATCTACCTGTCCGACTCCGAGAACAGCCCTGGTGCCGGTGGGACGGATTGGTTCTTGTCGGAGTTGTTGTGCCAAGGCAGGGTACAGGGTGTCTTGGATCAGTGTGCTTTTGCCAGCGCCACTGACACCGGTGACGAGACAGAGAACACCGAGAGGCAGGTCGACATCGATGTCCTGTAAATTGTTCTGGCAGGCGCCTTGGATGCGTATCTGACCTCGATCCGGTTTACGCCGCTCGGCTGGAAGTCCGATTCCACGGCGACCGGCAAGGTAGCTTCCTGTCAAGCTACCAGGATCGGCCAGCAAATCCTGACTGGATCCTTGGAATACGATTTCACCACCTTCGGCTCCGGCAGCGGGTCCAAATTCTACGACATGATCGGCCAGATGCAGGAATGCCTCTTCGTGCTCCACGACAACCACGGTGTTCCCACGGTTTTGTAGGCGTTGTACTTCTTGAGAAAGTCGTTCCACGTCGGTAGGGTGCAGGCCGGCGGATGGCTCGTCCAATACATACAGCAAGTCGATCAGATTGGAGGCCAAAGCGGAAGTTAACCCTACACGTTGAGCTTCCCCACTGCTCAGCGTTCGCACGGTTCGGTCCAAGGTGAGGTAGCCCAGTCCAACGGAGTCCAAGTATTTCAATCGGTTGAGGACTTGTTCTAACGCCACGCGTGCGATGGCTTGTTCTGCATCGTTCCATTGGATGCCTTGGATTCTTGGTAGTAATTCATTGACGCGTTGTTCGCACCAATCAGCAATGGAGCTACCGTCGATTTTCGCCGCGAGTGCTTGGGCGCCCAAACGAGTGCCTCCGCACGATGTGCAGGTGTGAGAGTGTTGCCAGCGACGTAGAAAAACCCGTACGCCCGTTTTGTAGCGGTGGCGTTGAAGCCAGCTGAAGAAGCCGTCGAGTCCGCCAAAATCACGTTCGGGTACTCCATGCTCTACCAACCCGAGTTGATGTGGAGAAAGTTCACCGAAGGGAATGTCGACCGGTAAATCGTAATCAGGTGCTAGTTCCAGGAGTTCTTCGAGTTCGTGCGCATAAGCAGGAGTATTCCAAGGAGCTATGGCGCCGTCGCGAAGAGATTTTGTTGAGTCGGGTACGACAAGACTCATGTCCATGCGTAAAACGTTGCCGAAACCTTCACAATCCGTACACGCGCCCAAGGGACTATTAAAGCTGTAGAGTTTGGGTTCTGGTTGCGCGTAGTCGATGCGACACCGAGTGCAACGTAGTGATTCACTAAAAGTTCGATACGCCCAGGAACGGCCATCCAGCTGGATGGTTTCTACAGATGTTGTGTCGGTGTCCTCCGCAAGCATTCCACATTGGCCTTGGCCTTTGTCCAAAGCCAATTCGATGGTTTCGGTCAACCGTTCGCGTGTGGTGGTTTCTGCGCGTAGGCGATCGGCAATCACCAGGAACTCGGCGTCGGTCTCGGAGAGAATGTCGGGTGCCTCAGCGCTGCTCAAATCTACGGTTTTCCCAGCGTGCACGATGCGGATAAATCCATCGTGCAGTAAAGTTTGACAGGTGGTCTGCGTTTCTTCCTCGCCGGTGACCGTGACGGGAAAGACGACCATCAGGCGGCCCTGTGGGAATGTGCTTTGTATCAAGTCCACCATGCTTTCAGGGGTCTCTTGCCGGACGGTTTCGCCACAACCCATGCAGACGATGTGACCCAACTTGGCAAATAGTAGACGAAGGTATTCGGTAATTTCCGTTGCCGTGCCTACGGTTGTGCGGCCCGACAGTTGCGTTGAGGAAGCTTGTCGAACCACTGCAATGGATGGAGGAAGACCTTCGATGGTGTCAGCATCGGGTTTGTCAAATTGTTCCAGAAAGAATCGTGAGTAAGTCGAAAAGCTTTCGAGATATCGGCGCTGGCCCTCGGCATATAAGGTGTCCAGAGCCATGCTGGTCTTGCCGCTACCACTGACTCCGCAAAAGGCGATGAGTCGATCGTGCGGCAAATCAAGGTCAACGTCCTTGAGGTTATGGACTCGAACGCCGCGTAGTACAATCCGTTCTGCCGACAATCTGTTTACCTTCCTGAGCTCTGTGGGTTCTACTCAAACCCAGTATGATATCGTGGGGAAATCGATCATACTAGAAGCGTTTGCAAGCAGTCTTGGTGGACATGGTCGACCGTTTTTCAGGCTTTTCGATGATGCTGTCCGGGATTGACGGCCGGAAAGCCGTTCTTAGGCCGCCTTGGGGTCCGCCTCGAGTGGTTTCTGAAACTGGCTTGCCAGGGTTGATCGTACGGGATGGTGGGACAGATTTACCGATTCGGAGGAACGGCTTGAGATCCCGGTGACGTTCACTACGCAACGGCATGTTTGTCCGGCAGAAGAAAACGAATCATGGACTACCAGGCCGGGTGTGGAGATAGGGCTAGACTTGGCTTGGGGAGGGCTGCCAGGAACGTTTGGGAGTGAGTTGGTTTTAAGAAGCTGGTATCAGTTCAAGTGATAAACGACCTCTTTGGATGCTTGTGTTATGGGATTTTCACGTAAAAGGCCGTTGAATCCGTTCTACATTGCCTTGGTAGTCATCGGAATTGTTTTTACGATTACGGCTTGTGCCTATGGAGTCATGACTGTGCAGCAAATGACTTTTTCGGCAAACCGTCCGAATCATCCCTTGATGGCGTTTTTAGATCAGTATGGTGTCAGGCTGTTTGCGATCGAATTAGTGCTGTTGGCGGTCGCGACGACTGCGGCGATTGGAACAGATGGCTTCTGGGTCAGGCTTCACGAGAAAAAAATTGAAAAGGAGGCAATGCGAAATGAAGGTCACTCCAGCCGATCAGGTTGAAGAAAAAATCGTCGATATGCCAGGTGCGCATGGTTGTTCTGTGCGGTGGTTGGTCAGTGAGTCTGACGGAGCACCGAACTTTGCGATGCGGCAGTTCGAGGTGGCACCAGGCGGCTACACTCCACGTCATAGTCATCCCTATGAACACGAAGTTTATGTACTGCAGGGACAAGGAACGGTATTGGATGATGATCAAGAGCGTCCGTTGAAAACCGGAGACGTTGTCCTGGTACGGCCCGACGAAATTCATCAGTTTCGCAATACTGGCGAGGCCCCCATGCGGTTTCTGTGCCTGGTTCCGAATTCGTCGGCAACGCTGCCCGTCACTTTGGCACCGGAATGTGGTAGCGAGTCATAACGAAGATGAGCAGTCAACTCCGTATTGATCAACTCGAAGAAGAAGTACGTCACCACCGGTTGTTGTACTATAACGAACAGCCGGAAATTAGCGACGAAGAATTCGATACGCTCGTTGAAGAACTCCAGGAGATCGCTCCGAACAGTCCCGTTTTAGCTGAAGTGGGTGCCCCGGTGTCGCTCGACGAAACTCCGTCAGGCGCCAAGCTGCCCACCAAGTCTCACCGTATTCCCATGGGGTCGTTGGACAAGGTGCCCGAGGACAGGCTGGATGCTTGGGGGCAAAAAGCGGGGCCCACCTTTCTCGTGCAAGAAAAGTTAGATGGTATTAGTCTCGAACTTGAGTATGAAAACGGTCAATTGGTCGACGCTATCACGCGCGGGGATGGATTCGTTGGTGAAGTGGTCACTCACAATGCCATCAAATTTAAGAACGTGGCCCAACGGTTGCCAAACGAATTCACTGGCAGCCTGCGCGGAGAAGTGATCCTGCGTTTGAGTGTCTTTCGTGAGTTCTTTGAGGAGCAAGGATTTCAGAATCCCCGCAATACCGTTAGCGGAACCGTTCGCAAGAAACATGGCGATCGGTCACTGAATCGCCATTTTGAAATGCATTGTTTTGACGTGGTGGCCTCTGACGTTGAATTTGCGACCGAAAAAGAAAAAATGGCGTATTTGGAGACGGAGTTGGGTGTTTCCATCGCTCAGACGTTTTACGACCAGGAAATTGCCGGAGTGAGGCGTATCTTTCTCGACTACGCCGGTGATTCGGTGGCGGGCGTCCCCGGGCGACGTCAGGATCTCGACTATGAAATAGACGGTCTCGTTCTACGGTGTGATTCGATTGCCAAGCAACGCGAATTAGGAGTTGTCGGTAACCGACCGCGGTACGCCACGGCATACAAGTTTGTTTCCGAAGGACGCGTCACGACATTGGAAAATGTGGATTGGTCGTTAGGGCTCGGTGGGCGATTGACGCCCGTGGCGCGGCTCGAGCCCGTGAGGATAGCGGGAGTGACCGTTTCGAATGCCACGCTTCATAACTTGGATTATTTAAGCGAACTTGGTTTGCGTATTGGCGATCGCGTGTTAGTAGAACGAAAAGGCGATGTCATTCCTCAGGTTGTGAAGGTGATTGCTTCTCAGGGGGGAACGGTTCCACAACCACCCAGTCACTGTCCTGTCTGCCAGCAAGAGTTGGTCGTTGAAAAGAAATATGTGCGTTGTGTGAACGAAACATGTGGTGGTCGGATCTATGGAGATCTTAAGAAGTGGATTGATGAGATGGATATCGATTCCATTGGAGAAAAATGGATTCGCATATTCATTGACCAAGGGTTAATCGAGTCACCACAGGATTTGTATCACTTGACTCTTGACGACCTGTTGCCGCTGGAGCGTATGGGGAATACGCTCGCCGAAAAAATGGTTCGAAATATTGCAGAGGGTCGTCAGCCCGAATTGGATCGTTTTCTGGCCGCATTGAACATTCCCGAATTCTCGCGAAGCCGTGCTCAAATGCTGATGGCTGCCGGGCACGATTCGCTAGACAAAATTCGGGCGCTTGGCGTTGATGAAATCGAGGTGGTGAAGGGGTTTGCACAAACGTTGGCCGAGAAAGTGCATGCAGGTTTGGCCTCTCGTAGCGGACGTATCGATGCTTTGTTGGCGGCCGGTATCAAAATAGTGTCGATCACCGAGAACGGCGATGCGAACGATGCCGCTGCGGGGAGCGGCGTTCTGGCCGGCAAGTCATTTTGTTTCACAGGTGCCGTTCAGTCCGTCAACGAGTCAACCGGAAAGCGGTGGACTCGGAAGCAGTTGCAAGAAATGGTCCGTGGTGGAGGCGGCAAGGTGGCGTCCGATGTGGCAAAAGATCTCGACTATTTAGTGATGGCCGATCCTAGTTCCACTTCCTCAAAAGCCAAGAAAGCTCGTCAGCACGGAACCACGCTCCTTTCGGAGGAGGAGTTCTTACAGATGTTACAAGAAGCCTAGCTGGATGCACGAGGCCCCTCGCATCGCTTGATAGAATGGACGTCAACGTCCTAGTTGCTTGGGTAAGAGGGCCGAATGTTTTTGCCTGGGGCCGTTTTATTAGATGGAACGGACGGCAGTTTCACAAATTGGTGACATTAACTGGTGCGTCCGGTCCTGGTCCAGCTTCGGCAGGTCATTGCACGCTTCCTGCTGGTACCAATTCAATGCCAGAATGGTCCGCGCGAATCCGTAGTTGGATCGACCAGATCATATTGTTTCTGGCGTCCTTGAACCGATGTCCGCCGGTACCGATGTAGGCGACATACGCTGTGCCGTCGGGCATGAGACAGCTACGGGAATAGCCATAAGTGTTGTCAATGAGGAATCCATGATGTTTGGAGGGCGCCATCCAGGTCTGACCACCGTCGGTGCTGAAAATGGCCCTCAGTCCTCCCCCACCTAGATTCTTGTTGTAGCATCCGTGAATGCAAACCAATGTTCCATCTGCCATCACCTGGAGGGTCGGGGCGAACATTTGGAAGCCAAAAGCCACAGGTTGTGTCCAGGTTCGGCCGTCATCTGACGACCACGCCAGCGCCCCTTCTCGCCGGGTGATCATGACCAATCGACCATCCTGCAATCGGACCATGCTGGCCTCACTCTGATTTTGGTCGGTGACGATCTGGGAAATCAACTTCCAGCTCGCACCGCGATCGGTTGATCGAAATACGGCAATTACCCAGCGGTTGAGCGCCTTGTCTCTGCCGTAGCTTGTCAGCAGAACCGACTTGTCGGGAAGTTCCAAGGGTGGTCCATCCGTGGCTTCCATAAGGAAGACAGGTGGCAGTCTGTGGGGCTCAGTTTCCCAGGTTCGGCCTCCGTCGAACGACCGTACTACGCCGGTCCGCGGTCCTCGTGATGGATCGAGATGTTCGCAGTCCTCCTTGACACTGGCTGCGGTGAACATACTACAGACAAGGGTACCGTCCGACAGTTCGGTGATGGCTGGATGGCGATCGTCGTACGGAGTGTCCAACAACGTCTGTGGCTTACTCCATGTCGTGCCGTTGTCGGTCGAACGTACAAACATCGCCCGGCCACCTCGCGGTGCCTCAACGTCGAACACGCCTGGAAATTCTTCGTTCCATCTTGCCACGTAGTCTGGCGGCAGCGGCGTGGGGCGTGAAGCGTGCCAATAGCCCGCATTGAAGCTGACGTACATCGTGCCGTCACGCAGGCGCACAGGAGATTCCCAGCCTACAAATCCGTAATAGCCGGGGAATGGATCGGGTTGGTTCACGCCTGGACCAACAATCATTTTGCGACATTTGGCAGCCGTTAGCTGGGATTCACCTCCCTCGACGACGATCACCTGCGGGGGCGACTCGTGGTTGTTTGGCTCAGCGACAACTTCGTGTCTTGCACTCAGTGTCCAGCACGTCACTGAAATAAAAACCCAAACCCGTAACTGCACTGTATTCATGGATCAACCTGCCGAGGAGCGGTCTTTCTGTCTGCGAATTGCATCAAAGATGATGCGTGGAACCTTTGATTTGCAAGATGTTGCTGGATGCGCTCCATGAGCTTGTTCATTCTACTCGACGAAACTTGCTTTAAAATAGCGATTCGGAATATTTGGATTTGGGTGTTGTGGGCGCCGTAGCAGAGAGAAGCTATATTCGGCGCCTGCCGTGAAAGCTGTGTCGGATTCTTGCTGTGGCAAGCAAACGTGCCTGCGGTGTCACGCTTGGTCCAGGCCCCACACGAAGAGACGCTTGCAGATACGAGGTGTGACGCGATCGCGATCGACGATGTAAATCATCTCGTGCGCCATGCCTTTGCAGCTCGGAAGCGGTTGCGGCATCGCTCCCTGATTGGTGGCCCACGTCAACAGATCCTGACGAGGATGATAAACGACCAATGGTCGACCAGGTTCCGACGGTTGAGTAGTCAAGAGGTGGTTCAGGATAGTCGTAATTCCTTCAAGCGTGCCACCATATTCGGTCAATCCTTTTTTATTGGTTGCTTGTCCGTCGACTAAATAAGCCACTACTTGCCCCTCTTGTTTGGCGACCCAAACAGGAACTTTTGGCAAGGTAAAGAGCAGTCGTGCTTCATCGCGAGTACGGGTAAAGCGTACGGGCTGTTGGTCATAAAGGGCAAGCACCTGATCCAGGTAGATCCCAAGATCGAAAGGCTCGACCTCGAAGTTCGTTGATGGCGCTGGGTTGCATGAAATGTTGTCCATCGGAACAAGCCAGCCGTGTGGAGTGACGGTTTTCCAGCCGAGTTTGATGTAGAATTCGGGCACCATCGTCCACAAGATGCCCAGGTCAAATGCCTCTTCGTGAAGCGTTCGTTGTAAATCTTTCATCAAACTGGCAGCGTGGCCTAGTCGGCGATGGTCGGGATGCGTGGCGACCGAAACGACGATAGCTACTTTGAACGTCTGCTCATCGTCCACCAACTCTCGTTCCCAGATCGCAGCATGACTGACGATGCGCCCATCCGACTTGATCACACGGGAATTGCGAGCGTTCTTGCGGCAAAAGACGAGCGGAAAATCAGTCAGTAAATGCTGGTCAGTGACGCCTCGTGGTCGGCGAAAGATACTGTCTAATAGATCGCCGACTTCTGGCAGCTCGTCAGGCTGAATGGGGCGAGGCACGGACATCAGGGTTGGAGATAGCGAGAAATGAAGAAAGGATACAAGGGTCGGCACTAGCATATCAGAAGGCAGTTGAAATGCGAGGCGTAGGGGACTCGCTTGATCCCCCTATGCGGTCGGCCGAACGGCGCGACCCGGTGAGGAAAACTTAGGACTTTCTTATCCGATGACGGACGGCTTGTGTTGTTCCGCGTTTCAGTCGTCAATGACGATGTTAGCTGAACCAGAAGTGTTATTCGGTAGGTTTGATTGTCCTGTTGTACGACAGGGCAGACCGAGAAGTGGTTAAAGGGAAGTAGCTCCCGGTAAGTTGCAAGCAGCCTAGGATTCTCGGTGGATTTATAAACACAATCGCGCAAAATAGGGTGGGAGTAGGACAGCGATACATGCTGTGTTTGGTGTGACGCGTGGTTTAGATGTTGTCTTTTCTTTGCTGGTCGATTCGTCAAAACTACGGAGACGAAATCCACGAAACACACAGAAAGCTTGTTAGGTGGTCGGGTTGTCCTTGAGATCCGTGTCCTTCTTCGGGCACACGCTTCATGTGCTTCCGTGGGTCTTATTGCAGATGTCGAGGCGAAGCGATTACTCGATGAATTCCTCAGCTTCGTCCGGTGTGGCCAGATTGATTTCACCGGAGTCTTCGAGCCTGCGAAGAATATCAACGATTTGCTGTTGAACCGATTCGACGTCGGAAAGACGCACTGGTCCGAGGAATTCCATTTCTTCGATCAGCATGTCCGAAGCTCGTTGTGACATGTTTCCCAGGACTTTTTGACGAAGTTCGTCGCTGGCGCCTTTTAACGCCATGGCCCATTGCGTCGTTTCGACGTTCTTGAGCACGGCCTGGATGTCTTTGTCCAAAAGTTTCGTGATGTCTTCGAACACAAACATTAGACGACGGATGTCTTCGACAAGGGTCGGGTCTTCCTGGGCCAGATTCTCCAGTAAAGTTCGTTCTGTAGCGCGTTCGGAAACGTTCAGAATCTCTGCCACGCTTGATACCCCACCCGCAGATTCAAACGATTCATTCATCACACTCTGCATCCGACTTTCCAATCCCCGTTCGACCTCTTCGATCACATCCGGACTTGTTTGACTCATATTGGCAATGCGCCGAATGACCGACGTTTGAGTGTCACCGGGTAATCCAGCCAAGACTTCGGCACCGTAAGAGGGATGCAGGTGAGACAAAATGAGAGCAATCGTTTGCGGATGTTCGTCGACGATGAACGTGAGCAAGTTTTGGCTGTCGACCGTCTTTAAAAAACTAAATGGCAATGCTTCGATGGACTCGCAGACGTTGTCCAAGGTTGTTGAAGCATTCTTACCTAGGGCTTTTTCCACCAAAGACTTGGCTCGGTCGATACCGCCAGTTTCCAATCCCAAGTTGTTGGGATTGGCGTGAGCGAAGTCGTAAATGACGTTTTCTTGTTCCTCACTTTGGATTCGACCTAGCTTTGCGATCTCGATGGACACCGCTTCCACCTGTTTAGGAGAAAGTTTGGACATGACCAGACCCGCTTCGTCGTCAGATAAGGTCATCAGCAGAATGGCAGCTTTGCGCGTATCGGTTTCGTTCATCACGGTGATGTCCTGGGAAGTGTCTTAGAGAGTATGATGACTCACACTATCAGAAGCGCTATGGTATTTGCCCAAACTATGTAATCGGCAAATGGCGCTCGTTGCAGGAACGAATGATGGCAAAATCTGGCGGCTAGCATGGCAGCGTAGCGGGCGGCGGTTTCAGAAACCACCAGCCGTGGTGGGCGAGCCGCATGCTATCTGTTTGGTAGTGGAACCGTGCAAACCGTCGGGTACCGCACGATCAGACTCTGTGAAAAGTCAGTGGTTGTCGGCAGTGCACTCGCATTGGCGACAGCATAGGAGGCGGTAGCTGTGGAGATTGGGTTGCGAACACATGGTCCTGAAGGGCATGAGGCTAGTTCCTATGCCTCAAAGCGAGCGGCATGGGACATGCGATATTCCACTACAAAGTCGACGTTGTTGGACTGGTGATTTCTACGTGCCGTTTACGGTGCCAGCAGTGCCCGACTCGGAGATTCCAGATAATCGATCACGTCATTGAGAAATCGAGCTGCCACAGCACCATCGACAACCCGGTGATCGTACGAGAGGCTCAAGGGCATCATGAGTCGCACTTGGACTTCATCATCGACGACGACGGGGCGCTTTTGAGAGCGCCCGATCAGCAAAATTGCGACTTCGGGAGGATTGACAATTGGCGTTGAGTATTGTCCACCCACCGCACCGAGGTTACTGATGGTGAATGTTCCACCCCTCAGGTCTTCCACCGAAAAATTTCCGTTGCGGACGTTATTGGCCAAATCGGTCAGGGCCCGAGCTGTTTCGGGCAAGGCGAGCCGATCGGCGGAGCGGATAGACGGGACAACGAGGCCCCGTTCTGTATCGACGGCGATGCCGACATTGATGTAATCCTTGTAGACAATGCGGTCGTTAGCGAGGTCTAACGACGCATTCAATTCTGGGTGACTGCGCAACGCCATTGCCACGGATTTTACAACAAAAGGCGTGGTCGTCAGTTTGATGCCGACCTTAGCATAGTCTGCTTTTGCAGTTTGGCGCATGGCTTCCAACTGTGTTACATCGGCATCGTCAAAATTCGTGACTCGTGGAATCGTTGACCATGACTCGTGCATGCGTTGGGCGATTGTTTTACGTATTTTGGTTAGCGCTACGAAATGAACAGGGCCCCATTCGTCGCTGTCGGCGCTACTCGGTGTGGTTTTGTCGTGTGTGAATGCCGCGTCGGCATAGGCTGCTTGATTCACTTCACGTACCAAACCAAGTACATCATCACGCGTAATTCGTCCACCTTCACCAGACCCCTCAACATGGGACAAATCGACTCCGACTTCTCTCGCGAAGCGTCGAATGGCGGGACCTGCAGCGACGGGGTCGTCGTCGGTGGAAGAGGCCGGGCTCGCTGGTGGTGCAACAGGTGGCGCTGATGCGGAAGTTGTTGTGGGGGCCGAAACAGGGCCCCCGCCCCGCCCGGGGGGCGGCGCGCCGCACCCCCCGCCCCCGCCCCCGGGCCCGCCCGGGGGGGGGGCGCAGTGCTGGTGTCGGCGGCGGTTCCCTCTAAGGACAATATTGGGTCGCCGATTGCTACGGTCTGGCCGGCTTTGACAAGGATTTTCGTCACGGTCCCAGCATGCGTGCTGGGCACGTCGACGGTCGCCTTGTCCGTTTCCAACTCGATCACGCTTTGATCAACGGCGACGATATCGCCTTCTTGAACTAGTATTTCGAGGATGTCTCCGGAGTAGATACCATCGCCTAAGTCCGGTAGTTTAATCTCAATCGCCATTGGTTGTACTTCGTAGAAAATTGTTT
>JAKVBZ010000005.1:0-130684 GCA_022448645.1 Pirellulaceae bacterium
GTCGAGTATGGCGGATGTTTGCGAAAGCTCATAGAACCAACGATTTGCTTTGTGCCAATTGTTCAGCCGGTAAATGTCCACCGTATCGGGTACGTGATCGACCATGTGCATGAACTGATCTTGCAGTTCTTTGATCGAATGATCATCGAATACAAGCAAATCCTTTAAGTACCCTGATGAGTTGTATTTCTCAACCTCGTCCTGGCTGAGTCTGCGTCCGCAACTGGAAGTAATAGACATAGGATGCTCTGGGAGGATTGATTTCTGATGCTGACTGTTGATCGAAGACCCACTGAAACTTCGACATTCAAAGGACGGCATCAACAGCCGTTTGACACTTTTAGCATTGCTTTACAGTATAAGGGTGACCTGATCGGTAATGGATGTCAAATTGCGGTTTTTCCGTCAAAGGTGAGGTCCAGCAATGTACGCTGTCAGCTGCAACACGAGTACCAAATCGATCGTCAATAGTATGTTCTTCATCGTCACCAACTCCAACCTTAAAATTTGCAAAGATACGTAGGCATGGAGAACGCTTACACACCTATGTTAATCGTTCTAGAAATCTGTTCCAGTGCCTAAAAGAACATGGGACACTCAGAAAACTGGAACATTCGACGGTGGTGGAAGGCCGTCATCCGGTTTTTTGAAATCATTCATAGTGGCATTTCAACTTAGTTATGGTCTGGACTGAGCCGTCAGTTCCGTCCTCCCAATCACAATGGAATGACCACTAGCCTAATGAAAATAACTCTGTGTGCATCTTTCGCTGCTCCACAGTCGAATAATGATCTATCTGGAACATCTTCTGCAAAGTATCCAAGGAAATCGGAGCATCCCATGCTTCGAACAGATGCTCTTCGATAGCCTTTCGCTGCTCGGGTAACAGCTGAGGATTGAGACCAAGATTGCTTTTCCACTGAGTCCCCGAAAGCACCGGAGTGGGCTGTTCGACAAAGACTTTAGCGGTATGGTTTGAGCGATAGTCGAGATATGCCCATTGGAAATCGTGATATTGAGGATTACTACCTACATGAAACTGCTCGGGGTCGAGTAACACCACCGGTCCGGTCTCAACTCGAAAGGATGCGTTCGGATTGCCATCCGCCCATTTGACCGGATATTCGATCCGGTAGCCATGAACACCATCATCAGCCATAAATTCGGTGCGAGCAACAATCGAATGCCAATCTCGCAAAGCGTCACGTAATTCTGCGCCAGTCGTCAACGGCGTGGCCGGAACGCGGTGAATCCGCCAGCCTGGCGACGCGAATTTCTCGATAGGTACGCGCGAGGAACTGTCACCATACGATGATGCAAGTGTTCGACGAATGTAAACAAAACGTTTCGAAAAGATGAACCAAAAGTCATAGCCCGGATCCAAAATGTCAGAAAGCGGTTCTGTGCGCAGACCCGTTTGCGTGCGAACGCTGAGCAGGTATTCATCCGACTCACCAGTCGAAAGATTGAAAACTTCGCAATAACAATCGACGTTAACACGCACCCAAAGCTGGCCACCATCGGCTTCGTAGTGGCAAAACGTGCGTGCAAAATCGATAGCTTCCGCGTCAGGTGCTGCCTGCGCAGCAGTCGGACTCGACGACAAAGCCACCGGTAAAGTACAGGCGGCGCCAGCAATAAATTGCCGCCTGCCCAGACCTGAATTGTCGCCTTTGGATAACCTGCTCGACTCGGTCTTCATGGTTCTCCTCCGCCAACCATTTTCTAAAACATCCGTTGAACAACACGGCTGTAAAAACATACAGATTTTACTCATTGAACAGGTAATAGTAGCTGTTTGCCACTCGAAATCGGCTGGCCCAGCCAAATATTCAGTGATTTTCCACCAGTGGCCGTTTTTCTTACAAAATCCATGTGTTGGTCGTCGATTTAAGACATATCTTGTCGCTTCATCTGGAAGATGTGCTGGGTTGAACGAACGGACATTAGCGACACCGGCGCAGCCTATCGTCCGACTCGGCCAGGAATATGTCATGTGTGTACGAAAGGCCAAATTCCCTATGATCATGCGTTGGATATCCAAACAACAAACCACCGCCAGCCAAACAAGTCTTCGGTTCTCAGTACTTACCACCATGGTTCTGGCTGGTATTTTCATCGCCGGTCAGGCTGCGAATCTGGCACGCGCCGAATCGATCGATGACGCGGGTCTGTGGTGGGCATTCTTTGGCCAGGGAGAAATTGGCCAACACCATGAATCCTGTACAAACAACAGGCTGAAGTGGTGGTTTGATGGCCATTCCCGTTTTTTGGATGACGCAGACGGTTTCAATCAAAGTATTGTGCGACCGGGGCTCGGAATATCGATCAGCGAACGCGCAGCGCTTTGGGCCGGGTATGGCTGGATTCGCACTTCGCCGCTGTCCGGCCCCGATTTTGATGAACACCGTATCTGGCAGCAATGGACATGGTCGGCGTCACACGATCCGTTTGCGTTTGCCCTGCGTTCCAGACTGGAGCAGCGGTTTATCGAAACGGGCGATGACACCGGCTGGCGGTTCCGTCAGTTAGTTCGTGCCCAGTACACGTTCCCTTGCAATCCTTGTCGGACAGCCGTTGTCTGGGACGAACTTTTCATTCACCTGAACGACACCGACTGGGGAGCACACGATGGTGTCAACCAAAACCGACTGTTTGTCGGCCTCGGCATCAAGCGAGATTTACAAGGACGACGACGGACAGAAATCGGGTATCTCAATCAAACGATCAACGTGGCTGGTAAAGACAATCGCATGCATCACATCTTGTCGATCAACGTCTACCGCAGACCGTAAAGCCGACGGTGAATTCTGACTCGCACTTCACTGTACGAGGGTATGCCGCTGGTATTTCCCTTCACAGGGCGCACTAGGGCAAAAATAGAACTCCCGCATGGCAGGAGATGCGATCCAAGAAAACACCGTTGCCACACCGGAATCGCAATGCCTGCAAACCGGTCCCTCGTCGTCATGCTTGCGTAACAGTGTCTTCATGGCATCCAACGAGATGCTCTGACAATCGTGACAACCATTTTCGATTACTTGATAGCGTCGCTGGGACTCGTACAAATGTGTCGGGTCTTTCTTGTGCTCGATCTGTCCTGAACTGAAATAAGTCGTAGCGATCAAATGTCCATTTTCGGCTGGGCGCAAGACACGTCGATCCGAAGTCATCTCCATGACAACCATCTCGCCGCTCGCATCACATAACATAAAATTTCCAGCGTCGCAAACGGGCCTAATTCGCTCAATCAGTTCGAGTGCTTCAACAACGTTGCGGCACTTTGACAGCAGCAGGGGGGGTAACAGGTAACTGCCGAACGCCGGAATGGCAGCTTCATTTCTCAATGGATATGCTGCCGTTCCTGCCGTACAAAGCCCCTGGTCATTCATCCCATGTCCCCAGATCCGCCCCACATGGCCATAACCGATGAACGCATAGCCATCCTCCGGATAAACTTTTCGAAGCAGATACTGATCGTAGGGCGCTATTGGCATTGGCCGATCTTTATTCATGCCAACCAGGACCTGACCGTCCTGGGCAACGGCGATGTCCGAACAGGTCTCTTGGTCGACCAGACTGGCGATTGCTCGATTGTTGAACAGAAAAACATCCGCAAACGGAGCTTCGGCACCGTCGGCGATTCCGCGAATTTCTTGAGTAATCTCAGGGAACAAACCGTCCAAGAACTCGATGGTTCTCTCAATAGCGAACTTGATGTCCGAACGTCGCAACTCGTGCTTAAAATGCGAAAGACAAGCTTGCGTTTCTGATGCAAGTCGCTGTCCGTGTTCGCGTCCCCGATCATAAGCACTGCCTTGAAGTGTCAACTCCACCATCAACTTGTTCCCCTGCAAAACATTAAAGTGACATTCGAAACGGAAAGAGGAAGGTCACCAAGCCAACCAGCACTGAATTTGTGTCCTGCTGCTAGAGGGCTTACACTCAATGCCGCTCACTGTTGACATGACAACCTCCGTCCGAGAAAGTCGGGCACCATCGCGACCGGAGAGGGCACACGCTATGGGCACCGTTTAAAAGAAAAATGGTCACACTCTCTCCCACATTGGTTCCTGGCAAACCTCCTGGAGGGAGGAGGATAAAAACAAAGTGAATGGCCTGGGGCTTGCGCCCAACGACTAAATCATCATACCAACCTTGGAGCTGTCATATCAGATAGAGTAAATTGTTCGAGACACAAGTAGCATTGCTGGTAAACCACTAAATATCGTTCGAGCAACAAACAATGCGAGGATTGACATTACAACTTGTTTTTGCCCTCAAGGCAGCGTTCATCTTATATGTCCTTGGTGGATGCGCGGGTTGTACCCCAAGCCCCAGTGCGGATTCGCCCCAGCAGCCAATGAATCAACCTCGACTGGTGCTGGTATACGCACCTTGCACGGTCAATAAGAGCTATTTATCACCCTACAATTCGGATGTTACCTACACGCCCCAACTGGACGCATTTGCGCGCAGCGCGGTGGTATTTGAAAAACACCGCACCGAAGCTGGGCTCTCAGGCATTGCTTACGCCTCCATTTTTACAGGACATCAAGCGTCGGAACATGGCGTGTTCGCACATCCTACAACCTTATCCGACTCGTTGTATGACATTACCGAGGCCTTCACAGATAATGGGTATGACACCTATTTTTGGAATCATCAGCGAATGGGAGCTGCCGACCTGAATTACGGCCAGGGAGTCCCTGCTGCCAATGTATTTAAGCGCATGCTGAATGCCGAAGACCATCGACTAGGCCAAATACTACAGCGTTTGACAACGGATAAGGATTACCGAGCTTGCTTAGTGGTGAACCATCGCGTCAACCACAACCCATACCAAGCTCGTCATCTGGCAACTTTCCTTCAACAGTATCCGGCAGAAGGAGAGATCCTTCATCGTATTTCGCAGGAAGACTTCCGCAAGTACATGAACCTCTATTACACGCACAACTTCATGTTACGGTATGACTTTGAGCGGGTAAGCAAAGAGCAAAATCTTTCGGACCAGGACATCCAGAATCTTGCTGAAGTGGTTGAGCTTCTTTACAAATCAAACATTCCAGTCCTGGACCAGTTGTTCGGCAGCGTCCTGGCGAAAATCGACGAGTATGGTTTAAAGGAAGACTCCCTGATCGCATTTACAGCAGATCATGGCGAGTCAATGTTTCGGTCTCATGCATCGTTTAAATGGTCTCACGGACACGCATTACAATCAGACGTCCTGGATGTGCCTCTCATTATCCGCATACCGGACTCTGACGTTGCCTCGAGACGGATTGCGCACGTTTCGCGTTCCATCGATCTGTTTCCAACCTTGTCCACATTGGCGAACCTGGAAATGCCAGACGACTTGATCCTCGGTGGGTATGACTTTGCCGATGCTGTCAGGGGCCAACAACTAGCGCCTCGGCTTTTAGCCTTTTCACATACGGGAATGGTCATGCCGAACACTGACAAACGCTACGAACTACAGGAAAGCCTGGGGCGCTACCTTGCTCGGTTTTATCCTGCTGTGGACATGGAACACACTTGGGTTGCCGTGCGCGACGGAGACATGGTGTGGAAGTATCGTCCAAGAGACAACCAAACTTTTGAATTTCAAGCGTTTGACGTTCAAGCAGATCCAGGCGAAGCCAACAACATCTTTGATGATCAAATCCCCATGCATCAAGAACACGCAAAAAAACTGACCGCTTATAAGGAAATACTCGTCACCGCCTACCGAGAATGGCTTGCTTCACCGCCAGCAGAACAACTTGGTACCGAAGAGCGATTGGACCGACTAAGAGGGTTGGGCTACATCAAGTGATATCGCTCCTTTCGGCAACAGGGTGGAGAGTTTCGCTTGCCATTTTTGAGTGCACCGGGGCCCTGAGCTGTCTCGACTGGATCGGGCCAGGAGACCAAATAAGCAACGGATGCTCACTCTCTAGAGCAATCCCAATACTGGCTCTCCCAAGCTGGCCGTCAATGGCTTGTCCTACAGTGTGAAATCAGGAAATAATATCTGTGGAGTCCCAGCTCAGTACCACACCCCATAACGTCATACTTACTTAAGGATTTTTTCGATGCAATCAGACCACCGTACGAAACATCGGTGTAGCAGACGTCGATTCCTGACGGCAGTGGGAACAGCCGGGGCAGCCCAGGTCGTACCGATGTTTGTCCCTGCCAGCGCACTAGGACGTGAGGGCAGCACGGCACCGTCGGAACGTATCACGATCGGCATGATTGGCGTCGGACGACAAGCTCGAGCCTACAACTTACCTTGGTTTCTAAAATCGCCTGAAACAGAAGTTGTCGCAGTGTGTGACGTCGATGCTTGGCGTTTGAACCGCGCCGTCGAAACGGTTCAGCAAAGTGCCGGGGTGACTTCCGGTAGCGTCGTCGCCTATCGAGATTTTCGAGAACTACTGGACAACGACACAATCGACGCGGTAATGATCTCGACACCCGATCACTGGCACGTCCCGATGTCGATCGCCGCAGTACGTCACGGCAAGGATGTTTGCTGCGAAAAACCCATCACCAAAAGCATTGCCGAAGGCCGACGTCTGTCCACAGAAGTCACGCGTCACAATCGTATTTTCCGTGTGGACAGTGAAGCTCGAACTCGACCTTCCTTTTTCCAAGCCTGTGAAGTCGTCCGAAATGGCCGAATCGGCAAACTGGTCGAAATCGAAGTCGGTACCCCTCCCGATAACGTGGGCTGTGGTCAACCGGAGGCAATGCCTATCCCAAAAGAACTCGACTACGACATGTGGTTGGGACCAGCGGCTTCAGCCCCGTACACCGTTCAGCGAGTACACCCGCACCATGACTATGGGCGTGGAGGGTGGATGCGCATTCGCGACTACGATGATGGCATGATCACTAACTGGGGAGCTCATTTGATTGACATCGCGCATTGGGGAGCCAATTTGGAACGCACGGGCCCCATACACATTTCAGGAACAGGCACGTTTCCTGAAAACGAATTGTGGGACGTGATGCAACATTTTCACATTGATTACACCTATGCCACGGGACTTACCATGACCGTCCGTTCGATTCCTGCTGGCCAAACCCCTGATCACTACACCCGGTTCATCGGTAACAACGGTTGGGTTGAAGCTGGGTTCAATCATGTCACTGCGAGTGATCCAGAAATCCTCAGCACACCGCTCGACGAAGATGCCATTCGCTTAGTCCGTAAAGATGAGAAGCAGGATTTCGTCGACTGTGTTCGATCTCGCCAACAACCGCTGGCAGATGCAGAAGTTGGCCACCGCACCAACAGCATCGGCTTGTTAGGAATCATCGCAGCCGAAACCGGACAGAAACTCACCTGGGATCCTGCCAAGGAAGAATTCTTAAATGACCCCACGGCAAATCAGTTTTTGGAACGTCCGGCGCGCGCACCTTGGAATCAGTTCTAAATCACCGCGGTATGTACTTGTGTCCAATCGTCTTGCCGACTTGAATCAAACGGATGCCACGATCCTTCTGGTCGAACATATCGACCGCCTGAACCTCTAGGATATGGACACCTGGGGGCAAATGAGCCGGCAGATTCGCCTGCCAAATATGTGGTGTCGTTTTGGGTGTGGGTAATGGTCTGTAGGGTGGATCCTGTATGGCTTGGTCACGATCGTACGCCGCCTGGTAGGGAGGCCAAATCTGTGGCGATTGTTTCATCGTGATCCAATCGCCGTGCCGTCGCACACGCATGCGAACCTGTGAATGGCTACTTCCGGCGAAGACATTGGCCAAAACGACTGCCGACCCTGTGTCGTCGGCTGCAATCACGTCATCGGTATGGAGTCCGATCTGGTAATCAGCCGGCATCCGCGCTGCTTTATAGCGAAACGAATAATCGTTACCGGAGAAGCGCGCGACAAGATAACCGTTCGGCGTGCCATCCGACATAGGCGTCATCGGAATACCAGTTTCGTCCAATGGACCGCGATACCAACTTCCCGAGCCCGTGACAACGTTATGATGGTGGTGCAAGGCCGTTTCGTGACCATGATGCTCATGACTATGTTCGTGAACGTGTGAATGCTCGTGACCATCTCCCTGGTCGTCATTTTCGTGCGGGTGGTGGTCCCAATAAGAAGCCAGAGTGCCGTCACTACGCATTTGATCGGTCCGCATGTAGTGCGTGTGGGCCGAAAACGAAATGCTGTGAGGGTGATCTTTCAACAGCGCCAATAGCTCTGGTGTTTCGGCGGTGCTCTTGGATTTGCTTTCTGACGGAGTTAACGGAATGTGAGTGCAAATCACGATACGTTCATCGCGGGGTACTGTCGCAACATAGTTACGAACAAACAAAAGTTGATTGGGAAGCAATCGTCCTGAATAACCTCCGTCCAATACGGTGCCATTTTCATCGAACTTGACACCGTTGTAATAGACGTTGTTCAAAACAATAAAATGCACCCCTCCAAATTGGAACACATGGTCGGTGGGGCCGTACACTCTCTCAAAAGTCTCATCCGCAAATTCATTGTTCGGCGAGTCGTAGTTCATATCGTGATTGCCGAACACGTTGTACCACGGTATTCCGACCGTCGCCTGCACTCGGTTCACATCAGGAAAATGCCGTAACACATTGCCGACAATGTCTCCCATCGACATACCAAACGCGGCCTCCACGTCGACCAACTCTGCGACCACATCGTTCGCGAAGTGTCGAATCTCTTCCGGATTGGAAGGTTGAGGATCCCCAACGAAGACAACCGAAAAATCGTCTGGCTCGGGTGACGGCCTGAGCGGAAAATCCACCGACTCGGGAAGTGGGCCAGTCGGCTCCACACCTGCATAACGAAACTTGTCGTCCGGAGAACCATTCGGCTTGTGGATATAATAGAACTGCGGAAGGTTTAATTCGTTGAGCGGAGTTCTCCAGCCGCGAGGTTTGGCGACAAATAGAATCGTATCGTCATCCACAGGAAGTTCGTACGAGCCGTCGGGAGCCGTCACGGTAACGTCGACACAATTGGATACTCTCACACCGCCAAGCCCTGACTCGCCAGCGTCTCGAATACCATTTTCATTGCGATCGTGGTAGACGATCCCTCGTGCCATTTCGCCAGAAGCACTCTGTGTCGCGGTGCAAAGCAAAACACACGTTAACGCATAGCGAATCATGATCATTTTCACGTGTCGATATCCTTTATTCATACCGTGTTCTTTTTCACCCACACTCCTGGAGGAAGGGTGATAGATGCTCTTCTTCTGCACCCCCATCCGAAAGAGTACAAAAAATGAGCGACAAGGACCAGATGATGGGTACGTGGGAATAGAGCGATAGGTGACCGGTTAACTTGGCTGGTAAAACCAACGGGCCGCAGCCAGATAGACCATGCCTAGTCCCAACAGCAGCACCGACGTCGGTTCTGGTACCGCATTCGCACCGTCACTGACGAGACTACTGCCTGGTGAAATTGTTCCGCTCGAATTGTCCACATTACCTCCGACAATGCCGTGGCCTGAAACCGACCCGTTCATCAGTGCCAGCGTTCCGCTACCTGTTTGCAACAGATTATTGACGGCCAGATCGCCATTGCCATTTTTAGTAAGCGTAAAACCATTCAGGTTAAGAGCATTGTTAAATGTGAGCGTTTCATTGGCCGCCACCGTCGCGGTGGCACTCGCTTCCAAATTGACTGGTAATTGAAACTCGTGGGAACCACCTGACACTGAAATCGTGGGTAGCCCGGAAGCAGCATTGGTGGTGGCCACCATGTGGATTCCAGGTCCGCCCGCAATACGGTACGACCCGCCAAGCGTATTATCAAACTGAATCGAATTAACACTGACCGCTTGATCCGTGAACACCGTGCGAGCTGCGTTACCAATCGAATTAGCAAATGTGGCTCGATGGTACGATACTGCTACGGCGTTGGCGTTGCATTTGGCTATGATACTATGCTGATACTATGCTTATCAATTTACAAATGAATCGTTGACTGCCCAGGTGTTGCTTCCGGCTGGGCAGTCAACAAAACGGAATAACAACTCTGGAATTCCTGTCTGTGGCCTGGAACTTGGTCTCTGTGGATTTACCCTAATGAACTGAACTTGAACGGCCAAAAAAATTATTTTCAGTTCAACTCACACTAATTACTTCCAAAAGGATAGTTTCATGCTCCAAAGCGATATCGGACTGGACTGGTCAAGCTACCTCGTCATGGGCCTATACTTGGTCGCAATGATTGGGCTAGGCTCTTGGTTTGGACGCGGAAAAGTCGATACCGAAACGTATCTGCTCGGCGGCCGCTGCATGCCTTGGTGGGTTGTGGGGATCTCCTATCTGGTTTCCGTGTTTAGCACGGTGTCCTTGGTGTCAGGACCCGGCGAAGCCTATGAACACGGAGCTACCCTGGGGCTGGCGACCATCATCGCCCCAATTGCCAGCATCTTTGCATTTCTGATCTTCGTACGATTCTATTTCAAACATCGCATTTTTACTCCATTCGACTACTTGGAACGTCGTTTCGACGCGCGTGTACGGGGCATCGTTGCCGCTATGTTCTGCTTAACACGCCTGACATATCTGGCCATGGTACTGTATGCATCCGCCAAGATCCTGCAAGGTGCCGCAGGATGGCCAATCTGGATTACGATCATCGCGGTTGGAATGATTGGTGTTGTATATACCGTCATGGGAGGAATTCGAGCTGTGATTTGGACCGATCTGATTCAGTTCGTCGTGTTGGTAGGCGGACTGGCTTGGATCACGGTTGTGCTGTGCGAGCAAGTCCCTGGCGGCGCACAGGGAGTCATCTCCACGGCACAAGCACACGATCATTTATTCCCGGATCTCAATAAAGCAGAATTTTATACCTTCGACCCGCGTGTACGTCTGACTCTGGGGTTCATTCTAATCATCTACATTTGTGAAGCACTGATGTACAACAGTGGTGACCAAATTGCACTGCAACGACTATTATCAACTTCGTCGTACGAAGCGGCTTGGAAGTCTTTGTTGACGTATGCAGGCGTGCTGTTACCGTTCCTAAGCGTCTTTTGGTTCGTGGGGATTGGGGTTTATTCCTTTTACATGCATCAACCAGAAGCGGTACGTCCCGAACGTGGCGACCTAGCCCTTTTCAACTTCATTGCCACCGAACTACCACATCCTGTTCCAGGATTGATCCTGTCGGCCATGCTGGCTGCTGCCATGAGTACACTGGATTCAGGCATGAACAGCTTGGCGACGGTGATGACGAAAGACTTTTATTTGCGTTTTCTGCGGCCGGAAGCAACTGAAGAGCGTCAAGTGGCTATTTCGCGCTGGTTGACCTTCTTGATCGGCGGAGGAGCGATCATTGCCAGTTTGGCAATCTACGTCGTTTCGGAGTGGGCAGAAGACACGATCATGGAAGCGATGATGATCTGGGGGTCGTTCTCCGCTTTGATCGCTCCCATTTTCCTGCTGGGAGTCACCAGCCGCCGTCTTCGCGCTCGACACGTATTGGTCAGTTTGGGAATCGGCACGATCGTTCTGCTGGGTCTACTGACTTGGCGAATGCTGCGTGGTGACGAACTTAGTTTTATCGTGGTGACACCATTCACACTTCTGGTGACAGTTGCCGTCGGTTATGCCATGACACCCTTTGTAAAGCCACTGCCTCGCGAAGAGACCCGGGATCTAACCTATTAGTTTGGTGAATTTCACACAATTTTTTTGACCGCCGCCGTTTTATACCACGGCTTTCCTGTCGGTACTAAAGTTCTTTTTCCTCCAACACTGAGTCACCATTCGGTGCCTCATACCCTAGATCCACAAACACCCAACTTCCACTTACTAACCGTACTGACTTGCCGTTGGCATTCGCCAACTTAACGAACCAAACGACTCGTAAAACAATCAGCGCATCGGGATCACGTTCGAACAGGGCTCACATATCGTCAGGCCCATGACGATGGCGTGTTTTGTGGGCACGATTTTTGCGAGACATGGCTGACGACTTCAACAACGTTGTTGCGCGGCTGGGAGTCAACGACGA
This sequence comes from Pirellulaceae bacterium, assembly GCA_022448645.1. The sequence goes on from JAKVBZ010000005.1 coordinate 12,003, forward strand.
CAACAAAAACTTCATCGTCGCCAGCATATGCTCCATGAGGGCATTTAGCAGAATCGCACTACGAAAAATTACTTTTCTACTTGGGTGTCCAGCGAGAATTGGCAGTAAAGAATGGTACACTGATGGGAAAGCATGATTTATGCCAGCGGTAGCACGTCTGCGTCTGACCAAACAATCATGACAACACCATTCAATCTCTACTCAGCGTTAAGCCGATGATGTCTGGGGTGTCACTGCTGGCTTGGCCCCACAAGGGTACCCACGCAGGTCGAAAAACGATACATTCTTCTACCGCGTGGCTAAATTGCCACTTCGCATTACCTCGAGGTCAACTTACTGATAGCAGCTAGATCGTTTCTCGATTTTTCTACAAGGGCCTGTGCGATGAGTGCTGAACATGTTGAGATCACTTTGGACATGATGCGAGACTCGCTGTACAGCGCATGCGTCGCCGATGCGATCGACAAGGTTGGCTTGCGCCGTCAATCTCCACGAATTCCTTTTCAGGCCATGACAGGCATTCACAAACTGGTGGGTCGCTGCAAAACGACACTCTGGTTAGATTTCGACTATGATGACCCTAACAGCTACGAACTGGAGTTGCAGGCGGTGGATAGTTGTCAACCAAACGATGTCGTGATCTGTGCGGCTCAGGGATCCATGCGAGCAGCGATCTGGGGAGAATTATTGTCGCAGGCCGCGCGAAATGCAGGGGCGGTAGGTGTGATCGCTGACGGTGCTGTCCGCGATATCGCACACATGGAATCCATGGGATTTCCAGCCTTTGCTCGTGGAGCAAGTGTCTACGATGCCATGCATCGACAAAAAGTCGTTGAATACGATATTCCTGTCGACATAGACGGCGTACGATTTAGCCCTGGTGACCTGGTCATCGCTGACAGGGACGGGGTCGTCGTCGTTCCTCAAAGAGTCGAACACGAGGTCATTCAACGAGCTTGGAAAAAAGTGCACGAAGAAAACGAAGTCCGTGAGGCCATTCGTAAAGGCATGAAAGCCTGTGACGCCTATCAGCGTTACGGCGTCTTGTAACGCGACACTCAACGACCATGTCGGACTCCCATTCCATCCAGCGACGTACGTATTGCAACCGAGACTGCCCGGATGCTTGTGGTATCGTTGCCACGATTGAGGATGGTCGAGTGGTTCGCCTGCAGGGAGACAATGACCATCCTGTCACCCAAGGGTTTCTTTGCTACCGCACAAGCCGTTTCTTGGAACATCAATACGACCCCCAGCGTATTACCAGTCCGCTCATGCGGCGAAACGGCTCATTGGAACCCGTCAGCTGGGAGGTCGCACTTGACTGCATTGCCAAGAAGTTAATACAGGTCAAGGAGGAGTCCGGACCTGCTGCCATCTTGCACTATCGATCGGGCGGCTCGATGGGCATGATGAAATTTGTCACGAATTATTTCTTTGAACAATTAGGGCCCGTCGCAATCAAATCGGGCAATGTCTGTTCGGGCGCTGGTGACGCCGCACAGCTTACCGACTTTGGCGACAAAGACAGCCATGATATGTTCGACGTTCTCCATAGTAAAACCATTCTGATTTGGGGAAAAAACGTCTATAACAGCAGTGTGCATCTGCTACCTGTGCTACAAGAAGCAAAAAAACGCGGCGCACAGATACTCTTGATTGATCCGGTCTATCATCGCACGGCTCAGCTGTGTGATCACTACTTTCAGCCTCGACCGGGAAGTGACATGGCCATCGCCCTTGGCATGGCTCAGGTATTCTTCGAACGTAATTATTGCGATCCCAACGCGGGTAAGTACTGCGATCACTTAGATTCGTTTCGGGAACTTGTCTATTCTCAATCCCTGTCAGAGTGGTCCCAACAAACTGACTTACAGGTAGAGGACATTGAATTGTTGGCGGAGTTGTACCACCGTGGCCCGTCTTCCATTCAAGTCGGTTGGGGGATGCAACGTCGAACCTGGGGATCGTCCACGATTCGAGTTTTGGATGCGTTAGCAGCCATCTCAGGAAACTTGGGAATTCCCGGAGGCGGTGTTTGCTTTTCGAGTAAATGGCTTGGCAACTTTAACATGTCGTTCCTGAAAGGCATGGCAGCCGCTCCACGCACCATTCCCGAACCGCTACTTGGTCCCAGCATCCTGGAAGCCAAAGATCCGCCAATCCGGTTCGTTTGGGTCACCTGTGCAAACCCAGTCACGATGCTTCCCGAGTCACTAACCGTAGCGCGTGCCTTGGAGTCTCGCGAGTTGACGGTCGTTGTCGATGCTTTCCTGACTGACACCGCACGCTGCGCTGACGTTGTGCTACCCACCACAACGATGCTCGAAGATGACGACATTCTAGGATCGTACGGCCATCACTGGATCGCCGAATCCCGTCCTGTTGTACCACCACCACCTAACGTCAAAACTGATTTCCAAATTATCCAGGAATTGGCACCTCGTGTCGGCTTGGGGGACACGTTTTCCGAAGATGTCGATACTTGGAAGAAGCGAATTTTAGAGCGTGTCGCGCCAGGCGGTGCTACGCTCGACAAACTGCGAACAGGCCCTGTTCGTGATCCATTGTCGACGGAGGTTCTGTTCGCCGACCGTAAGTTTCACACCAGCTCTGGAAAAGTGAATCTGTTCCATGAACCGCTGCTCGAACCACCCTCGGTATCCAAAGAGCGTCCCCTATTCCTGATGGCAGTCTCGACCGACAAAGCGCAAGCTTCGCAATGGCTACCCGGTACACAACAGGGGCCTGCCGAAGCTCGGCTCCACCCCGACGCAGCTCCTGCATTCGCTGATGGTGACCGAGCACGCTTGGAATCGGAAGTCGCCGAGCTGACGGTGATCCTACGGTTCGATGAGCGACAGAGACGAGACGTTGTGTTGATGGATAAAGGAGGCTGGCTAAGCGCTGGCCGTTGTGCCAACACGCTCGTCCCCGCACGCGCTACCGACGCTGGAGGCTGCGCGGTGTACTACGACACCCCCGTACGCGTGTTGCCTGATGTACAAGAATGATCACGGGGAGGAAATTGGACAGGATCGACAAACTTGTTTCAGCCTCGTGTCCCTGATTGTGCAAGTTTCCGAGCTTTCCGTTTTTCTTCTACTTTGCTTTCCGAAACATTCATGATTCATCCAATTTCTCTACCGTTAGCGACCAGACCATTGACGAGCTGGACTTCATGTGTCCAAGCGGTACATTGCACCGATTTTAATTCTAAGATTTCGGTGGCCTCAACAATAATATCGGTGACAAACTGACCGACCACTTGACAGCTCCCACGACCAGTTCGACACTGACGACATGATCATTGATGCGCACGTACATATTGGATCAACACAATACGTTCAGATGGCTGCCGATGCTGAAATGCTGATAGGCATCGCCGACGACGCAGGTTTTGACCGGATCTTCGTCACTCACCTCACTGCCCTCTTCTACGAAATGCGAGAGGGCAACGACTTGTTGGGCGCCGATTTGGCCCGGTACAGCGATCGCATGATCGGCTACGTAACCATCCCCACACATCGCATGGCTGAAGCCGCTTGTGAAGAAATCCGACGATGTGTGGAATGCTATGGAATGCGTGGTGTCAAGATCTACTCCCATCCCGATTCTTCGGTTGCTGAATCATGTTCGACCATGATCTTCGAAACGGTCGCTGACCTGGACTTAATCGTACTCGGACATTTTTCTCAATCTGAGTGTGATCAGCTGATGCAACGCGTGCCCGAAGCCAAAGTCATCATGGCACATATGGGAGGGACTCCTTATTCCCTGGGAAATTGGCATTTGGCCGTAGAAGTGGCCGCCCAACATGCGAACCTATTTGTCGATACGGCTTCGTCGATGATCGACAATGGAATGCTAGAATATGCCGTGGAGCATTTGGGCCCGGAAAAGATTCTATTTGGTACCGACATGCCAGCCCTGGATCCTTGGGTTCAACGTGCCAAAGTGGACGGAGCGGAAATCAGCGACGAGGCCAAACAGCTGATCCTGGGTGGGAACGTACAACGCATACTTGGGCTGTAATCCATGCGATTCGACATCAACGCATTTTTCGGCCATTGGCCTTATTACCCACTGCCGCAGACAAGCGGCGAGGACGTGCTGCGTTTGATGGATCGCTTTCAAATCGATCGTGCAGCCATGACGTCCTTGCGAGCAATGCACGGAGATTGGGGCGAAGCGAACGCAGAAACCTTGCGCTTTACTCGAGAACATGCAGACCGGCTTACTCCGATCGCTTGCATGAGTCCCATGCTGAACGGAGGCGGTGACAAATTGCGGGAACTGGTTGAGGAAGGTTGTCGCGCCGTGAGGCTCTATCCGGGTTTAGCACAAGGATATCATTTGGGTAGTCCGTTTGCCGACGACATCGTTTCTACGGCGGGAACACTGGGAATTCCTGCGATCGTTCCCACTCGTCCCATGATGCACTTTCGCTTCCCTCCTGTGCCCATCCCACAGATCACTGCGTTGGCCTCACGCCATCCGCAAACCCAAATCATCTTGTCCGGCCCGAACTATCTGCTGGAATTCACGATGGCGGTCGAAGCATTACAGGCTAGCCCCAACATGACGATCGAAATCTCTTGCATGCAAGGTTTTCGTGGTCTGGATTTCATGGTGGATGCGGTCGGTGCGCAACGAGTCTTATTTGGGACAGGCCTGCCATTGCACTATGCCGCCTGCGGCACTGCAAAACTGGAACACTCGAAGTTGACAGCCGATCAGCTAGCTGCCGTTTCGTCTCAAAACGCCGTGCGACTGTTGGGATTGGATCAATGAGTCTATGGCGCTGGTCAGATTGGCTACCGGAGACTCCTCAAAAAGCTCGCATCGACTTGGGGGCGGGTAATACCCCTTTGATTCGTTCGGCACGAATCGGACCCGACATCGGCCTCAAGAATCTCTTCTTCAAACTCGAAAACAACAATCCGTCTGGTTCCTATAAGGACCGTTTCGCTGCGGTGGCTATTTCTCACATGGTGGCGACCCAGAAGACCCACTGCATTGCGTCGACCAGTGGAAACAGCGGCGCATCTTTAGCAGCGCACTGCGCGGCGGCAAATGTCCAATGTGAGATTTGCGTCATCGTCACAGCTCCCGACGGAAAGCTGGATCAGATGCGAGCCTACGGCGCTAATGTTTACAAGGTCGAAGGCTTTGGCACCAATGATGACATGACCCACCGCATTTTTCACTATCTCACCTGGCTAGGTGAACAGCCCGGTGGCATGCTGCAAATCAGTGCCTTTGCCTGGAGCCCCATAGGAATGCAGGGAGTGAAAACGATCAGCTATGAACTGGTGGAGCAAATGGACACCCCGATGGATCACGTTTTCAGCCCGGTCAGTGGAGGCGGATTGACATTGGCAATTGCTCGTGGTTTTGAGGACATGGTCGCTTGCGGCACCTTATCCCGTGGACCAAAGATCGAATGCGTGCAACCCGCAGGTAACAACACAGTCGCAGGTCCATTACGCGACGGAGCCGACCGCGCAACACCAGTTCAATGGACCACCCAGATTAGTGGATTGCAATGTGCCAGTATCCTCGACGGCCACGAATTGATCACAGCCGCTCGACACACAGGAGGTAGCGGGCATCTGGTTTCTGACGAACAGATATGGCACGCCCAGTCTCGATTGACGCGAGAAGAAGGAATCTTTTGCGAACCGGCCGGCGCCGCCGCATTGGCCGGCGTTTTGGCAGCTTGGGATCAAGGCCAGCTGAGTGCCGATGCGAATGTCGTTTGTCTGGTAACCGGTGCTGGTTTCAAAGACCCACTTTCCATCAAACGACTCCTGTCGAATGAAGAGGTGCCAACACATACGTTGTCTGAACTCGTTCGGAATTCCAATGCACCGGAAAGCTTACTGCCGCCAGGTTAGCCCGCGTAGGCCACCACATCCACCGCAACTCGACCGTCACACGGCAGACACCCCATCAACATGGTTCGAACCGGATAAGGTTGGCTGAGAGTCTGTTGATAGACACGGTTAAAACCCGCAATGTCGTCAACGTTCGCCAAATAACAGCGCACTTGAACAATATCACTCAATGCTAAGCCTGCCTTGGCAAGCAAACCTTGAATGTTTGCAAAGGTCAACCGTGTTTCCGTTTCGATAGAGCCACTGACGATCTGGCCATTCTCATCCGAAGCAAATTGCGCCGAGAGAAAGACAAAATCACCGGCCCGTATTGCCTGAGATGTAGGAATACCTGCTGCAGCCCCGGAAACCGGTTCGGCTTGGATCACGGTAAACACTCTGACACACTCCTTCTTGGTCGATTGTCATGTACCGAAGTTGATTGCTCACGACCGCCCGCATCACCAACAAAAATCCCTTTGTCAAATCCAGCCACATCGGTTCCCGTAAACCGATTGACACAAATGTTTTCGTTAGCCAGATCCAACATGTTTTGATGATGCCCTTGAAGACGTGTGAAGTCGACAAAGCTCATCAATGCCGGCATGCTATTGTTCGGACAAACACGCAAGGCCGCACCAGACGACCAGGATTCGACGGTCCCGAATTGATAGCGACAAGCATTCATGCCTCGAAGAACAATGGCATCTCCTTCGGCACGATCATAATGCGGATGAGTTCCCAACGCCTGAATCGAACAATTCGCAGCGTCGGGAATTTCCAACGTCTCGGTCAGATGATAACTGCCGGCCGCCCACTCCACGGTATGATTTAATGCACACCGAACGGTCTTTTGTGTCTTGGGATTGATGTCGAGATCCGTTTTCCCCTGTGGGACTTCGGCAAACGCTGCCGCCAATTCCATTTGATCGTCTTTTCCATCGCAGACGTAGTCCGCTCTCGCCTTGTCACGCAGAGACGAATCAGCAGCCGCAACAAGAATGGCAGCCAGGCAGTGTCCAGCACAGCCAATATTGAAAAACAGCAAACCAAATACGAAGAGACGGCGAAGTAGAATAGCCAAGTGCATTACGTTTTCTCACAGAGCATGGCGCAGGTATTACTAAATACGATAGACGGTTTCTGCATTGACACAAAACAAAGACTTTCGTTCGTCTACCGAAAACCCTTGAGTGATCTCATCAAACGCAGTCCAGACTCGTACATAGTCTGAAAACAGTTTATCGACGGGAAAATTCGAGGCAAACATCGATCGCTCAACGCCAAAAAAGTCGAGCGTTTGTAGCACATATGGCCGGAAGCTTTCGACAGTCCATTCATGATCAAACATACCGAGCCCTGAAATCTTCACAAACACGTTGTCTCGTTTTGACAATGCTGCCAAACCGTCTCGCCATTGCCGATATCCTTCCAAGGTACGATCGACGAACATGCCAGTATGGTTTAATACAAAAACCGTATCAGGACTTGCGTCGATGATTCGGCACGCATCTGGAACCTGTTTTGGATATAGCTGTAGATCGAACGATAGATCAAACTTCTTAAGCAACTGGAATTGATGGCACCAAGTTGAGTCATTGAGGTAATCAGTATCCACATAGTTATAAACTGGATCCATGTGACGATTTAGGATCTGGCGGATTCCTCGCACGTTGTCAAATGCTCGATGTTGCTCCAAGATTGATTCAACATCCGGCGACGACAGATCGGCTGCTGCCACAATACCTTGAGGAAAATCGCCTTCATCGGCGAGACTTTGCAGCCATCGAGTTTCATCGATGGGCGACTTTGGATTTCTCAGCGCCTCGACATGTACGATCTTGACGATTTCGATATCCTTGGCACCTTCGAAGAGATCTGGGGGAAGGAATCTTCGATCAAGTCGATTCGCTGCACCAATGAATGTTTCGGCAGTACTTGTGAGCCATTGATAGGCGTCCGTTCCCAGCTCCCAAAAATGAATATGTGGGTCAACGATTTGCATGTTATCCCTTTACTTTCACCATCCCTTGAAACTACCGTGAAACTTCGTCCTTCGGTGACCGTTACGTTTTACCAAAACCGACCACCGTTTTGGGTAAAACTTGGAATTTTCCATGGCCAAGAGGGAACCGTCCTCTAATTTGTAGTGTATATCACAATAGGAAAAACAGAGCTGCGAACCAGGCCGCAGCGTTCAGTTAAACGAAACGCTTATCGTACACACCAGGAGCGATATCTTGAACTATCGACTGATATTCTTCGCAAAATTCACGTCCGTCGCGGTCCTCTGCCAGCTGGCCCACGCAGAACATTTTCTGGTCTATCAGTCACTGGCGTCGTTTCCACAGGCGCCCAGCGCGTCCTCCACAACCCTCCCACTTGTGGCCATGAATCAAGGTATCAGCACGGAATCCTATTCCTTTGTACCTATTACAGAACCCACGCCGACAGTTTCAGTCATCGAGTCACCAGATCCGCTGACCTATGTCACACAAGTTTCCACAGTTCCCGTTTCACCCCCCGTATCAGCCGTTGCGACTACAGCCTCTACTTGCTATCAACCCGTGACAACGTGCTGCTCACCGGTCACCACTTGCAACGCACCAATCAGGACGTGTGCCACACCGATGACCACAGCTTATGCTCCCGGACCAGTGGTAAGGGCTAGCTACACACCGGTTGTTCACGCAGCGCCGCCAACTCGAGGGTTGTTTCCATTTCTGGGGTGGCGCGTTCGGCGCATGTTCGGAGCCCCCGCGCCGGTACCGTATTGAACGGTGTTAGATGCGTTTCCACAGGACGCACGCGAGCGAGACGAAGCGTGGGAGAGCTAACATCGCTGTAAAACAATCACCACCTTGGAACTCCACTCGATCTAATCCAACAAATTCAGGATTGATCGCAGGTATTCAGCCTCTTCATGAGCTGCAACCGGCGGTTCGCGAATTGTGTTCCAATACGATAGTGGCATCCCTTTAAAAGGGTTGACGTATTCAAACACGATCGCCCCATCAAAACCATCTTGGGCTGCCCGAGGAATCAGTTGGCGCCAATCAAGGTCTCCATCGGATAAAGTTGTCCAGGCATAGTGATGTTCGCCTCGCGGCATGTACCCGTCCTGAAAACGGGCAACTCGTCGGACATTCTTGACATGCAACACGTCGATCTGTCCACGGAGTGCGTCCAGTTCTTGCTGCGGATCGTTTCCTTGGAAGTAAGCATTCACGGGATCGTAGGCGATGCCCACACGGCAAACATCGCTAACGTCACGTTGCAGCTGCAGCAATTCGGCAGCATTAGCATGAACCGTATTTTCATTGTTTTCGAACAACAAACCGATGCCGATTTCCGCTGCCAGCAGGCCAACTTCTCGAGCTCCCTCAGTGATACGTTCATAAGCTTCCTGCCTAGACATCTCCGGTCCTTGATAAGTCGCCTGCGTGTTGTAGATCGGTCGCACCCATTCTGCTTCCAAATCAACACCTAACTCCAGGTATTCACAGAAAAGCTGTCGATATCTCTTGCCTTGTTCCCCGGGAAGATTCAGGGGACTGGAACAATAAATACCACACAAAGGGGTGCCCGCTTCTTTCAAAACGTGATGCAGGTCTGCACGTGCTGATGGACGAATCTGTCGAGGCCCCAACATGTCATAGCCGAACGCATCGAGATAGTTGCACGGATCACCAGGAATGCCAATACACATACCACGTGCGTCTACACAGTCCCACCCAAATTATTTAGCCCAATCAATGACTTGTCGGAAACCAAAAGGATGCCGCCAAGCGATGGAGCCGTAGAGTGCAATCCTCATGGGCTAGCAATTTCTTTCATCTCGCGTTCGAACTTCTCGATGGCTTTGTCTTTTGGCATCGGGTAAACACGCAATGAAGTAAGCTGGGTGATTGTCTGACCTGGCGCAACATTGGAAGTCCATGCATCACTATGCGTACAAGGAGAATCGGGATTGAAAAAAACCATAGATCCCTGAGGTGACCCATACATGACCGTATGGGTCCCATTTTGCAACGGCATACAAATATAGGGGCTATCCATAATATGGATTGCCGGATTGCCGACGCTATTACGAACAAACTCGTGTTGGTAATTAGGTCCAGGAGGATGCGTCCTGACGAACCACCGTACCCCTTTAGGGCCGAATTCTCCCGCAAACAGTCGCCGCGGCAAAATCCACTCACCACGCACCTTTACGTAAGTTCGTTCCGACCATCCCCAAACATTACCACGACCATAGTACCGGTTACAAATGTCGGTAAAGATCGAGGTGGTTTTGTTCTCCAGGTTCGTGATCGCCATTTCAATATCAACGCGATCGCTATCCACGATCACCGTCGCCCGATATTTAAGGCGTCCTTCACGATTGATCATTTCTCGTTGGCCGGCAAAAGCCACAGGTTCGTCGGGACCGATTGGCTTACTTTCGTTTTCATAGTAGATGGCGTTCGGCTGACCGGGGACTGGCAGCCAGCGGCGGTCTGGATCAAATCCAAAAATGAACCCTTCCGAGTTGCCAATCAACTCTGGAATTTGAATCGCCCAATTTCCGAGACTAGGATCATTGTTCGCATAATCACCAGATTGTTCACGAAAGTTGACTTGGATATAGCGATAAGGCCCCAGTGTATTGAGTTCTACACTCAAACCTTGAGGCAAAGCCTGCCGCACCAAAATTCGTGATTCACCACCCCCCGAGGAAATCCTCGAATCTTCGCCCTTGGCTAGCGGACATAGAACAGCCAATAAACCGTACAGGAAGATCAAAGGCATTAAAAACATTTTTGACAATCGGCCATTCCAGACAAACATTCTTTCTCCTTGCTTGCAAACAGGGCATGCACGATAGCTACTGGAAAGCCATGTTCGATAGCAGAACAAACTCTGCGATAGGCCATCCCATTCAAAAACATACAGTGACTCATCCCCCAACAAACTCAACACTGCCTCTGCCTTCGTCAAGCAGAACGTCACCTAACGTGTTCCATTCTATCGCAACGTTGCTCGACACTTCTACTGCCTTGATAGTCGCCAGTCAGTCCGTTGCTTTGAGAAGATGGATCCCCTAAGATCGACTTTTCAAGGATTGTCACTATTGCGATTGGCAAACACTTATGAGCTTTACTCGATCCCTCTCCATCATGATGTTGGCCGGCGTGCCGACATCAACCATTTGTCCTGCCTCAAGGACACATGGCACCGAACAAGCGCGATCTACCAAGCACGACACAGATAACACGCTGGGTGCAACTGCCCTGCGTTGGGTACCTTGGGAACGTTTTACCATTGCGACAGACAATGACTGTGACTTTTTGTCACCCGTAGCAACGACGACGACAGCGAATGCGTTGGTAGTTGCAATGCAGCAGCACAGCGAAAAGGGCGACAATCTTTGCATTGTGCTGGGTGACTCGGAAGGGAAGAACTGGTCAGTTCGATACTGATCAGGTCACGCGACGGTGGGGCCAGTTGGTCAGCGCCAACGATCATCAACGAAACAACCGTTTTGACCTATAGTGACGTCCCCGGTCCACAAGTCATGAGTTCAGGACCTATCTATGCACGGTATCTCCGACGTGCCCCCATCCAAAGAACAGTCAATAATCGTTGATGGAATGGATGCCATGCGTCCATGTGCTGCCACATCCCCCACGAGATCGGAAACGGTTCATTCCGTCACCACAAAATGCAGGCTTGCCTTCATAACCTCCTAGAATTAAGCTTTTTAAGCGTTGTGTATAATAGAACTAATCGTAAGATCTCGCAGGGAGCCACGGATCATCTCACCACCTCATTTAGGCTTTCTGTGTACTTTCCTACACCACAATGGCACGATTCTTAATCCTACCGCAAGCTCCATGGAAAACTCTATGGAGCGTCTGGATGCTGATGATGTGCTGCTGTCCCTCGGACGGTTTTTCGGTTGAGTATCGTAGTTTTGACGGTACGGGAAACAACATAGGATCACCGTCTAACGGAATGGCAGGCGCTAACTTCATTCGCTTCGGCTACGGCCATCGTTTCGAGGACGTTGTCGGCGACGTTCTCAAGCAAGGTTTGCCGAGTCCTCGTGACATTAGCAATCGAATCAGTCCACAAACTAGCAGCGTACCCAATGCGCGTCATCTGAGTGACTGGGTCGTTCAATGGGGTCAATTCCTGTCGCACGATCTTTCACGGGCTAGTAACGGAGGCAATGGTGACACGTTGTCAACAGGCGCGACGGTTTCTTTTTCGATTCCGGTATTGGATCCGAATGACGTCTTGGGCCCGATGCCGATTTCTTTTCACCGTACGAATTATGATCCCAACACGGGGCTACAGGGCCCTCCCAACGTAGCTCGAGAACAAGTCAATCAAATGACGGCCTACGTGGATGGTTCACAAATCTACGGATCGGACACGATTCGTGCGACGGCTCTCAGGACGTTATCGGACGGGTTATTGGCAACCTCAGCAGGGGGCTCATTGCCAGGACTGAATACAGACAATACGTTCCCGAATCAGGATCCATTTGGTCTGGGTGCCTCTTTGTTTCTAGCTGGTGACATTCGCGCTAATGAAAACGTGGGCTTGACCGCCACCCATGCGTTATTTGTTCGCGAACACAATCGGCTAGCCGGCCTACTCAAACAACAAAATGGTAACTTGACGGACGAGGAGCTATTCCAGTTAAGCCGCAAGATTGTGGGAGCCGAGTTACAAAAGATCACTTACGAGGAATTCCTTCCGGCAATCCTGGGAACTTCCGCTCCTCGGGCGGCAGATTACAGCTATGATTCGTCTTTAAACGCCGCCATTACCAATTCGTTCACGACAGCATTTTTCCGGTTCGGTCACAGTATGCAATCGCCTGCCATTACCTTAGTGGATAATGCTGGAACTCAAACTGGTAGCCTCGCCGTACGAGACGCTTTCTTTAATGTGGCCTTTTTCAATGATCCCAATAACGTCGACCTGGTACTCAAAGGACTCGCCAACCAGGTAGCTCAAGAGAACGACCCCATGCTCGTCGATGATTTGCGAAACTTCTTATTCGGGCCCCCGGGTGCGGGGGGACTGGATCTCGCAGCTCTTGACATCCAGCGTGGTCGTGACCATGGACTCCCCGGCTACAACTCGCTACGACTGGCTTACGGACTAACACTACAAGGTTTTTCACAGATTAGTTCCGACGCTTCGGTCACTCAAGCCTTGATGGACCTTTACAGCACGGCCGGAGACATCGATCCCTTTATCGGAGCGATTGCCGAAGACCAAGTGGCAGGAACCGTACTCGGTGAACTGGCCGGATCCGTGCTCACCAATCAGTTCGATCGACTACGGGATGGCGATCGATTCTTTTATACGGGAGATCCGGATCTACAATTGCCGGACGTTCAAGCCGTAATTGACTTGGACGAAATCACACTGTCCCAAATCATCGAGCTAAACACTGGGGTTTCTGTCTTGCAGGAGAATGTATTCTATGTCGCGGAAGAAAGCCGCTGTGACTTTAGCGGCGATCTGGTATGCGATGTCCAAGACATCGACTTGCTGTATGCTCAGGGTAACCTGGTCTCGGGCGTATCTGTTCCTTCGGAAAACGCGTTTGACCTCAACGGTGACCTACTGCTTGATCAGGCCGACCTAACTCAATGGCTTTCTGAAGCCGCCGTTGTCAACGGCTATGCAACCTCATACCGTCGAGGAGACAGCGACAATGTACTCTCCACTGGAATTCGCAATGTGGACATCACCGACTTTTCACAACTTTCTAACTTCTTTGACCCCACCGGCGCGGCAGGATCTGCGAACACCTGGCAACGAGGAAACTTCGACGGTGATGCGGATATCGACATTACTGACTTTACATTGCTCACTGGGAATTTTTCACCGTCGTCATATAATACAGCGGTTCCTGAGCCTTCTGTCTGGATGGTCATCCTGTATAGTGGTTTGATCTTCTTGGCAATCGGAAAACGAAACGTTGTCCATAGTGTTTAGGCATGTTTCCCATCGTCATCCCCTGAATCGCAAGCGAAGAAAACAGCATGCTGCCTGGGGCATTCGTTCCCTCTTGCTTTTGTGGTTCGCACGTTGCCGTCACGCATGATCTTCAGTCTGCGCCAAATTTTCCTAGCCATCTGGATTGTGGCAATGATGCTTGGTCTCGCAAGGCTGGGTATGGCAGGGATTGCTTTGTTTCCAGTAGTGGTGCCCTTAGCCATGCTCTGCACCGGGTTACTCACAAATTTGACTGTTGCGCAACAACGTAGTGATCGCTGGTTTTTGCTTATCTACGGGATCACACTCATGGTGCTATCACTGCTCATGCTGGGCAGTTTGCAGTTTCTACTATTTCGCAAACCGTGATCTGGGTGCATCGTTTCCCGCAGTGTTCCAGTCACCCCCATCAGCCGCGTGACCAACGTTTGAATTGACAACACGGTCCGCTACAATGGGCACTCGCTTTTTCACGATTCAAAATTCTACGAGTTTGAAGGCATCCGTTCTATGGACGTATTTGGCCATACCAGGTCGCGGGTCATGCCCGACCATGCACTGATCACACCCGACACACACGTGTCAGCTCCCGCCGCTGGCTGGCAAAATGCGTCGGAGACCATTCATATATCACCGACAATGGGTGCTCGATTCTTGCAATACACGGTTGACTTAGAATCAGGAACGGCAAGCAAATCGCCTGGAAATCACATACAACGGTTTGTATATGTGTTGAATGGGCTGGTCAGCGTACAATTTGACGACGCAAGCATCGGCAAACAATTTGCAAATGATACGCTGGGAGTCGGCGGATATGCCTATTTTCCAGCAGGCTGCCAACATTGTGTGAAGGCGAAAGGAAATGCGCAGCTACTCGTTTTTGAAAAAAATTTCCAACCATTTTCACAAGACGAAGTCACGTATCCTGTGATGGGCAACCAGGCGGATGTTAATGCCGAGCCATTTCAGGGCGATCCAGCGGCGCTGTTGAAGACCCTTTTGCCGGACAAACCCGCTTTCGATATGGCAATCAATATTTTCACCTATCAACCAGGGGCAACTTTGCCTCAGGTTGAAATCCACATGATGGAACACGGGCTCATGATGTTAGCTGGCGCTGGAGTCTACCGGCTGGGCGATCATTACTATCCAGTTCGCGAGGGAGACGTGATTTGGATGGCTTCGTTCTGTCCACAATGGTTCGTAGCCATGGGAAAGACACCGGCCAGTTACATCTATTACAAAAATGTATACCGTGAGTCTCTTGAATATGAGTGATCAGACCAGGTGATGTGGTGGTAAACATCGAACGTGTGTGTGTTGAGCTGGAACAACTCGCTCAATTCTCTGATTCGCCAGCGCCGTCCGTTACCCGCATTCTGTTCACGCAGCCCGACTTAGAAGCCCGCATTTTCGTATGCGAACGGATGTCGCAAGCTGGCTTGCAGGTCCACACCGACGCCGCCGGAAACATATTCGGTCGCTGGGACGCCGGAGATCCGTTATTGCCACCAGTGGCAACCGGCTCTCACATTGATGCCATTCCACACGCAGGTCGCTTCGACGGTACGGTCGGAGTTCTGGGGGGACTCGAAGCACTTCGTACCTTGCGGGAATCAGGATTTCAACCAAAACGGCCTTTGGAACTGATCGTTTTTAACAGCGAGGAGCCAACGCGGTACGGGATCGGTTGTTTGGGTAGCCGCCTGCTTTCGGGACAGCTTGACACACTTCGTGCGTCCCAATTAGTCGATACCAATCAGGTAACGTTTGAAGAGACTCGACGGATGGCTGGTTGCCATGGATCCCTAGCAGACGTCGTTCTGTCGCCCGGTCAATATCACGCCTTCGTGGAATTACATATTGAGCAAGGTCCTAAGCTGGAAGAAGCGTCCATACCGATCGGCGTGGTAACGGCTATCGCCGCACCCGCTGCGGTTCGTGTCGTGTTTCACGGCAAGGGCGGTCATGCGGGAACTGTCCTGATGCCCGAGCGTGTGGACGCGCTGTTGCCAGCGGCTCAATTAGCCTTAGTAGTGGAACAACTGGCGTTACACGAAGGAGGCCATGACACCGTCGCTACCACAGGACTATTGCAAGTCCACCCTGGCGCCATCAACAGCATCCCCAGCCGCGTGACGATGGAAATCGACGTGAGGGATATCGAGTTGGATCGCCGAAATCGAGTCCTGGATCGTATCCAGCAGCAAGCTCAAGAGATCGGAAACGATCGAAACTTGAAAACGACTGTCGAACTCATCAACGCCGATCCCCCGGCTACTTGTAATCCTACGGTGGTTGCCGCCGTAAAGGACACCTGCCGTACCATCGACGTAACATGTCTGGAAATGATCAGCCGAGCATACCATGACGCGCTCTTCATGGCGCTGATCGCTCCAACAACAATGGTGTTCATACCTTGCCGAGATGGGATCAGTCATCGCCCCGAAGAATTCGCAACACCAGAAGCCATCAAAACGGGCATCCATGTCCTTGCCGGTACGCTCAAACGGTTGGCCGAGTGAGGACACGCTATGTAACGTCTTAGATTGAGGACAGTAGGCTCGGTGGGAACTTGATCCCTCAGCCGATCCATCGGGACGAGCTTGAGAACTTTCCTGGACGACACCATGCAACCACAATCTTTCACAACGTTGGGCGCCGCAACCATCCATGTCATTTCACATTGGGAAGCGATCTTATCTTCATGTCACTCACTGAATTCCTATCCAATCTAGACAACAAATGTTTCTCAGACACGATGACCAAATGCTGCGCGTCGACACAATGGGTTCGTCAAATGACAGCATCTCGTCCGTTCGATCATGACGAACAGTTGTTCGCAATGGCTACCCAAATCTGGTGGTCACTCGCGAAAGACGATTGGCGAGAAGCGTTCGCGGCCCATCCAAGGATCGGAGATTTGGACAGCCTGCGTGCCAAGTTCAGCATCACACAATCATGGGCATCCGGCGAGCAATCAGGAGTTACGGGTGCCAGCGAGGAAACTTTGAGCCAACTGGCGGTGGGAAACGATCGTTATTGGAAGCGATTCGGTTACATCTTTATTGTGTTCGCTACCGGTAAAACCGCGTCAGAAATGTTGGACATTCTAGAACGGCGATTGGACAATCATGCCGGCGACGAAATCCGGATTGCAGCCGAAGAACAGTTGAAAATTACGTTATTAAGGCTAGAAAAGCTCGTGGACTAGCTGGAATGTCTTGCATTGCACTGACTCGCACCGAACGCCGCCAAGGATTTTGGACACTGAAATCCCCGGAAACCAAACACGATGTGCATGCGCGTGGGTCTCTCGACGGCATGGTTCGGATTTCGGAGAGGGGACTCAACTCTCAAACAGAAAGGGGCTCGTGCCGCTTTTTGGTCCACAGTTTCTCCTTCTCCTTAGGAGCCAATGGTTATACCGATCGTTCACCATGCCAACCAACATTCTCTATCGTGCGACTGGCGATAATTCTGGCCTTTTTTTGTCTGCGGCCACAGACATCCGTCAAATTCACGGAGCGTCTCAGCCTTTGCAATCTGCCAAGCACCATGTCCGTTTGACTCCACTCAGGTCGGGACTTTCGTTTGACCGAAGTGCATGGTGATGTGATTCACGATATACTTACGTGAACGTATTGCGAAGGCGTGTTACCACCATCGTCAGCTGGACGGATCCCTTCTGGCACCACTCTTCCATGAAGGATAAATGGCCATGTGTCGACTTCTCACAAGCTTGAGCTTGTTAGTATTCATTGGAGCAGGCATCTTTTTTTCATCTCAGGCGACTGCCGGCTTGATGGCCGGTGCGGCAGCCATCGATGTTACTCCCACAGTTTTTCCGGTCCTCATTAACGGAAGCATGCTCCAACACTCAGCTTCTCGCGCAACTTCTAAGTTGCATGCACGCGCCTTGGCATTGGACGACGGCACCCAACAGCTAGTCATCGTCGTGGTGGACAGCTGCGCGCTACCTCGAGAGCTGATCGATGAAGCCAAGCAACTGGCTTTTAAACAGACGAACATCCCTACCAATCACATTACCATTGCCGCCACCCACACTCATACGGCACCATCATCACTAAGTGCCCTGGGTACTGGTGTCGATCCGCAGTACCCAACCTTCCTACGTATTAAGCTGGTAGAAGCCATCACCGCGGCACAAAGAAACCTTGAACCGGCTCAGATTGGTTGGGGAGTGGGCGATGCGGGTGAGTTTACCGCGTTACGCCGCTGGATTCATCGTCCGGACCGCATGGACAAGGATCCGTTCGGCAATCTCACCGTTCGAGCCAATATGCACTCGGCTCGAGACTGGAATAAGGTAACAGGGGTATCCGGCCCCGAAGACCCCGACCTCTCACTCATTTCCGTACAGGCTATCGATGGCCGCCCGATCGCAGTGCTCGCAAATTTTTCGATGCACTATTTCGCTGGCGTTTCACCAGTGAACGCTGATTATTATGGCATGTTCTGTGAAGGTTTGCGGAAGCGGTTGGAGACGTCAGACGCTGGTTCGCCCGCATTTGTGGGAATCATGTCCCACGGCTGCAGCGGGGACGTCTGGCGACGAGACTATTCGCTGCCCTCGGATCAACAAAAAAATGATATTTCTATCGACGAATACACGGAGGAATTGCTGACCATCGCCATATCTGTCTGCAGCAATATCGAATACCAGCACGATGTGACACTTGGAATGGCAGAAACGCGATTCACGCTGCCACTGCGAGTCCCTGACGCTCAACGTCTGCAGTGGGCACAAAACATCGTCGAAGAATTGGGAGACCAGCCCCCCAAAACCACAACGCAAGTCTACGCACAGGAACAAATCCATTTGCATGAAAAACAGGCCTCTGAGATTGTCGTCCAGGCGATTCGTATCGGTGAGATCGGTATCGCCACGACGCCTACCGAAACCTACGCCCTGACCGGACTGAAAATTAAGCTTCAAAGTCCTCTTCGCAACACGATGGTGTTCGACTTGGCAAATGGGGCCGAAGGCTATATCCCACCACCAGAACAACATTTGTTGGGAGGCTACAACACATGGGCGGCCCGCTCTGCCGGTTTGGAAATCATGGCAGAACCCAAGATCGCCCAGGCCGCGCTACACTTATTAGAAAAGGTGGCCGGTGAAACTCGGCATGTCTACCTTCAAAGTCAAGGAGCGACGTGTACCGCCCAATTAACCGCTCGTCCCCGCGCGTACTGGAGACTTGATGAATTTGCCGGCACAATGGCAGCCGACCTAACGGAACATGCCCGACATGCATACTACGAACCTGGAGTTGTATTTTTTCTGGACGGACCTCGCTCCGATCTCTTTTGCCAGGATGGCGAAATGAATCGGGCTGCACATTTCGCTGGAGGTCGCTTACGAACACAGGTTCGCAAACTAGACAACCAATACAGTGTATCTCTTTGGTTTTGGAACGGCATGCCGTCGGATGCACGCGAGGTGACAGGTTGGATGTTCTCGAGGGACCGCAATCACAACCTCACAGCATACGGAGACCATCTGGGAATCGGAGGGACGGCCAATCAGCCAGGGGTTTTAATCTATCAACATGGACCAGATCTGAGTGATTCGGTTGCTATGGGGACGACACCGATTTCCCGTTGGACATGGAACCATGCGTTGCTTGTGCGAGATGGCAATCGTGTCCGCGTGTTCTTAAATCACCATGACCATCCGGAAATCGACACCACGATCCAGGGAAACATTCCAGAGCAGTTTGACGAACTCTTCTTCGGAGGACGCAGCGACAATCAAGCCAATTGGGAAGGTCGACTTGACGAAATCGCTGTGTTTGATCGCGTGGTGACTCCGGCCGAGTTACAACCGAAATGATGGTCAACCACCGCCGCGTGGAGAACGTTGAAGTGCACTCTGCACCGCCTTGAGCAGTCCGGCATTGACCTTACCGCCCATCTGCTGGCATTGGTCCACGTCTCGCTGTGCGGCCTCGAACTGGCCTAGGTGGTACAAAGACTGAGCTCGGCGGTGATAATTCTGTGAATCCTGAGGTAGTAGCCGAATCGCGTGGCCAAAGTCACGAACAGCTCCGGTGTGGTTTCCAAGTGCGGCCCGTGCTTGCCCGCGATTGAAGTAAGCTTGTGGAATGTCTGTACTCAGAGCCAGAGCGCGGTTGTACTCGCGTTGCGCAGCAGTATGATTCCCCAACATCAAATGCGCGTTTCCTCGACAGACATAGACTATCGCCGATTTAGGATCAGACTCGATGGCGCGGTCAAAATCAGTAAACGCTTTATCAAAGTCGTTCAGGCTCATGTAACACAGAGCTCGATTGTTGAGCGCGCCTGTGTTTAGCGGATTTTTTTCGATGGCCTGTGAAAAATCTTCAATGGCACGAACATAGTCCTCCCGGTTCATATAGATATTGCCCCGGTTATAATAGGCCAAATCCAAATCTCCAATTTCGATCGCACGGTTATAATCCTGTAAAGCCTGCTGCGCCTCGCCAAGTTGAGAATACGTGCCGGCCCGATTGTAGTAGGCTTGCGCCATATCAGGATCTAGACGAATGACTTCATCGAAGTCGCGCAGAGCCAAATTCAACTGTCCCAATTGCATATGCGCGTCACCACGATTCAAATATGCAGCTGAGTTGTCACTTTGCAGTGCGATGACTCGGCTAAAATCGTCGATGGCTCGTCGAGTCTCGCCGATCTGGCCCAGAACGACACCACGATTGAAATACGCTCCAGCGAATTCATCGTTGATCGTAATAGCGTGTGTGTAGTCGGCAATGGCCGATTCCAGATCGTTAAATTGTTCAAACGCTACGGCTCGGTTGTAACAAAAGATAGGCATGCCTTTGCGAAGTTCAATCGCCTTCGTCAAATATGCGAGCGCCGGCTGTCGCTGACCTAACTCGACGTACAGATTGCCCAAGTTGTTCAGCACTTCCACAAAGTGTTGTGCACGTCCTAACGCAATTTTGTAATCATGCATTCCCTTTTCAAGATATTCATCACGTATCGTTTCGTCAGACAAACCCATGGTGACATATTCTTTTCCTCGATTGTTCCAACCACGAGGTTCCATGGGGCTCTTAACGATCACATCTGTCCACAATCCAATCACGTCCTGCCATACTTGATTGCGAGCAATCGTACCGGCCATCATGGCCCCCAAGACGACGGCCCACACTGCAAACAAGGCCACTCGCCTGCATCGTCCCCAAGCCGTATCAACAAGCAGCACAAACAGCAAAATGATCCCCACCGAGGGCAAATACAGGCGATGCTCGAAAATCATCTCTAACGGCATCATGGTTGACTCGAGCAATAACTGGCCGAAAAACCATAATATGCAAAACGTGTAAAGTGGCCGACTTCTCAGAAAATAAACTGCCCACCCAACCAGCGAACTCAACACCAACAGGCTAACGGCGGTCCCCACAGAAGCCAGGCCACTGACCGGCGGAAAAATGTAGTGGATCAGATTAAGACGTGATGGGTGAGGATAGAACAGCAGGCTTAGATAGAACACGACCACCCGCGCTTGTGTCCACAATCGTTCTGCCATCGTAAAATCACGAAATCTGTAACCATTTACGACTTCTAGCAACGGATTACGGCGAGACACCAGACAGATGACGACGACAGCCAACAACAACGCCACGCCACCACAGACGAGTTGCCATTTCAGACGTCGCCCAATCATGCGCGGCACCGTGGGGGATTTGGAAAACAACAACCATTCCATCAGCACCACAATCAACGGCAACGTGATAGCAATCTCTTTGCAGCCAAGAGACAGTCCCCAGAACACCAACACGCCCACCAAACACCAGTTCCGTCGCAACGAATCCCTTTGTAGACGCCCCAGACAATACAAAACCAAAGCCAGCAGATAAAACATGACAGCCAACGACGCCATCCGCTGCACAACATATGTCACCGATTGACTATGCACGGGATGCGCTACAAATACCAAAGCGGCGATCGCCGAGATGAGTTGTCGACGAGTATCGCAAATGCTCCAGGGGTCGCGACACAATACTCCTTCGCTACTGACTCTCATCCAGAGCAAACAAAGAGCGTAGACCAACAACCCACTCACCACATGGATTAAGATATTGACAACATGCATGCCAACCAGGGGGTCCTCGCCGCTCCAATAATAATTAAGGGCAAAACTAAGATTAGCCACAGCCCGACTGGGAAGGGGGCTCTCAAAGGCTGCCTCATAGAGCCCTTGCGGTGATAACTCCTTCAAATGAAGGTGTTCGTTAAACGCCACATTCTGGCTATCATCAAAGATGAAAGGGACGTGGATGGAATTCGCATAGATCACGACCCCCACAATAACGATCAACAGTCCGGCAAAGTAATGAATGAAAGTACGCAAGGAAGGTCTATGAGCAGAGCCGGCGGAAGAAAGATGATCCTTATTGGATCCGTATTGCGGTTACAATCTTATTCTAATCGAGAAGGGAAATCTGCGACAATAGCTTCTCGTAAACCTTTAAAACAAAGTGATCTCGTGGACTTATCAACGCCCATGCTTTCACTCAGACCAGACGATCTTTCAGCCATTCACTGACACTGCCTCCCAGAACAACACCTCGGAAATCTGCAGAACGATGAAAATAATCGAATTGGTCTCGCGATTGCCCACACCCATCGCCAATCTCGTTGATATTTGGGCAAACAGAATATTCCTGAGTCAAACTTCTCGCCTCGCATGCGAGACTTCTCGTTTGGGACGAGCTGACGAACGGCTTCGTGCCGCCGTTGACCATTGCGACTCAGAAAACCACCTCTGGCAGGAAGCCTTGAATTCATTTCACAAATGCGGTTTGGGCAACCTTTCGTTGGAACAGTCCATCGAAAAACGGCTACTGTTTCATTTCGCACGGAACCTACAACCTTCGTCCGTTTTGGAAATTGGTAGTTTTCTTGGCCATTCGGCGCTTGTCTTCACGTCAGCTTTAACAGCCGCCCGATTAGAAACGAGCCAGTTCAAGATTTGCAGTGTCGACATCGTGGACGTAAACGATGCATCAACCGGCTATTGGCCACAGCATGGACAACGATACTCGCCACAACAAATGATTCACAAAATCCAACCGGATGCTCAGGTAGAATTCGTCCAAGCAGACTCGATCTCATTCCTGAACCAATCTGAAGACGAGTTCGACTTGATTTTCCTGGACGGCCATCATCGCGGAACAACGGTATACCGGGAGACGGTACTCGCGCTCCGTCGGCTTCGCCCAGGAGGCCATCTGTTGTTACATGACTATCACCCATTCCACTTTATCCCTTACAAACGCAAGATCGTTCCAGGCCCCTATCTGGCCGTACAGCGTTTGATCCGAGAGGGAGTGCCATTGGTAACCCTTCCACTCTGTACGATTCCGGCATCCTCCACCAAACGGGTCCCCACAACGTTATGTGTTGTCGCCGCCCAAGAGTGACACCATTCATGCAATTTCTGACAATGCTAAGCTGGAGAGTAAAACAAGCGTTGGTGAAAAGCCTAAAAACATTTCATCACGTCTTTTCCGATACTCGTAGAATGCTCGAAAAAACATGCAGACCAAATTTCTGAACATCTCTTAGACGGCTCTGAGAGGAACATGTTCACTGAGACCAACAGGTTGCGTACCTTTTACAATGACCGAGATGAAGTCGTTGACAGTTTGGCAAACCGTTTTGTGGATGAGTATCATGTGGTGTGTGACAGGCCCTCTCACGATGGTGCTGGCAGCACCAAACACGGAGCTGGTTCCGCTACAAGACCGCACTCAACTGCTGGACTCTTTGCTGCTGGAAGATTCTGCGGACGCTGCGGAACAAAGCATCAAGGCAAGTTACGCGCGCGGCCGTGTGCAGTCTGGCTGACATGACATTCATTTCCTCAGAAAGCACGCCAGGTTACACGGAAAGACGGTGGATTGATTCAAACAGTTGATGTTTACTTCTGAGCTCGTTTGATATCACGTAACTGCTTGAATTCATCAAGTGTTTTATAATAGGGATCTAGCGGAAAACATCCGGAAATCATCCCCTTGCGCGGCGCGGTGGTACAGTCACTGAACGTACGACAAATCCGTTTTCGCCGCAGCGGATCACCTACCAACACATCGGCTGGAAGCTCAGGATACGACAGCACCATGCGCCCTAAACCTACCGAGTCAATCCAACCTTGGCGGACCACAGCCTGTGCGACATGAGGCAGATAATCTTGTAGATACGAATACCCACTGCCAACCATTGGCATTTCCGGCACAGCATCTTTACAGAGTTTTGCAGCACGAATCTGTCGGGCAACACCAACAAGTGGATCTTCGGGAGGTTGATAACCGTCGCTGGGAGGAAATGCTGCAGGCCGCTGAACGTGTGGGCAGTAATACGGGCTACCACAAGAAATATTAAGCGCCGCCACATGCTGTTCCTTCAGAATCTTGATAAGCCGGATAGCTTCCGCCAAATCCATGGCCAATGGATTCCCAGGATCGGCACCAAAAGCGTGTTGGTACGGTAGGTGAGAAGTGAAATCCATCGGGCGTCCCTTCTCACGACTGGTTTCGTAAGGAACAATATCAAACACGCTCAACCGTACCACGATCGTTAACTCGGGTACCTCATCGCCAATGCGTCCGATGATTTCACGCAACAGCCGAGTTCTCCCCTCAAAGTCACCTCCAAAGGGTCCAGGCCGCATGCGGGCACTGAGGAATTCGTGGAGCAAGTATCCGTGACACGCTTTGACGTCGATGAAGCTAAATCCTACGTCGTATGCCAGTCGCGCCGCCGCCACATAGCAGTCCATCAAACGCCGCAGTTCATCGTCAGAAAACACAATCTTCTGATCATCCGAATCTATCTGGAACTTCTTGTCCAGCAATGGATGATGATAAGCAATACGTGGTTCCGCTCGGCCCTTCTCTTGGGGACGACAAAAGCGACCCGAATGAGTTAGCTGTAGTCCTACAAGCAAATCATCCGTTTGGCCAAATGCTTCTCGATGAGCCAACATCAGTTCGTCTCGTAGTCGTCCTAATCCAACCTTGTTTTCCGGCACAGCCAAAGATTGATTGGGATTTGCCCGCCCCTCTGGACAAACGGCCGCCGCTTCACCTCCCCATATCAATTTGGCACCACTTAATCCGAAATTTCTCCAGCGACGTAGAGTAAAATCCGAAGGTGAACCGTCTCGGTTCGCGTCCCATCCCTCCATGGGATGAATACACCATCGATTGCCAACTCGATGAGGACCAATATGCATGGGCTGAGCTAACGGCGAACCCTGTGCAGCCGTTAACAAGTCGTCATCCACCGGCAAATCAATCCCCAGTTCTGCGCAACGGTCGCGCAAAGCAGCAGGGTTTTCAATACGAGCGAGTTTTACAAAAGATTCGTCCATGACGAAGTGCTCGTTCTCTGGCTTACGGATAATACTGTATGAAGGACGGTTGCAGGTACATGAAGTGCGATGCCGACTATCGAGCAGGAGGCAATTTGCTACAATAACGACATCTTGGATACGCACATAGTATGACGACTGTGATCGGAAGATTACGCTGTTCTGGACCAAGCGTCAATAACTCTCCGTCCCATTCTCGCAGGAAAATTGATGGCCCTACACATTGAATGCATCGCTTCTTCCGAGGTACCCGTCGAAGTCGAAGGGGTCACTCCGGACGTCATGCAGCCGATGAATCTCGACCAGATCAAGCGACTTAAGATATTTCAGGGAAACCGTGAAATGGAACTGGCGGATCTGTTCAATGTCCAAGGTGATCCCATTGACGGAGAAGTACACTGGAATGGCGACTTGACGGGAGTCCACTGGATCGGCGCCAAGATGTCAGCAGGTAAGGTTACGGTGCATGGATCGGCTGGACGACATGTGGGCAGTGAAATGTCGGGGGGCCGAATCGATGTTATGGGAGATACCGGTGACTGGGTGGGTGGTGAAATGCACGGCGGTACCATCCATGTACGGGGCAGGGCAGGGCACCTGATCGGTGCGGCTTATCGCGGTAGCCGCCGCGGCATGACAGGTGGTTCCATTCTCATCAATGGCGATGTGGGTAACGAGGTCGGCCATACGATGCGCCGTGGGTTACTCGCTGTCGGTGGTGATGCCGGAGACCTGGTCGGCTTCAATATGCTGGCTGGTACTATTCTGATTATGGGAAACGCTGGAATTCGCCACGGAGCGGGTATGAAGCGAGGTACCATTGGGCTATGGGGCAAAGAGCCGCCAGCGCTGCTGCCTACCTTTCGGTACGCCTGTCAATTCTCACCGCCCATGCTGCCTATGCTTTTAAAGTATCTCCATCAGCATGAGTTTGACATTCCGGAAGCATTGCGCACCTCCGAATATCAGTTGTTTCATGGCGACCAGATTGAGGGTGGACGCGGCGAAATCTTAGTTCCGGTAAAGGGACAATAAAACAACAAACATCGTCCCCACACAGATCACCGCCTCACACAACGAAACGCTGTGAAACGTTCTTTCTTGTCATGATTTCGGATAACTTACCAGAAAGATGCAAGCCAACTTGCCGAAATCCCGGAGAGTCTGTGCTCCGGATACTTACTTAAATTTCTCCACTCTCCGTCCGAAGGCACTTCGGCAATTTTAGTGGCTTCATTACATGGAGGCCGAACCGAGCCGATGCGTATCTCGCTAGAGCTTCAATCTCTTTTGGAATTCGACGTTTGCACACCTGATGAATTGTCATGCGAGGCATTTGCCATATTCGGACAAAAAAGATCAATGTTAATCCGGCTGACGAAACCACCACTCAATCTGACGAAGCGCCGCCAGAGGAGTGGGGCCAACCTCGAAAGTGAGAGTAAGAGCTTCAACCTGCCGGAGCAAACCCTCGCTCCACGAGCGCCTCGCGAATCGAGTGATCTGCCAATAAGTCTCGAAAAGCTTTGACAGCCGGAAGATCTTGACGCGACTTGGCCATGACGAAATCGTATTGTTCTTCGGCCAACGGTAGGAAACCAAGATGTTGTTGTTCAGCCACATACCGTACCGCAACGCCCCAATCTGCTCGACCTTGGGCAACCGCAACCGCAACCGCCGTGTGATTGCGTGCTTGAACCGCGTAACCCTGAGGCTGCTTTCCTCCCAATTGTTCATCGATCAGGATTCGAGTTCCGCTACCTTGGTTGCGATTGACCATCACGCAGTGCAGATCTTGGCTTACGTGGGAGATCGCCTCCGTCGCCGTCTTGTCAACAAATCTCGTGTCACCGGAACGGAATACAACACCCTGCTGGCGTTGGTATCCGGAAATCAATTCCAACGAGTCGGATAAGAATGGCAAGTTGTATTGCCCACTTTCTGCATCCAACAGATGTATGCCTGCCAAATCACATTCTTCTCGCCGAACAGCTTCCAAACCAGCCGTCGAACCAACCGACAGGAATTTGGTTCGGAAGCCTGCATCTTGCATGTAACCCAACAGCAAATCCAAACCAACACAATGGCTGCCAATGACCACCAAGTCAGCAGGACGAGTCTCACGACCTAATAGTGTCACCAGAACGTCTGCATTCGCTGGGATTATTTCTTGGTGCCGTCCAATCGTGACAAACCCGTCAGCGCGGCTAAATGCCGTCACGGATCCCGACCCCTTTCCCATTGGATAAGCTGCCAAAGACGATTTTTCCGAGTCATTTTCGTCGCGTTGCACGAGTCCCACCAACATGTATTCAGTACGTCCAATTTCTGAGTTCACCTTGACAGCCATCGTCGCCGGGACGACTCCTGGTTCCTCCTCGGACCTACCTGCCATGCAACGAATGACCGGTGCCACAAATTCGTGAAACGTAAAAATCGCAGAAGTGGGAAAACCTGGAAGGATCACCACTGGTTTGCCTCGTTGTGCCGCCAGGCAAATAGGCTTACCGGGTTTCAATGCAACGCCATGAGCAACGATCCCCGGCTCATCAAGTTGCTGTACGACGCGATACGAAATATCTCCTGCCCCCTTACTGGTACCGCCAGACAGCAAGACAATGTCGCATGCATCGAGTGCCTCATGCAACGTGATTGCCAGGGCGGCTTCATCATCGGTTACGATTCCAAATTCGATCGGCTGACCACCTTGTTCCCGAACTGCATCCGCGAGGATGCGCGCATTGGAATCGTAAACTCGCCCCGATTGCATTGGGTCGCCTGGCGCAATTATCTCGTCTCCTGTAGAAATGACGGCAACCGTTGGTCGCCGCCAGACCGACACCTGGCTGACACCAATGGCAGCAAGAACTCCCGTCTCGCGGCTAGTGAGTACTTCTCCTCGCCGCAAAACCGTTTCTCCGGATGAGATATCGGTACCGGCAAAAGCAATGCCGAAACCGGATGTGACCGCTTTGCGCACTATCAACAACGAACCTTCAACATCCGCATGTTCCACCATCACGATCGCGTCGGCACCTCGAGGCACCATGCCTCCTGTGGCAATGGCTGCAGCCATTCCCGACTCAATCTCTACCGTCGGAACGACCGCCGTTGCGATCACTTCGTCGGCCAACCGCAACTGCATGGGGACTTCTTCTCCAGCCCCAAAAGTATTAGCAGCGCGCACAGCAAAACCATCGTAGTTGGAGCGATCAAACGAAGGAACATCGACGGTAGCCTGTACATCTTCTGCCAACACACGTCCCAGCGACTCTGCTATAGGAATCGTTTCTGTACTAAGCACCTCCATGCGAATAGCATCGTGGAAACGTTGTTCTGCTTCCTGTCGATCGATGACGTCGAGAAACTGTTCTTGTGAAACCATATTACTTAAAATGCATCAATAGTCAGGTTGGATGTTTTATTAGTTCAGATTTGTTAGTTGAGTGTTCAGATATCCGGCATCATACATGTGCCCCATTTCCGTTCCAGCAATGGCTTGTATGCCCTCCGTCGGAACTACATGAATCCTTTCGATTAGGCATCGTACAACCACACTTCCACTACGGTTCCCGCTGCGTAACCTTCGCTGTCCGCAGGTACCACCACAAAACCGTCAGCTCTTGTCGTCGTGCTCAAAACTGAAGCTCCACTAATGGCCAGCGGTTCCAATTCGTCATTTTCCAAACGTACTCTAGCGTAGTCGACACGGCCAACGGCAGACACAAGTTTGCGCCGAAGTGGCTTGTAAATCTTACGATAAGGCCATTCCGGATTTCGCCCACCCAGGATCCGAATGGCCCGACCAGCAAAAAAATCGTAGGCACACAAACAGGAAACCGGGTTTCCCGGCAGCAAAAATACCAACCGATGCTCTAACCGCCCCATACCAGTCGGGCTACTAGGTCGCATCGCAACTCCATGAAACCGCAATTCACCGTCCTCCGCCAGTATCACGGGTGCATGGTCCTCCTGACCAACACTGGATCCCCCTGAAACAAGCACCACATCGATATCTTCGTGCATCGCTTCTCGAATGGATGCCGGCCGATCAGCAACAATGCCAGGATGATTGGGTATACCTCCATCCCGCTCACAGAATGCTCGCAACATCGGTCCATTCGCATCGGTGATCTGAAACCCTGATGGCATCGTCCCACTCGGCAATAATTCGTCACCGGTAACCACAATGCGGATCGTCGGCTGACGTACTACGGGAACTTCTGCCACACCTACCGACGACAAAACACCAACATCTTGTGGCCGTAAGATTCGTGACTTTTCCAAAACAACATTTCCATGGGCAACATCTTCCCCAATCCCACCAACATGCTTTCCAGGAGACACCTCTCCCTGTATCCAAATACGGTTCCCATCCACCTCTGTCAGTTCTGCCGGCAAAACAGCATCCGCTCCGGCCGGTAACGGTGCTCCTGTCATAATCCTGACAGCGGTCCCCCGTTCGACCGTGCGAGACGCTGGACGTCCTGGCAACGATTCATCACTGACATCAAACTGCAAACGCTGATATGGGGTCGCTCCAAGAGTCTGATCCGCAATGACAGCGTAACCGTCCATCATGGATCGCTTAAATCCAGGAACATTGCAGTTCGATTGCACATGTTCGGCCAACACACGTCCAGCCGCCTGGCTAAGCGGTACCGATTCTGTCGTGAGAGGTACCGCAGTTTGATCGATCCAAGACAATACTTCGTTGACTGTGGAACGCTGCACAAATCCACGCATACGAACGTCAGCAAGTTGGTTTTCGGTTGGTTCCGGCTGGGACATTGTCATGAACGTTAAGGAATGGATCTCATCGTCGATCATGGCGCGATACAGGATGAGGATAACGAATCCTCAATGTCGCTTCCGTTTCTTAGTAGGAAGACGAAGATTGAACGCGTGCTTAACAGACCTACTATTGTAACTTCTCAGGTGCCTATCAACCCAGAGTGGGTCACTACCCGATCAGGTGTGAATTTAGCCCGGCTGAGTAAACGAAACCAATCGAACAAAACAAATCGTCCGCCTAATTCTGGTGCAATAGGAGAAAACACGTCCACATGCTCCATTTCGCCTTCATCAGATGGCCGGCGAGCTGAAAAGAAACACGCAACATTGCCGCCTCACGCCAAGATCTAGCATGAGCCACACCATCTGATGACTTTCGTTCTAATTTATTCTATCGCATCTGCGTTGCCTGCGTGGCACTTTTACCTTTACAAAATTGTCAAAAGACATCCTCTTATGTGCTGGAACGTTTCTTAAGGAACACAGCTCTGAGTGTGGAAAGCTGTTCGAAACACACTTGCCTACCGCCCGCCCCTCTTCGAAATGCCGGCTAACGAACGGGTCACAGGAGATCTCGGTTTAGATGGAACACAACAAGGCCAAGAAGGACTGTAAAAAGTCATTGCGGATTTTCGGCGTGGAAACTCCTATGGCATCGCGTTCATCGACGTGCGCGCCCCTGCAGGATGGGATGGCTAACAAACTGGGCGTTCGCGTAACCGCCGAAGGTATTGAAACATCAGGACAATTGAAATTCCTCAAGGACCGACATTGAGGTTACGGCCAAGGCTTCCTCTGGGGCCGGCCGTCACCTCTGCCAGACCAGTCAGAGTGAGAAAAATAAATCGAATCTAACAAGGCCTCGCTGACAATTTTCGGGTACGAAGTTATCGAAGTAGTGATAGGTATCTTAGATTTGCTAGATACCCCCGTTGTCTCCCGGGACGCTTCCGGCGAAAATCATACTGGTACCTGCAGCATTTCGTAGCCAGTGCTTACGGAAGGGTAGTCCAACACCGCCAGGTCATTTAAAAGCCGTTTCCCGTTGCTATTCGTCCGCATGATGTCGGCTCGGAATGCCGAACAAGCGACCGGCAAATCAGCGATTCGGC
The DNA here is from genome assembly GCA_022448645.1 of Pirellulaceae bacterium. The sequence continues at coordinate 43,202 of JAKVBZ010000005.1, forward strand.
TTCCTGAAACCTTAAAGGCGTTACTTACCGTTGCTGAGGTTCTCTCAGAAACATAATTCAGTTTGTAAGCACAGGTCCAGGTAATCTTGTTGGACAACTGGCGAACACGGTGGAGACAACGATGGCGCACCAAAACCTCGAAGAAAAACTACAGTCTTGGAAGAACCCCGTTGAAATGCTACGTAATGCACAGACGGGCCCTTATATTTTCCCAATAAAACCTGAGTTCAGTAATTGGGCAGATGAGCAAGAAGCATGGTTCAAGAGCGCGGTGTTGTTCGATCTTTCGAAACACATGACAGATATCTATTTCGAAGGTCCAGATCTGTCGACTGCTAAGTCACCTGGCCGTCAACAGCTTCAAGAACTTTGGGGTTAACCGCGCAAAACAAATCGTCTGCTGCAATCCCGAGGGTTACGTCATCGGAGATGCGATTCTCTTTGGACTCGCCGAAAACAAAGTCAATATCAGTGGCAGACCATCCGTTCCAAATTGGGTCGCATTTCATGCCGAGACCGGGGACTACGATGTCACGGTAACCAGAGATAAACGGTCGGTCCAAAATCGTGGCGAACGTATGACCTATCGGTATCAGCTTCAAGGTCCCCACGCTGCACCCATTTTGGAAGCTGCCATAGGTGGTCCGTTTCCCAACATCAAATTTTTCCACATCGGTGAGGTAACCATCGCGGGATGCAAAGTGAACGCTCTGGGACACGGGATGGCAAGAACACAGGGACTTGAACTATGGGGACCTGCAGAAGAAGGCGAAACGGTTAAATCCGCGTTGGTCGAGGCCGGCAAGAATTTCGGGCTGAGAGAAGTAGGGGCTAGGGCTTATTCAACCGTTTCACCAGAATCTGGTTGGATCCCTTCGCCGATGCCGGCTATCTACTCCGATTCGATGAAAACTTATCGGGAATGGCTGCCCGCAGATGGCTTCGAGGCAAACGCTTCTCTGGGAGGCAGTTTCTATTCCGAACGCATCGAGGACTATTATCAAACTCCATGGGACCTGGGATACGGGATGCATGTGAAGTTCGACCACGACTTTGTAGGTCGGCCAGCCTTGGAAAAGAAATCAGAAGGTCCTCACCGAAGAAAAGTCTGGTTAGTCTGGAATCATGAAGATGTGCTGAAGATTTTTGGCAGCATGCTCGGCACTGGCGAAAACTACAAATATCTCGAAATGCCAGGCTCACAATACTCAACACTACCCTTTGACAAGGTCTTGCGCAACGGCCAACTGATCGGACTTTCTACTTACAACTGTTATACTTCCAATGTCCGTGCCTGGTTTTCGTTGGCCATGATCGACGAGACACATGCTATCGATGGGACCGAAGTCGTTGTCGTATGGGGTGAAGAGAACGGTGGATCCGACAAGCCTATCGTAGAAAGACATGTTCAGACGGAAGTGAGAGCGGTCGTTCGGACGGAACGCCCAGTCGCCTCGTAGCCTAAAAACAGTTTCAAAACCGCATACTAAAGCCTTCCCCAACCGTCCTATTTCTGCCTACAAGTTTTGAAACGCCTTCGAAACAGTCGAAGACGGCGTCGTTCGACACAGCGTGCCGGATTATGAAGAAAACGGAATTGGCTCTTTCGCAGGTTTTCGATCTACTGTTTGACACGATAGTGAACCGGTTTGTGAAACCGAAGATCGACTCCCTTCCAATCGAGTGACACTTTACCGCCTCCCCGTTCGTGCTGAGCGGTCCAGTCCCTAATGAGCTCCAAACAGGCGTGGTCAATGTGCAACAAACTATGCAAATCAATATTCACATTCGCGTTGCGAGGAATTCTCTCAAGGTTTTTCGCGAGTAATGGTAACCGCAGAAATGTTGCCGCGCCCTGTAGCACAAGCGTGGCATCACCCTCGTCATCGGCAACATGGAGATTGACATCCAAATAGGCAAAACGGTGGAGCAATTTGATTGCTGAGATCGCAATACCAACGAGAACCCCAATCAGCAAATCAGTCGCAACAATTGTCCCCAATGTCGCGAGGAAAACAAACGCCTCTGACTTGCCAACAGACCACAAATTCCGAAGTTCTTTAATGTTGACTAGTTTGCAACCGGTGTACACCAACAATCCCCCCAGAGCAGCCCGTGGTATGTAACTCAATAACCAGGGCAATAGGACGACGAACATTAACAACCAAGTACCATGAAGCACAGTGGACCAACGTGATTTCGCACCCGCACTCACATTCGCCGAGCTACGAACAATAACACCCGTCATCGGTAACGCACCCACCAAACCACAGAGCGTATTACCAACTCCCTGAGCCATCAACTCTTGATCGTATTTAGTTCGAGGTCCGTCATGCATTTGGTCAACCGCCGTCGCGCATAGCAACGTCTCAGCACTGGCCACCATACAGATCACCACTGCAGAACTCAAAACCAATGGATCGACAAGCAAACTTGTCCACAAGGTACTGGGAAACGTGGTTTCCGAAAACATATTCTCTGGAATTTCCAACAAAACGATGTCAAGCTTCATGACGACGGTAAACACCGTGGCCACTATGACTCCGACTAGTGGAGCCGGAAGAATACGCAACCTCTTTGGTGCAAACCGAGGCCATAACAGAATGATAGCAATGGTGATGATTCCCGTGGTGGCAGCAAGGTGATGACTTTGGTCGTTGTCCAGAGGAAAGCATTTACCTAAAGCTTGAGGAATGGTCGCCAAATACTCGACTCCACCATGAGCTTTCTCGCCATGCCACATCGCCGTGTGGTCAAGCATGACATGGAATTGGCTGGACAAAATCAAGACACCGATGCCGGCCAACATCCCCTTGATGACGGCAGGTGAAACCGCGCGAAACCATTGCCCGATTCCCAACCACCCGGCAAATAATTGGCCCAAACCTGCGATGAATACGGACGCCCCCATCACGGAGAGTGCATAGGCCAGGGCCTCCTCGTTTAATTCTTGACCTCCATCCGAAACGCTTGCCACATATCGTTCTTGAGCGTTAGCCAGTAATTCGGCCAAAATAACAAAAAGCCCAGCAGCCGGACCACTCACCTGTAGCGGCGAACCGGCAAACATGCCCACCACAATGCCACCGATAATCCCGGTAATTAATGCGCGCGCTGGGTTGACCCCCACAGCCACTGCAATGCCAATGCAAAGAGGTAAGGCAACCAGAAATACCACGAGAGACGCCAAAAAGTCGGCCTTCCAATCCGGCGATCCCACCTGCGAGGAAACACTGACTTTAGAGTCAGCCGGCTGTTTCATTTGCATCATTTTTGATTCGAAAAAATGTCATAGAGAACCACAAAAACAAATATACCACCATTTTAATCTACACAACCCAACATTTCCTGCAAGGCCAACATACACACTCTCTCTGAATCCGCTTTTATGATATTCAGGCAAATATCATTTCCTAAATTAGATATCAAACATTCAGATAAACACAATCAGAAGACAGGCCCAACAAGCTGGAATGAAGTTTCAACAGCCAGTGGCTCAAATCATTAAGATTTGATTAAGAAAACATCAAGTCGAAATCCTTGACTGACCTGCTTACGAATCGCCAGGTACGGTCTGGCTTGCCAGGTAAGCAGTAAAACTGCCGAGCGAAGCAGTTGACGGGTCGTCTTGCGACTTGTGTGCTATGGCTTTTTTTGTTGGTAGATCGGCAGCCGGACGATGGCGATTCATAGCTCCAGCAAGGGCGAGCAAATCGTTGGCCAACTCCTGTATACGCGAGGCTCCGCCGACCACACACGACACGAACTCATGAGGCTCACTGTCCATGTGTTGTTCGACCATGTTAGCTTGGCGAATCAGATCCACGACTGTTGCACTTAACCGTTCGCAAGTATCTTCCTCATCGATCGTGTGCACGTTAGCGGACGCATGATGTTCCAAGGCTAATTCCGAATTGGACACCCAGCGAAGCAAGCTTGTGCGGCTCACGACCCCCGTCGGTCTACCGTCCAGCATGATGACCACACTACGGATGGAGACTCGGCAGAGAAACTCATAGATGGCAAGAACGGGAGCATTTTCGTCGTACCACACAACATTCGTCTTCATGACGTCACAGATCTTCGTCTGGCGCCAATCGGGCCAAATCATGATACTCATCAAGTCCTTTTCAGAGAGGATGCCGACAAGTTTACCAGTTGTGTCGATAATGGGCGCCGAAGTAATGCGGAATTGCTGGAAGAATTGGGCAGCTGACCAGACATCATCGCATACGTTCAGTCCAGCAACGATGGTGGTCATAACATCTTTGGCTTTGAGTCCACGGAAAACGACTCCCGGGCCGTACGCGGTTGCAGACTTGGAACCACCAGATTTATCGATGGTTGTGAAAGAAACGACGCGATCCCTTCCTGAATGTTTTGCGACTAACAGTGCCTGATCGGCCAAGTCGATAAGTTGCGAGGGAGACTTGGTGTCGTCCAAGCGTGACGCAATGCCAATGCTGGCGGTGACACGAATCGCCTTCTCCTCATGCTCAACAAAAAGAGCCGCAATCCGTTCCCTCACACACTCAGCCCATGTGAGTGCACTTTCTTCGGTTGTTTCAGGCAGGAGGACACAGAACTCTTCGCCGCCATAGCGAGAAACCATATCCGTAGTGCGGCACTCATCGTGCAGAACTTCGGCAACCGCTTGGATAACTCGGTCTCCCACACCATGGCCATACGTATCGTTAACCCGTTTGAAAAAATCGAGGTCGATCATGGCACAAGTGAGTGGCAGACGAAATTCTATGGCACGACTCCATTCACGTTCCATCATCTCGGCCATCCTGCGTTGTGACGGCAAACCTGTCAAAGGATCGTGATTCGCCAGAACGCTTAGTCTTTGTTCGAGATGGATCACTCGGCAACTCGCGTCCAACCAAGCACGTACCTGATGCTTTTCGACATCACTGGGCAAGAAAGTATCCGCCCCGGCCTGTAATGCCTGCACCGTGGTGAGGCTATCAGAGACCACCATCGTATACACATAATTAGGCAGATCTCGATTACGAACCCAGTGACAGAGATCCATCACATCATTGGACTCATCTTGGTTGATCACCAACATGTGAGGACAATTGCGTTCGATCATCTGTACGGCCTCAGCACGATCTTGCGCCAGAGACACAACAAATTCTTTTTCGGCAAGCCAATGACTCCACAAATCAGCACGATTGCTGTCTTGATCAATCAATAGGGCATGTATTGGCTGGGTTATCATGCTGGAACTCACGGGCCTAGGAAGAACGATAAAAAGGGTTGTTCCGGTATCGCAACCCAAAGCGATGGTAAACTGCCACAGGAAATATAGCTTGAAGTAACCTACGTGAGGCACCGTATCGAGAATCGATATTGTGGACTGTGGCGGTTACACAAGAGAGCGGTCGAAACTTGATTCACGGCGAGTGATTTGCCGATGTTTCGAATAGCTAACGGAAGCAAATTTCGGCAGGGACGCGCCACACACCCTCAGCATGGGGATCTTGGATGTCTGTCGAAATCATACACAGCGTGTTTGGCTTTGTCTTCTTCGCCGTATGGGCCATGATCGGCCATTTTGCTTGGCGAGAACTATAGTGACCTTGCTATTTCAGATGCATGTCGCAACTCAGACCGCCGGCAGCTGGCACGTAACATGATCGGGTATAGTCCATTACCATACGATGGGCGCTGAATCGCCACGCGAGCGTGCTGATCGAATTCTTCATCATCTTGATCCAGCGCTGGGGTAAGCCATCAATATCCCGATCATAGAATAACGGGACCAGCTGTTGTTCGAGAATATGGTACAGCTGTTCGGCATCTCGTTCATCAGAAATGGCATCGTCCACATGCTGGGTACCTTTACCAATGGCGAACCCGTTCTGTCCGTTGTAAGCTTCCGCCCACCAGCCATCGAGCACCGACAGGTTCAGCCCTCCGTTGAGAATCACTTTTTGACCGCTGGTTCCGGATGCTTCCAGGGGACGTCGAGGATTGTTCAGCCACACGTCAACACCTTGCACCAAATGTCGGCCAACGTTGATGTCATAGTCTTCGATGAAGACTAATCGACTATTGAATCGTTCGTCGAGCCGTAAATTGGCAATGTCCTTAATCAGTTGCTTTCCTGGTTTATCCTTGGGGTGCGCTTTACCGGCAAAAATCAATTGAACGGGACGGTGTGTGTTGTTCAACAGTTGTTCCAGACGTTCTGGATCCGTCAACAATAGTCCCGCGCGCTTATAGGTGGCAAATCGACGAGCGAATCCGATCGTAAGGATGTTTGGATCGAGCACATTCCTGGCAGCTTCGACCAACTGCTCAGATTCGTCCCTTCGACGACACTGACGACTAACTCGTCGGCGAACAAAACCGATCAATAGATTCTTTAACGCAGAATGCGTTTCCCAAAGTTCTCCGGGATCCACATTGTAGATCTCTTGCCAGACTTCGGGTTCCCCCATGCGACTCGACCAACCTGCTACAAAATTGCGATCGTAAAGATTCTGCATCTGCCATGCTAACCAGCTGGGAACATGCACTCCGTTAGTAATGTGACCAATTGGAATTTCTTCTTCCACTCGCCAAGGCCACAGATGAGCCCACATGCGACGGGTCACGTGTCCATGCAGCGAACTGACTGCATTCGCACGTCGCGACAGCTTTAAACCCAAGACCGTCATAGTAAATGCTTCAGCCTCATTTTGCGGTTCTACCCGTCCCAAACCCATTAACTGATCATAGGAGATGCCCAAGGCATCGCGTAAAGGCCCCAAATGCTCTTCGACCAACTGACCATCAAAACGGTCATGGCCTGCGGGAACGGGCGTGTGTGTCGTAAAGACTGTATGTTGAGCCACTTCGCGAAGTGCATCGTTGAAACCGACACCATCTTCATACATTCGCTCACGGATTACCTCTAACGGAGCAAATGCACTGTGTCCTTCATTCAAATGAAAAACCCCCGGAGTGATGCCAAGTGCTTTTAAGGCACGAACACCGCCAACGCCCAGGACCAGTTCTTGACGAATTCGCGTGCGCTCGTCACCTCCGTACAATCGGTTGGTGAGTTCCCTGTCTTCCGGACGATTGCCTTCTACATCGCAATCCAATAAATACAGGTTCACTCGGCCAACACACATCAACCAGACTTTAGCATGCAAAGGCCCGTTTCTCGTCTCAATCTGAACTTCGACTGACTGCCCGTCCGGCGACACAGCAGGCTCCATCGGCAGGTTCTCTACCTTGGTCGCCAGATATTCCTCTTGTTGGTATCCCTGTTCGTCCAAATGCTGCTTGAAGTATCCATGATTGTAATACAGCCCGATCGCCACCAACGGCACCCCTAAACCGCTGGCACTCTTGATATGGTCGCCCGACAGTACTCCCAAACCCCCAGAATAAATCGGCACCGATTCATGAATACCAAACTCTGCCGAAAAATAGGCAACAGGCATTGCTCCCAGGACCCCAGCATGGGTGTTGCCCCAGGTCTGTTGCTCCGTCATGTATTCCTTAAGCTGACGGTAGGCGTGGTGGATACGGCTGTAAAGCACCATCTCGGCAGCGCGAGCCTCCAAACGATCGGGCGTGAGTTCCTGAAGCAACGCAATGGGATTATGATCCAGTTGTCGCCAGCGAATCGGGTCCAATTCACGAAACAGATTGATGACTTCCGGGTGCCAGCTCCACCACAGATTTCGTGCCAATGCCTGACACTTTTCGTACAAGGAATTGGGGGAGTTGTCGGTAACGGATGGCACGGTCGTTGCTTCCTGCATCTCGATGTTCACTTGACTCATCCGGATATTCTCCAAAAACCTGCGCAATACCTACTCACAATGCTTTACCTGCTTTTGATAACCGGCGAATTATATCCAGTCGACCAACCTCACGCGACCCCGCTGTACATTCACACTTGGAACCTCAGCTAATTTTGCACTTTCCCCACCACAAATATTCCTGAGTCCTGGAAAGTGCCCCATTCGGTGCCAACAGTTGCACATCCTTTAAGACGCTAAATCCGTTATAATGCCTGGTTGAAAGCTGCATAGCCAATTAGCTGTCGGCCAGATCAAGTCGGGAATTACCACAATCGAAAAGCACTCTTTCGGCAGGACGCTGTCAGGAAACCGCGATGCAGGATTCGTTTTCAGCTCAACGTTCAACAAGAAAATGGATCACATCAAGTAACCTCCCCCAAATTACCGGCTCTAAATGATCGACTCCTAAAGATTCTTAGGAAAGTATTCACTCATGGATCAAGAAGTCCAAGTCTCCTGGCACGAGCACAGCGTGACCCGCCCAGAACGGGAAAAACTGAACGGGCATCAAGGCTGCGTTGTGTGGTTTACCGGGCTCAGTGGAAGCGGCAAGAGCACCATCGCCAATTTAGTGGACCGGCAACTTTACGAAAGAAACATTCATAGCTTTCTACTGGATGGCGATAATGTCCGACACGGACTCAATGCTAGCCCCGGATTATTGATAGAGGAACATGGTGAAACATTTGCCAAACGATTCGGACTGGGGTTTGCCGCCGAGGACCGAGAAGAAAACATTCGCCGTATCGGATCGGTCGCCGAGTTGTTCTGTGCTGCTGGAATTGTGACGCTTACCGCCTTTGTCAGTCCCTACGTACGCGATCGTATGGCTGTACGGCAACGTGTCGAACAGGCAGGACAGCCGGGAGACTTTATCGAGGTCTATATTGATGTTCCCTTGGAACTGTGTGAGCAACGCGACCCCAAGGGACTCTACAAAAAAGCACGTGCGGGCGAGATTCCCCAATTCACAGGTATCGATGCACCCTACGAACCGCCACCGCATCCCGAAATCGTGCTGCAAGGTGATCGCCACCCGCCACAAATGCTAGCGGCACAGGTGATTGGCAGGCTGGAAGAAAGAGGAAAAATACAGAACACACGCGGGCAATGAAGCGCTGTTGACACGAGACGGCACGGATTCGTACATTGCTGAATGTAAATGGTGCTGGCACTTTTAACGGATCCAATTTTGCCATGCTGAGGAGTACTTTTGTAGACAAGGACAGTCGCAATTCAAATCAGTTTTGCGCTAGAGGGATAGAGAAAGTAGCACAATCGGCTTTGAACTCTAGTCCTATTTATGCCTTGCGAGACTTGCATGTCGAGCATTTCAACGATGCCCTAGTTATCTCCGGGCATGTCGACTCTTTCTATTATAAACAGTTGGCACAAGAACTTGTCCGAGCTGTCGCCGAAGATGTACGAGTAGTGAATTCGATCGACGTAGACGCTTAATCTTCCATCAGATCCACACCGTCCATCAGATCCATGTCGTGGACGGCAATCTCGTCTCACACAAGCTCAGTGTCAGTCCATGCTCTACCAGAATCCAAATACTGAAAAAATGAAACCGTCAGATTGTCAAGCCAACCAGCAGTCCCACCATGCACAGGAGTACTAGTCTGGTGGTTTGTGACAATCGCTTTTCGCTGTAGGACGGGGCTCCGAGCCCATCTTCTCCAAGAAGATTGTAAAACTTGGATGGGCCTGGAGACCCATCATGCCAGCTTTTCATTTCAGAGCCTAAGCTGCCACTTTCACTGGCTGCGGAACCTTTTCTTCAACCAATCTCAAAACCGATCGATAGATTTCATCCACACTGAGATCACGCATACAACGGTGGTGCCCGACGGGACAGTGTCGCTTGCCGCAAGGCGAACACGATAAACGGCGAAAATGGTTGATCGATTTAGGATGGTATGTCTCCGTCCATCGAGGATCGATCGGCCCAAACAGACTGACAACGGGTACATTCATTGCTGTCGCGATATGCCGTGGCCCACTGTCGGTAGTAACCATAGCATCTGCTTTTTGAATACAGGCTTTGGTGATCCCCAAATCCAGATTCTGTCGAGCCATACTTCGAACGCGGGGATGTCGAACCTGGTCTTCAATAGCCGCTGCATTCTCTCGCTCTGCCGGACCACAGATCACCAAAACCGCATGGCGTTCGTCTTGAGTGATACGACGTGCCAAGTCGACATAATATTCCGACGGCCAGTGCTTGGCCGTTCCAAATGCTCCACCAGTATTAAGCACTATCACTTTCTCAGATTGATCAAGGCCCAGATCTTCCCAGATGACGTTTGCCGCACAGGCGTCATCGGATGAAACATTTAGCTCTAGCCGCCGAGCCTCAGGCGGGCACCCCATGTAGTACGCCAGGTCCAAATAGTAGTCAACAGCCGATACAGGCACTAGCTTCCCCTGTGAACGAAGAGGGTAAAGTTTGTCTGTCAACAGCATGCCACGTCCGTAGCGAACATAACCCAATCGACGGCTACTACCTCCAAGCCACGCGATCATTCCTGTTCGAAATGAATTCGACATCAAGATCGTCCAGTCGTAATTCTCCTCGCGCAATCGGCGAATCAACCGGCCTGGCCTGAGATCCGGAGCGCGGGAACGGCGATCATGATAGATCGTACGGTCTAACCACGGCGTACCGGCCAGAACCTTCGCAACATAGGGCCGCATGATTCCGGTGATCGTCGTTCCAGAATCAAAATGGTTGCGCAACGCACGCAACGTCGGTGTTGCCATCACTACATCGCCAATCCAGCTAGGGAGAACGATTGCTAATTTCATGAGCTCCTCTTGCGGAACAGGAAGTTTCTTTTATAAGTCCACGCGTTCGGGTCAGACAAATGTTCCTCACCAAGATCAGCCAACGGCCGCAGGCTACCCCGCCATCTGGAAAAGAAGTGGCCCTCGTATCCTTGTTGTTGCAACCAATCAAACACGCTTTCGATGGGTTCTTCCGAATGATGTCGGCGTTCACATTCAAACAACAAAACAGGATGGTCTTCTCGCAACACGCGCGCCGCACCTCGAAACACATCCAATTCGTGTCCTTCGACATCACATTTAATCCATCGAACGGGACGCCGATTGTGAGAATGAAAATAATCGTCCAGCGTACATGCTTTGACTTGCAACGAATCTTCTCTATTCCACGATGCACGAGCCATGGCCGCACTAGGCGAAGGCTGACCTTGAGGTCGAACTAACGTCATCCAGCCACCACGAGACGAAACGGCATGGGGAACCACTGTCACTTGAGGCATGTGGAGCGTTGTGCAAGCTTGGGCAAGATAACCTGCCAATTCTGGCTGAGGCTCAAAGGCGACCACATGCCCAGTAAGTCCCACAGCCTTTTGCATCCAATAAGTCCAAGCTCCTTTATGCGCACCGATGTCCACGACGGTTTCTCCTCGACGAACATGGTGCAGAAGATAATCTATCTCGGCCCGCTCCACTTTCCAGCGATATCGCCAAGCCCGGTAAAGTATCCGAAACCCCAATTCAGTGCCCTGCCACCGTCGCTGGACCACCTGCCACCAACAGGCTGACGAACTGACGGTATCGCGTGCCTCTAACCCATTCCAATCTTTCCCATAACAAGAAGGGGGCAAGTTCCCGTACAGAGCAGAAGTTTTACCGGAAGAAGAAATAGAACAATCTTGTTGCATCAATGTAACTTTCTCAAAGCTCACGGAGACTCGTCTCAGCCAATGGTGACGGAACAATTTTGCGATCGGCGGCCAAATTCAATTCCCACAATCTTACCTGCTTCCAATAAGCGTATATCCCCATCAGCATGCTGACGTGGAACCCGGCCATCCCATCGAGAAATCCGAGCCGGAGGACGTACGAACGTAGAAATCTGAATGGACCACCAAAAATCAGTCGCAAGAGATTAGGACGCACTCCATTGGCATGCCATTGCTCTGCCTGTAACGTCGTATAACGACGTAGTTTTTGCAGGTACTCGTCGTATTGCCGTACGGAATAATGTCGCAAGCGATAGCGTAGCTTTCCAACACGACCGGAGGATACGTTCACCTCGGCGTGGTCGGTGTCGCCCACGTACCGGCATCCATCACGGCGAAACAATCGTATTACCTTATCACGCCCCCAATCTCCAAACCGGATCGGACGGTCCAGGAAATGGTTGTTGCGATAGATCCAATATGCGTCTTGAGAAGGCCCTGTTTCCAGCAAGTCTCCGATTTCCTGAGCCAGTTCATGCGGCACGCGCTCGTCTGCATCCACTAACAAAATCCATGGATAGGTCGCTTGAGGAATGGCCCAGTTCTTAAAGTCGCCACTACTCACATACTCTCGTTGAATGATGCGACAGTTCCCCAACTGCTGCACCAATTCCAGCGTACCATCGGTAGATCCCGAATCGGCAACTAAGATTTCATCTGCAACAGGCCGCACTGCCTTGACGCATGACAAAATATGGTCGCGCTCGTTCTTACAAGGAATAATGACAGTAAGTAAACGGTCCATACGGAATACAAGTGATTCCCAAAGAAGAGAAACGGCGAAAAACTTTACCTATGGCGGCTTCAGTTTATAGCTATTAACTGCCAACGGCGAAATAGATCATCCGCTAGCAGTGACGGCTGCCTGCCCATGACACTGTAATCGCAAGAAGATTAGGACAAAGAAGCTGCGATCTTCGAACGGCGCCAGTCGACCAAGTGCAACTCAACAGAACGGCGCCCGGCGAAGGAATTGATGACGGGACGAAACACGATATCCAGCTGCCCGTCGACCTGTGACAAGGAATCAGCCCAATCCCCATGCCCAAACGCCACCGCGCGCAAGGTAGTCTGATGTTGTTTCAATTTGACATTGAGATGACGGTCTCCGCCCCCCATGCGACGTGGTGTGCCCGCCAAAGAAACACCAGATGCACACAAAATGGGACGGTCGTTGGCCTGTCCAAACGGGGCAAGACGCTCAATCTGGCTAACCGCACTCAGTGTCAGACTACTCAACGGAGTTTCCGTATCCACTTGTACGGTGGCGACACGATCATCTTCCGAAATATGTTCCGCTGCGTACTCGCAAAAAGCAGTACGAAACGCGTCTAGTTTACTATCCTCTATTTGAAGTCCTGCGGCTGCCGCATGGCCTCCATGACCTACTAAGTGTTCAGTGCAATGTGCGAACGCTTCACTCAAGTGCAACACCCCAGCACCTCGTCCTGAACCAACCCCAGGCTGAACACCCAACTCGTCCTGTGAAATCACTACCACCGGACGATGAAACTTGTCAGCCAAACGCCCGGAAACGATCCCGATCACACCAACATGCCAGCCACGAGCGGCTAAAACCAATGCCGGGTCAGCTTCCGGATCAAAAAACTCCGTCACTTGTTTTTGAGCTGCCAAATAGACGCTACGTTCCAAGCCATCGCGACGCTGATTCAATTCCTGTAAATGTTGAGCCAATGCTTTGGCGCGCTCCTCGGAATCTGTCACCAACAGTTCGACCCCCAAAGCAGCTTCACCTAGCCTGCCAGAGGCGTTCAAACGTGGCGCCAAAGTGAACGCAATGTCTTCACTCTCCAAAGACGGTTTCTTGGCCAAACCGGTTTCGAGCAAGAGACACTTTATTCCCTGAGGTGCGCGGTGACGCAAACAATCCAGACCATGTTTCACGAGAACCCGGTTTTCGTCCAGGAGCGGAACAACGTCCGCTACCGTTGCCAAAGCAACCAATCCTACCGCAGAAAGAAGAAAACTACGTTGGCGAGGATTGACTTTTTCCGCCCCACTGGCTCGTTGACACAGTGCCCATGCCAACTTAAAGGCCACTGCTGCACCACATAGTCCCGCAAACGGATAATCATGACCGGGCAGGCGCGGGTGAACAATCGCCGCAGCTTCGGGTAAGGTATCCGTCATCTCGTGGTGGTCCGTGACGATCAGCTGCAATCCGAGCTCACGAGCAAGACGCGCTTCGGAAACATTCGCGATGCCGCAGTCGACAGTGATGACGACCTGAGCTCCCTGAGACGCCAGTTTTTGCAAGGCGCCTCCATTCAAACCGTATCCATCACTTAAACGGTTGGGAACATGATAAGATACATTGGCACCCAAAAGCGTCAGGCAACGATACAAGATCGCCGTGGCACACATGCCATCCGCGTCATAGTCTCCATAAACAACAATATGTTCGCCGTCCGTGACAGCTCGATGAATCAGGCCTGCTGCCAACGAGACTCCGGGAAGTTGATCTGGGTCACGCAGCTGGGTCAGTTGGGGGTCTAAAAAATCTCGTACATCTTCTGGATTGGACAGACCACGGCACAGGAGCAATTGGGCAAGTACTGCGGGGATACCCGCTCTGCGTTCTAGTGCGCGAATGGCATCACGGTCGTGCGGAAAGAAGTACCATTGCTTAGACATGCCGTCCTTGATCAATCACGCAGAAAATTCATTCAAAAAGAATAGCAGTTCGAAAGCAGAACGACATGCGGGGAATCGTTGCTCAAGAAACCGAAAAACAACACCGTACAAGAAGAACAGCTAACTTTTATTTCTTCTTTTCAACGTGCAGTGTGTGTTTACGCAAACGAGAAGAAAACTTCTTTACGCGAAGTTTTTCACTGCCCGCCTTACGTCGCAACGTGTAATTGTAGTCCCCCGACTCCTCGCAAACGAGAAAGACGGTTTCCACCTTCTTTTTACTTTTGCCGCCCTTTTTCTGAGCCATGGCAGTGTCCCTGTGAAGAGTATCCGGGTTTAGTTTTAATCCGTGTTTGTTTTATAGCGATTGATCGGGGGCAACCGAATAGCAGCCCCGTATTGTAACTGGCCAGAGGCGCGGTCCGCTAGACCAGATCGCTGAGTATGGTGACTTCTGCATCGTATTCGTTTAGAATAGGAATGGCAAGCCAGTATACCGCTCCTCATATGAAGAGCTCATGTGGAGAGGTCGTGATCCACGGAGCAAAATATTGGCAGATCGTCGAGGTTTTTCTAAATTTCAAGTGGGACAAAGGCTTAGAGGCAGATGATGGGGGACAAGCCGCCGATTCTTCCCTCGAACAAACGGCTAGCATCCCAAGTTGGCGAACCGAGGCGAATTCCTCGACCGGTGCCAAGTAGCGTACCTCCTCCATTGGCCAAACCGGCACCGTCACGGCCAGCTCACCCTGACCTTGAACCAAACTCAACAGCACCCTTAGCCGTCTCAGCAGGAGTTGATACTGCCAACTCAGCGGAAGGGAACGAAGCGACGCCTACGGCAACTTCGATCTTCCAGTTCCTGAAGGCTCTACCGAGTTGGCTCGCTAGCGCCATATTGCACATGCTGTTAATTCTCTTCTTGGGGATCCTCTACTTACCGGAACATCCCCTGGACACCTTTACCGAAGTCCTGTTGACCCGGCACGAGGCAGACGAGCCGTTTGAAGAATTCCTGGACGAAATCATAGAACCGGTTGAGATTGACGTGTCCACTAAGGACGTCGTCCCTGTCGAAACGCCTGCTATGGAGATACCTCAGGAAATTACAAATGTCCCAGCCGCAGAACTCGCCTCCTCCGCTCCCATGGCAGTCGAGTTAAACGAATTCGGAGAAACAGTGGCGCCGCAGGGTGATCTATTGGGCGTCATCGGCTCTTACGAGGGAACTGGCCTAGAAGGTCGTGGGCAGGCGGCTCGATCCAGGCTTTTGCGGGAAGCAGGCGGCACGCCAGAAAGCGAAAAGGCGGTAGCCAGGTCTCTGAAGTGGTTTAGTCAGCATCAATATGCCGATGGTGGATGGAGTTTCGACCATCAAAAAGGCGCTTGCCAATCTCGCTGTCAACATCCTGGCTCCTATCATTCCGCCAGAATCGCCGCCACGGCAATGGCTTTGTTGCCGTACTTAGGAGCTGGCCAAACTCACAAGAAAGGCAAATACCAAGAACAAGTTCGCGGTGGACTCTACTTCTTAGTCGGTTCCATGAAACTGACGGACAACCGGTTGGGAGATTTTACAGAGGCAAATGGCCGTATGTATTCCCACGCCTTGGCAACGATCGCTTTGTCCGAAGCCTATGGCATGACCCAAGACACTGACTTAATTCAACCTGCCCAGTTGGCTGTAAACTATCTCATCTGGGCACAAAACGAAACCGACGGTGGTTGGCGTTATGGTCCCAACGAAGCACTGGGCGATACCTCGGTCGTGGGCTGGGCCCTCATGGCGCTGAAGAGTGCGCACATGGCATACCACCTGCAAATTGATCCGCGGGCGATCGAGGGCGTCATCTACTTCCTCGATACTGTCCAAGTCGGTGATGGCTCGCAGTACAGCTACATCACGAAGGGCAGTCCAACACCAGCTACAACCGCCATTGGCCTGCTGAGCCGCATGTATCTGGGATGGGAAGAAAACACCCCAGCCTTACAGAGCGGAATTGATTATCTTGTCTCTTCAGGTCCAATGCATAATGACTTTTATTACAAATACTACGCCACTCAGGTCTTGCGGCACACTGGCGGGTCACGATGGCATCAGTGGAACGAAGTGATGCGACAACACCTGATCGAGACGCAAGTCATAGAAGGTCACGAAAAAGGCAGTTGGTATGAAGCGGCCGACCCACATAGCCCCGTCGGTGGACGCCATTACTGTACCTCGATGGCCACCATGATCCTGGAAGTCTATTACCGGCATCTCCCCATTTATGGCGCTCGCGCACTCGAAGAAGAGTTCCCTCTCTAGCCAGAAGACTTTTCGAATACCAGACTGTCGGCAATGGAGATGTGCGATGTTGTGCGGTCGCACACGGTACTCTTAATCCTCAACTCTAATCCCTCAACAATGCATATCATCCCTGTGATCGATCTGATGGGCGGTGAAGTCGTCCACGCAATTGCCGGCGAACGTTCTCAATATCATCCCATCCAAACCGTACTGACAAATGCCAGTACACCTCGAGCTATCGGGCGAGCATTGCGAGATTCGTTACAGGCCAGCTCTACGTACGTCGCCGACTTGGACGCCATCGGTGGTGCCCCGCTTGCTTGGGACGCATACCGCAGCCTGTCCGAAAGTGGCCTCCGTCTGTGGTTAGACGCTGGCATTTCATCGCCCGAACAAGCCAATCATTTGATGACAGAAAATCTGTCCTTGCAGATAATCGACCGTCTGATTCTGGGCCTGGAATCAATACCTCAACCAACCGTACTGCAACAGGTAATTTCCTCAGTGGGAACAGACGCTTGTGTATTCAGCCTGGACTTACGTGCCGGAGCACCAATCGTGCAAGCGGACGGATGGCAAGGTTACACAGCAGTTGATATCGTCGATGTGGCCGTGAACGCCGGTGTTTCCACAATTATCGTGCTCGATTTAGCACAAGTAGGAACAGGGCAGGGGGTAGGCACCGTCAAGCTATGCCAGCAGTTGAGCCAACGTTGGCCCAATGTCTCGTTGGTTGCAGGAGGAGGCATCAGACACCTTAGCGATCTGGAGGAATTGGAAGACAGCGGCTGCCACGCCGCACTCATCGCTTCGGCACTGCACGACGGACGGCTTACTCGATCCATGCTCCTAGACGCAGGCCATGCTTTGTAGTCGCACTCCCTCCAAAAAACCTACAGGCCAAACTGAGCCAAGGCTCTCGATTCCAAATTCGCAGCTGAAAGCTAAGAGTACCTTGTGCGACCTCCCATGGTTGGGTAGCGGGATTTTTCCAGATGGAATGTTATTCGCTGGTTGTTTCAGCCATGATTTCATCGGGTAGATTAAAGTTGGCCGACACGGTTTGTACATCGTCGTGATCATCCAGCGCTTCCAGTAACTTCAAGATCTTTCGTCCCGAATCGGCATCCAGGTCGACTGTCGAATTCGGAATGCGTGTGAGCTGCTTGACATCGACTTCGATGCTGGCGGCCTCCAACGCATCCGACAAGTCACTAAACACTTCTGGCTCACAGGTCACTTCAAACCGGCCTTCCGTTTCCTTGACGTCGTCAGCACCAGCTTCCAGCGCCAACTCCATCAAAGATTCTTCGTCCGTCTTGTCGTTTGAAATCAGTACCAGCCCTTTGCGTTCGAACAAATAGGCCACACACCCGGTTGCTCCCAACTTGCCACCATGGATCTCGAACAGCTTGCGTACTTCCGGTGCAGTCCGATTCCGGTTATCGGTCATCACCTCACACATCACTGCAACGCCCCCTGGACCGTATCCCTCATAGACAACCTCTTCAACGTCCCCACCGGCCAGTTCACCGGTCCCTTTTTTGATAGCCCGTTCGATATTGTCCTTGGGCATGCGCGCGGCGCGAGCATCGGCCAAAGGTACACGCAAACGTGAATTGGTTTCAGGGTCTCCGCCGCCAAGTTTGGCTGCAACCATAATCGCTTTGGAAATCTTGCTCCAAATCTTTCCGCGTTTATTATCAATCAGCGCTTTTTTGTGCTTAATTCCCGCCCAATGTGAATGACCTGCCATTGTGATTCTCGCAACTAATAACAATCGTCTAAGAGAACGTAACTGTCTCAAATGAATCTTACTCTTTGGACTTCCTTTGGTCTAACTTTGACGACACCTTCTCACGCAGTGATTCGTTTTCCCCTTGCTCAAAGGCTGCCACAGCTCGACGCCAGACTTCGCGGGCTTGATCGTGCTGACCAAGTTTCCAATATACCTCTCCGAGATGATCTAGGATGACGCCATCAGGATTTTCGCTGCCGGATGCTTTTACGAGGTAAGTGAGCGCATCGTTGTGACGCCCCAATTTATGCAGTGCCCAACCCACACTATCCAGATAAGCAACGTTCTCTGGTTCTGTAACCGATGCGTACTGCACCATCTTGAGAGAGCGATTCAGGTACTTGTTCTGATCGGCATAGAGGTACCCCAAATCGTTCAAAGCACCAACGTCGGCGGGAAACTCGTCCAGCACCTGTTCCAACCATTCTTCGGCCACCGCAAAATCTTCACGGATCACCGAGATATTCGACAAGACAAACCGTGCGTCGCGTAAAGTCTCTCGACGCTGAGTCGAAGAATGATCATCGTCAAATTCCGCAATTAACTTAGCGTATTTATCATAGGCCTCCTCATGCCGACCAGCGTGGTAAAGGATCCAGGCTTCGCGACTGTGCCATTGCGGCATATCAGGTTGTAACTCAACCGCTTTTTGTGCGGACCCCAGCGCCTGTTCGGTACGTCCATCCAATTCCTGGGCTCCGGCAAGCAGGAAGAATACGTAGGGGTTCTTTGCTTCGACGCTACCGTTATCAATTGCCTGTTGCAGGATGTCGGCTGCCCGGCCATAGCGACCTGACTCAAATAGCTCCATGACCCAAACGAGCGTCATTTCAGCAAGCTGTTCGCCAAAATCGGCCATTGCCAATTCGAATAACTTATCCGCTTGTCCAAAATCTTCTGAATGTAAGGCCAACAAAGCGCAGGCAAACCGAATTCCCACCCTTAAACCATCTTCGTCATCCGCCGCCAAACCAGCTTGAATCAGTTCGTTCAGGAATGGCTCATCCTGAATGATCTGCGCAGGCTGATCGCCCAAGGCTTCCAAGCTTCCCAATTGCAAAGCCACCTGCCCAAACCATTTGAGCAGTTCTGTTACTTGCTGACGTTGGCGCAGGATGTCAGTGATTCCTATATAACCTCGGATATCCGCGCCCTCATCAAGTAAACCCTGATAGATTGGCATCGCCTCATCAAGCTGACCAGCCGATCGCAACTGATCAGCAAGGAAAAATGCCAATTCTCTGTTGTCGGGATCGTTTTCTCTTAACACATACAATCTCTGCAACAAACTTTGTTTCCATTGGTCTGGGGGCAAATCTGAGTTTGCCACCACCTGCTGCAATAGCTCGTAAGGTCGCGACCCTTCGTCTGTGGATTTGGACGTGAAGTAAACTTGCAATTGTTCTAGGGCAACCGGCCAATCCTTGGACTTCGCTGCCACACGCGCCAGACGCACCGCCAGCCTCGATTCGTCGTTTTGCGTTTCATGCGCCTGACGATATAAATCAGCCGCATCGTCATGACGCCCTATCTCCAGGAAAGTCTCTCCAATCAAAGCATAAGTTAGGTCTGCGCGTCCCAGGATGCGCTCATGGGTTTTGGCATCGATTCCATATTTTTCAGGCAGACGAAGTGCCGGCAAGACAACATCAAATACCTTTGCTGCATCTTCGAACTGCTGTGTCAAATAATAGAGTCTGCCCATTTCGACAAGGGACGCCGCATTCATATGGCTATCCGCATTCAAATCAAGTTGAATGGATTTTTGATAGAGAACCAATGCCCCTTCGAAATCGAGATTTTCCGTGAGATACAATGCCAGCCGCCGAATGATTTCAATGTCCGTGGTTTGTTGCTGTACACCGATCACAGCATAGCGCGCGGCTTCGTCGTAACGATCGAGCGCCAGCTGAAGTGGGACAATATCGGACAGAACAGATACTGAGTTGGCATCGAGACGGAAGGCCCGCTGGAAACTTTGCAGCGATTCTCGAAGTCGCTCTTGTTGGAATTGGATCCTGCCCACTGCCACTCGGGCTGCAGCGGCGCTGTGATCTTCGTCGCTTTCGCTTCGCGGACGAAGGGGTTTTAGAATTGCCGGAGCATCCTCAAGCCAAAACTGCGGCTCTTCCTGGGCCACATCCCCCAGACTATTAGCACTCGGCACTAGGCACAGACAGCAAGCAAAGAACAACATCAAAAGCGTGTTGACCACACATCGTCGTTCTTGATCCTCCGGAGAGGCTGGCAACACGATGCCCCCTGAGCAAGACAGCCCGGTGCGAGCAGGTTTCCACCAACGAGCGTTCCAGAAAAAGCGTTGGCCAATCACTTGCTTCATTTCGGCTTTCGTTTTGTGAGACTGCGCGAAGAACTCGTTTTTTTCTTGGTGGTCGTTTTTTTCTTGGTGGTCGTTTTTTTCTTGGTGGTCGTTTTTTTCTTCTTCTTTGCTGCCGCTTTGGGTTTGGCAACTGCTTTCGACTTAGCAACTTTCTTCTTTTTGGCCACAGCTTTGGTTTTTGCAGTCGCCTTCGTTTTCTTGGTGGTCTTTTTAGTTGACGACTTCTTCGGATCTGCCTTCTTGGTGGTCTTTTTGGCGGCTTTCGGTGCAGGTTTCACCTTCTTACGTCGTTTTGGCAAACGGTCTTTGGCATCCGAAGCCATCTCTAAAAAGATAGCTCGGATGGCAGGCGCATGCGGAGTTTTGGTAAGGTCCGCAGCCAATTGGTGCAACAAAGAAGCAAACTCGACCCCCTTGTTCTTGGGAATCGTGCGTTCCAACCCAGGCGCCTGACAGGCATCCGATTCGGCAGACGTGATAGCGCCGGCAATATAAAGTGCTTGCAAAGCCCCTTTGTCTTTGGGAATGGAATGCCCCCCCAAGGCATGTTGTGTTACGTACGCCACCGCAAACGGCGAACCACCGTATTTTCCCAACAGCTTCACCGCTTGTCCAATGTTTTGCTTGCGAAGAGCTTCAATTTCGAATGAATAACACGATTCAAAAACATTCTGCAGAACGCGCCTGAGTCGTGTCGCGGCCGCGGGAGGATCATACAAACCATTCATCACTTCCGAAAGTTCCGCCACGGTAGTGACGCGAACTTCGTTCCAACCAAAAAACGAATCACGTACTAGTTCAAAGGCCGCATCTGCTTTTTCGAATGTCGAATCCTCCAGGCAGCAAGCATACAGCATGTGCTCGAGAACGGGATGTCCACTGGACGAACCTACTGGTTTGTAATGCTTCTTCAAAACCTTGTAGATTTTGTTATAAATTGATGCTCGATTGGAAAGTGCCATGTATCTCCTCTTATGGATCCTGATTAACATCCTCAACATCGGAAGGCTGCACGTCAGACGACGCAGCTGAATCCGTCTGTTGCGATTCACGTTCGGCTCGCTCTTGGGCCAATTGATTCAGCAACTGGCCCATTTCGACAGAACGTTTGACCCCCATGTCCAATTCGAACTGTATTTTGGGAGTGTACCTAGTGTCGACACGTTGGCTAATTTTTTGCTGCAGGTATCCTGCAGCATGCTGCAATCCGTGTAAGCAAAGCCGTTGTTGTGTTTCGTCCCCCCGCACAGATACGTAAACTTTCGCCTGCCTTAGATCGGCAGCTGCTTCCACGTAAGTTACCGTAACATTCGCAATACGTGGGTCCTGCAATTCGGTTAGGATTGCCATGCTGACGACTTCTCGGATCGCCTCGGCAACTTTCAAAACCCGTCGAGATGACATGTTGACCGTGGAGGTGAATGAGTAAAGGAGTGAATGAGTAAAGGAGTGAAATATGAGCGAATCAAACGTGGGTCGCGTCCACTATCACAAACTTACAAGGTACGCTTCACTTCCTCAATCTTGTAAGCTTCGAGGATATCGCCCTCTTTGATATCGTTAAAACCATCGAGTTTGATGCCACATTCCATGCCCTCTCGCACTTCTTTGACATCATCCTTTTCACGACGCAGTGAATCCAATGGATAATCACCGATACCTCGCCCCTCTCGATGCACGCGGATACGACAGCCTCGTTCAACATTGCCACGCACGACATGGCACCCAGCGACTTTGCCAAGTCGGCTGATACTGAAAACCTGCTTGACCAAGACTCGTCCTAAATCGGAAGCACGCTCCTCTGGCTTCAACCTGCCTTCCAGCATGGCCCTGATGTCGTCAGTCACCTTGTAGATGATATCGTAGCGTCGGATTTCGACACCTCGCTGGTCAGCCAATGAGCGGGCAGCCTCATCCGGGATCACATTAAAACCAACGATCACGGCCTGAGATGCATGAGCCAGCGTAACATCACCGACTGTGACGCCTCCCACAGATGCCTGCAAAATACGAATATTGATTTCCGGATGTGCCAACTTGCTCAATTCTTTTTGGATCGCTTCGATGGAACCCTGAACGTCGGCCCGAACGATCAAATTGAGCGTGACGATTTCATCAGAATCGCTTAAGCGGCCTTCTTCCAATCGTTGCTGGAACTCCTCAAAGGACATATGAGCCGTGTGACCACCCAGCGACTGTTCACGAGACCGGTCACCTCGCTGTGTTGCGATTTCTCTGGCTCGTGCAATGTCTTCCAGCACATAAAACGATTCACCCGCATCTGGTGCGACATCCAATCCGGTGATATTGACTGGCACGGATGGACCGGCGCTGCGAATCTTCTCATTGACGGCCAGCGTGTTGTACATCGCTTTGATTCGTCCGTGTGCGGCACCGCAAACCACCACGTCACCCACGTTCAAAGTACCGTTCTGCACCACGAACTTCGCCACGACGCCTCGGCCAGTTTCTTGCTCTGCCTCCAGGCACACACCTTGTGCGTTTCGCAATGGATCGGCGCGGTACTCATGCAAATCGGCTGTCAGCAATAAAGTTTCCAGCAAGTCATCAATGCCGTCACCAGTCATGGCGCTTGTCTTGACGACTTCAATATCTCCACCCCATTCCGCCGGGAGAAGTTCGCGGGAAGCCAAACCTTGCAAGGCACGGTTTTCATCGGCGCCCGGCAAGTCCATTTTATTCAGCGCGACAACGATAGGAACTTCGGCAGCCCGAGCGTGGCTAATGGCTTCCTCGGTCTGTGGCATCACACCGTCGTCAGCCGCCACCACCAGCACCGCGATGTCGGTCACATTAGCCCCACGAGCACGCATTTCCGTAAAGGCCTCATGGCCAGGCGTATCCACAAAGGAGATATGACGGCCATCTTTTTCGATAATATAGGCACGAATGTGCTGCGTGATACCTCCGGCTTCTCGGTCCACGACGCTGGTCCCAATGATCTTGTCTATCAACGAGGTTTTGCCGTGATCGACGTGCCCCAAGAAGGTCACAATCGGTGGTCGTGGTCCCAGCGAATCTGGATCGTCCTCAATCTGCTGGAATTCAGCCAGTAGCGATTCTTCTAACGTCGCCTCCAGCTTAAACTCGACATCTAATTCCAGTTCCTCGGCGAGTAACTCAGCCAAATCCATCTCTAACTGCACGTTGATGGTGGCCATCGTACCCAACCCCATTAAGGTTTGCTGGATCTCCCGAGTGCTCACGCCAGTCGCTTCTGAAAAGGAACGTACAGAACAAGGAAGTGTCACGACAACGTTACCTTTTCGGGGCGCCGCAGTATTGGTCCCTTTACGAGTCGGGCGAGACCCACGGCGCAATCGTGGAGTCAGCTCGTCATCGGCACCCTGACCGACCACCGGACGTTTCGACCTACGGCTCTGTTGCCTGGCCTGACGAGTTCCGGCCATTCCTGCCAGACCGGTTCCACCTTTCCCTTTTTCTTCCTCATTAATTTCCTGGGATTTCCCACGTCGTTTGCGTCCGGCCGCTTTCGACAATGGAGCGTCTTTATCCGTTCCAGTCGGTTGTTCCGGGCCAGACGGGCCCGGCTCGCCTGGCCGACGACGCTTCTCCGGTTTCGTAAACTGTTCCAAGGGTGCTTTCGCACCTTCCTTTGCACCTCGAATGGCATCCGGGGGCAAGCGAAGCTCTGGCTTTTGTGGGGCTGGTTCCGAAGACTGACTAGACGGCTTAGGAACGCTCGTGGTTGGCATAGCCGCCAATTTGACAACGGGTTCTTTTTGCTTGGCCGGCGTCTTGCTCGGCTCCGGATTGCTTTCCGGTTCAGTCTCGGGAGAACCCGCTTGATTGGCAACGATCGTCTTCGGTTTACCAGTGGTTCCCGTCGGAGCAATATAGTCGTCTCGGGTATATCCTGAACTAACGGGTTTACTCACTGGATCCGGTTCAGCCGGTTGGGGAGCTGCTGGCTTGGCCGCGGCGCGACCACCCTTCAGATAGACCTTAATTTTGTCGACTTCCTCGGTCGACAAGCTGGCAAGTGCGGACCCTTTACCAGTGACACCGGCTTTGGTGCAGACTTCAACCAGATCTTTACTGTCGAGACCCAGCTCTTTGGCCAGGGCGTAAATCCGGGGCACGAGAGTTCGTCCTTTCCAGCTGCCACCAACGTTCATTGATCAAGAGAAGGACGTAGCGGCGCTTTTTCGCGTGGTGCTACATGCCGATTCTCCTCTACAAGCGGCAGGCGTTACATCGAAAAACTAAAGCAAACAAGCCTTACAATTATAGGTAACCCGTAGTCGGTTACCAATCAACAATCACTCTAAATTCACAGTTGTTTTTTGGATCGGTTGACGGGAATATTCCGGGTACACAGGAAGTAACGCCAAACGATCTGCGTGAGGAGTCATGCTTTTTCACCCGAGTCGGTGGTGGTATCTGCCGACCCATCCGCCGCCTCTTCAACAACCTCACCCGCCATCTCGTCAACAGCGGCCGGTTCCTTGGAACTAGGCTCCTCTTCGTCAATGACATCTTGCTGAACGGCGATTTCGTCAGCCGCTTCGGAATTAGCCACCATGTCGTTTTCACCCGCATCAGCCTCAACGGAGGATTGAGACCCAGCATCAGCTTCAGACACTTCGCCATCTCCATCAGCTCCTGTACCATCTCCATCAGCTTCTGTACCATCTCCATCAGCTTCTGTACCATCTCCATCAGCTTCTGTACCGCCTTCGGCAGCCTCCGCAGTCTGCCCTGCTTCCGCAGCCGTTTTCTGTTCCAGCCGTTCTTTCTCTTTTTGCAATCGCCGCTGTTCGGCCGCAGCACGTTCCGCTTCCTCGGCACGCTCCTCAGCTTGAGCGACAATCACATCGACGGTTTCCTCCGTCAACCCTCCCATCTGCATCAAATCGTCTGGTTCGATAATCGACAAATCGTCATACGAAAGGAATCCCTCTCCAACCAACACTTCCGCCAATTCGTCCGAGACTCCTTCCAATTCGCTAAACCCAGAAACCGCACGCTCTATCTGTTCTTCCAACTCTTCGCGGGTCATGATTTCAATATCCCACCCGCATAACTTACTGGCCAAACGAACGTTTTGGCCTCGTCGACCAATGGCCAAGGAAAGCTGATCTTCCCGGACCAACACAATGGCCCGCCCTAGCATCTTACACAGGATAACCTCCTCAACCTCTGCCGGCTGCAAGGCATTGGGAATCAGCTCCTGCTTATCATCGCTAAAACGAACAATATCAATTCGTTCGCCGGACAGTTCCTCAACAATATTCTTGATTCGGTTTCCACGAACTCCAACGCATGCTCCGACACAGTCGACTCGGTTATCTGATGTGCTCACCGCAACTTTGCTACGATAACCGGCTTCACGTGAAATTGCCTCCACACGAATCACCCCTTCAGCAATCTCCGGAATCTCTTGCTCGAAAAGCCTTTGAACCAGATGAGGCCTTATTCGACTGAGCAACACTTTCACTCGACTCCCTTGCTTGCGAACATCAAAGATTGTCGCACGCACTCGTTCGTTGGCGTGGTGGCTTTCTCCCGGTATCTGTTCACTACGAGGCAGGATGGCTTCGACATTTCCCAACGCCACCGTAGCAGCTCCACCTTCGTTTCTCTGAATGACGCCACCAACCATCTGTTCGATCAGTTCCTCGTATTCACCAAATAAAGCGTCGCGTTCCGCCTCTCTTATTTTCTGAATGATTACCTGTTTGGCAGTCTGCGCACCGATGCGCCCGACAACCTCTTCATGATCAAGCACTTCTCCATCACATATCCCGCGAATCGTCCCGTCTTCGCGATCGATATTGAAATCCACTTCCACTTCATCGCCATAGTGCTTCCGAGCCGCCGACACCAAAGCTGACTCGATGGCCTGAAACACGACTTCTTTGTCAATATTCTTGTCGCGATGAATTGCGTCAACAATACGTAATACTTCCGTTGGATTCATGCTGGGTACCGTCCCTTCGCCACCACTTCCTGTTAAAGCGGCGTAATAACCAAGTTGTCCGAATTGTCCGAATTGTCCGAATTAGTAGTTACGAGGCATTGAATGCAGGCCACGCTGCATCCAGGCAACTCGTCACACCCTCACCAACAAACATAGGCCCCTACTTCAAACACAGAAGGCAACACCACAAACACGCCGGCTCATTGTGCGCCAGCTGCCAAAACCATGGTCCCGAAAGGAACGAACGCGGTAAGGCATGGACTGGACACAACGGCTCCGCAAGTCCAACGCGCACCTACAGCGCTCTGGCAGACCATTCTACGCATTCAGGGTCTCAAAAGATCCTCCCAAATGGCGACAAACGGTTCCGACAGTTCAACTTACGGAATAAGTCGAAACGCATCAGCGTAACCGTTCAGCACCCTGCTGTCAACGGGCGACCAAGGCCATGAAGCGTTTCAAAGGGCAGCTTTGGGAGGCTGAGGAAGTGCGTGGTGTGTGTAGGTACCCCCATTCGACTCAGCAATCCGCTGCAGCATCCCCCCCACAGGTTGCTGCTTGTCCCCAAAGCTAATGGTGTGAATCACCGACGGCCTAGTTTCGCCAATTAACGGATCGAATATCACCACATTGGCTTTACGCAAGTAAGCCTCTGGCTTTTTAGAAGTTAGCTTACCGTCACTAAGAATAAATGTTGCGTCGGGCTTCATTGCCAATACGAGCTCCAATGCCTTTTCCAGCTTAGTTCGCACCGATTTCTCATGGGGTTGCGCCGACTCCAACCAGGCCTCAAGCTTGGCGATATTTTGCTTCGTCGCACTAACCGGCCGGCGCTGGGCCTGGTCCTGACCGAACATGGGGTACGGATCACCGGCAAAGAAGATGACAAAAAACGATTGTCCGGCATCGAACCGGCTAACGGATGCCATCAGCTCGCTAAGCGCAGCGCGCCATTTGTAACCCCCCCGATCACGCATACTGGCAGAACGGTCCACCACGAATGCGAAGCGGTTCCCACCCGCAGCAGCGCCAAAAAACTGAGCTGCACCAGATTCCTCACCGGCCGCTGCAAGTCCTTCGCCGTCCTCGCCAAGTAAAGTCCCTATGTCGACCGCTGTCGAGTCTGCCGTCGGCGGTCCAACGCCACCCGTTTCAGCCAAGTCACTCACCGACGCCAAATCGCCCAAACTACCCAGGCCCATATCGGCGAAAGGTAGGGTGTCAGTCTCAACTTCCGGCAACTCCTCGAGTGGCTCCGACTCAAATTCCACTTCCTCCAAAGTAGTGCTGTCGGTCGACTGAAACTCTCCGGTAATCACAATGGGCTCTGGCTTCCACTGCAACGGCATCATCAAAATCGCCATCGCCAACAAAAGAATGACGTGAACCAACATGCTCACCGACCAGCTGGGAAGGTTCTTCACCCAACGTCGCACATCGACAGTCTTAGCCGACTCTCGTTGAACACCTCCAGTAGATGTTGAGGAGTATCCAGTAGAAGGTTTTTCCTGGGGTGAAGCAGATAAGGCGTCGGTACGGCCTGTCTGTCGCTTTTCCTGGTCCGGCTTCGCCGTGGCAGGACGTTTAGCGGGTACTGCAGGACGCACCTTTTCAGTTTTTGGACTCTGGGGCAAAGCTGTCTGGCCAGGTTCCATCTTGTCACTTTGTTTACGTCCCGCTTCAGCCTTCATCCGTTTACCAGAACGCGAATCAGCTTGGCTTTGTTTGCCTTGAACGGGCTTCCCGTGACGCGGTTTGGAGGGAACCTTTCTCCACTCGGCCAAATCCTCGAGTGAGGTCGTCGTAGGTTGTAACAACGCCCCTCCCACAGACTCCCGAGCGCCTGCCCGGGAGGCAGTTTCGACTCCAACTTCCACAGTCGTTACCAACTGCTCTTTCTCATCCATAAGTCGACGATGCTCACGCGCACGCCGTCGAAGCGCAAGTATCCGGTCCAGTTCCAGCACACGGAGCTGCATCTCAACGGCCTTAGCCTCGGCAAGGGCCTTCTCCAGCTCCAATTCAAGGTCTTCCTTCGACCGTAAGAACGACAAGCTGCTATCGCTGATATTTTCTTCGCTCATCGCCGGTACCTACCCAAAACAGTGCCTCAGACGCACAAGAACATTGCTCGATAGCAACCGTTTCCCTTTTGCCAGTACGTAATTTTCCTGCAAGAGTAGCAGGTGGTCAAGCTGTACAAAGCTGGCCATTGCTGGGTGCAAGATGGCGGATAGCTTGTAGAATCACATCCTAGCCTTAGTTGTCTACATTGGATGGATTGTGAAAGGCGGAAAGCAGAAGGCTTGCAGCTACGAAATAGCCTAAAACGACTCGACGGGCACACCGTCGTGGCGGTTGGCCAATTGGTGTAGCGTATCCAAGTCCAGTGATTCCTGTAGAAAATGCACACTCCCGTCCGTCATGAGGGCATTCGCGCCTCCGGGGTGATTGGACATTAGTGGAATGTTAGCATTGGTGAGGTTAGCAAACAGCGGATCAGGGGGCTGGCTATGTGCGGCATAGCCGAATCCGTCCAGGTAGTTCAGCGTAAATCCGGAGTAATTGATCGGGTAGCGGACGGCGATGCTGTTGTAATTCCACGCACCCGTTGCATGACTGGCAAGCGATGTTGGTTCCTCGACGGTGTCCCCGGTCAACGTCCCACACCAGGCGCCTCCCGCAGCCCCTCGGCGAAAGTCCAACGTGCCTTGGGCAGTATCGACGACTCCCGACATCTCCCCCACGATCATCGTGTAAGAAGTTCCATCGGTGCAGTGGCTGACTCGCTTGTGGATATTGAATGACAGCATTCCGTTTCCGGACACAATGCCCAATGGCGTCTGCAGAATAGGTCCCACAAAGTCGGCGGACGCCGAACCTTGAATGGCGGAGTAGCAGATCGTCGTAATCTCGGCTTCATGGCAATGGACACTGTACAACGGTGCCTCTGCCGAAGGCCCCGAGCTAGGACATTGGAAGAGCGACGGAGCAACCCGATCGAAGTACTGCAGATTCGTGTTGCCTTGACTTGTTTGGCAAAAGCAAGAGCCGGTAACTCGCTGATCGATCAGGTCATCTACCTGTGCCTGCTCGTAGTAGGAAAGCAATGAGTAGGCCCAGCTCTTGTAGTACGACGACGCATGACAATGGTTGCCATCTCCCATTTCACCAGCGGGAAAGGCTCCAAACGAAGTGTGATAGTTGTGTAAAGCGATCCCGAATTGTTTCAAGTTATTGGTACATTGAATCCGCCGCGCCGCCTCCCGCGCAGCTTGGACGGCCGGCAGCAGCAGGGCAACCAGAATAGCGATAATGGCGATCACCACGAGCAGTTCGACCAAAGTAAACCCTTTGGCCGATTGCCGCAGCGACAACGAGTGCTGATTCGCCATGCCTCACCTGTCCCGTGGCAGGCTGGAAACCTATCGTAACGTTACCCAGAGCGAGCGAACAACTCGGCCCGTTTATTCAACGGCCCGAATCGTCACCAGCCCACGTGCGGACGGCTTACGTCGCCCGAGCGACAGCGCCGAGTCCGTCACGTGGCCCACAACTATCTCGAATCTCGGAAACTGGTCTAATTAACGTCGTTTACGCAGTAGACACAGTACCGCTCCGAACGTCAACAACAGTAAGGAACCTGGTTCTGGTAGAGCGATTCCCGCCTTGCCGTTGTCGAATAGTTGTTCGATTTCAGTATTGGACAGTGCTCGGTTCCAAATGGCGACTTCGTCGGAGCTGACTTGCCCCGAGCCACCCTTGGTTTCGTAATACGCAGTGAGAATCTGTCCGTTGACCATGTTAGTGGTATCCATCTCCGTGTAGCCGTCAATGGCAGTGGCATTATCAGCGCCACTGTGGTCTGTAGCGGTTGCCGCTTCATGCCAGAACGTCAGGTTCCCAGCTGCATCCAGACGTTGCACCACGTGGTTCCAGACTCCCGCGGGCGTTCCAAAACTCATGTTGTTTTGAGTCGTCGCTCCCGCGTTGGTGACAACTCGAGCATTATAAGTTGTCGCAGTATCAGGGCTGAACCAACCCCACGACTGTTCGAGACCCGCAGTGGAAGCGTTGACGGGTTCAAAGTGAAGCTGACGAAAGGAACTCTTTTCTCCACCGCTTCCCTGAGTATCAAGGCGGTACCAGGACGAAATCGTGTATTCGTTGGTGACGTTGAACGTACTTCCGTGTCCCATGGCAGACACCCAGCCCGCCCTAAAATTACCGGCGGTCTCCGTCGTCTGGGCCGCCGCCGAACCGGCGAGCGGATTCGCATTGTCAAAACCAGCATTGCCCGAAGCGCTCAAATTGACGGATCCGATCTGGTCATCCCCAGTTCCGTCCAAGGGCCAGTAAGACTGTAAACCGTTTGCAAGCTGACCATGGACTGACACAACTTGGGTTGTCACAAGAATGACAGACGCCACCATACCCCAAAGAAAATGTCGCATAAAACCTTGCTGCGCTAGCTGACTTAACATAAGTGAATCCTTGAAACAAAGTCAGAGTCGGTCACAAAATTGTAATGTTGATTGCAGGGCAAAATAAAAAAGCCAACGGCACCCTGTACCTAGACAGACCACCATTGGCTTTTTCACACGATTTCACCTAGTACTTCCTTCATTGGTCGATCTCACTGATATCTTTGCTAGATTCCCGTTTCTATACCTGCTTACAACCCTTTAACTTTACCAATTGCCAACCGAGATCGCAACAAAAAAGGCAATCTTGGGGCTCAATAGTAATTAAAAATAACTTATGACTGGAGCGAATCACATCGAAATGTGCCCTATCGGACCCATATCGAGACACATCCCGTCGGGCAACGTCATGAAAGATTTTTTTACCATTTTCTTAAGAAAGGTGCGTCCCTGGCTGGTCCCGTTTAGCTCGGGCCAAGGGCCCAAGCTAATAAATCGTCGACCGAATCGCACTGAGACAATCGTTTACGGCAACGGATGCTTGACGAATTGGCTGCCATCTTTGAGCCAATGATCGAGCCGTCCAATGTTCAGCTGATAATCTTTGTCCAAACTCTGGAGCAATTCCGGATCGCCCAGTTCTCGAAAGATGGGATCGTTCGGGCTGAAGCAGTTGAACACATAGATGCCGTTGGCTCCCGCGTCCCATGCGCGCGCCGCTTCGCCTCGCCAGCCGTGAAGCCGTGTCACATTCAGATTGTTGAAGCGATCCGGCGACAGCCGCGAGGCGCTGAGACACGGATAAACAGGGACGTCAAAGCGGTGCCCCACAGCAATGGTCTGCTCCCAGGGTTGCAAATGGAAATAACCGCCCACCACGAGCAGATCAATCAATTCTTCCTGCAGCCAACATTCGATGTCCAACCCGATCCCTTTGGCATACCCCAACGAATCCGGAACACGTACGGCAATCAACATGGGACGCTCGCGCCCGAGCGCGACCTCGTCGACCATCTGCCGCACGCGCCGCACGAGATCGGTCATCATGTCGCAGTGCGCTTGCGTCACCAAATCACCAGTCATCTGCGGCCGAAAAAACACCGGATGCCGAAAAAAGTCCAGCTCCAATCCGTCCACGTCATAGCGAATGGCGACGTCCTGCAAAATGCGAAACGTCTTGTCGCGCACTTCCGGTTGTCCGTAGTCCAACGCAGACCAGCGTCCCTTCCAACGAGCACGCCCATAGGGAAACTCCTGACCAGGCTGGCCCATCAACAGTTGCGGTCGGTCTTTTTTCCATTGGCTGAAACACCATGCGTTCTTCGGCTTCGTGTCGTGCGTGTCATTCATGCGCATGGACCAAAAGACTTCGATGCCATGCTGATGGCCGAAGTCGACCATGGTTTCCAAAACGTCCGGGCCATCGAGTCCCAACTGCCAACCCCAATCTTCCTCATCACCAGCGTTTTTGAGTGGCTCTGTTTCTTGGCTGTGATGGCGATAAAGATTGAAGGAACAACCCGTACCGTAGAAAATCGCATCGACGTGCGAGCCGAGCAACGGCGAGGTCCTTTTAGCCAGAAAGGTTTCCCTGTTCCGCGGTTCGCCCTCAACCGGCCAGCGCGTATCGTTACCATCGTTGTTCATGATGATGCGGCGTGGGCGGTGTGCAACCTGCTTGCGCAGCTGCTTGAGCGTGGCCCTCGAGACGTCCTGTTGTGAGGCCTCATCTCGCCCACCTGGGAACTGCGCTTCCTCGGCTGCCTCGGAACAGACAGCGATCATACACAGCAAAAGAACAACCACCATGGTGGTATTGGCGCCACTTCGATCTACTACAATGGTCAAATTCATGTTGGACCTCAGCGACTTTGTAAGTTAGCGAGAGCTACGGACATGTCGGAATGGTCGAGAAAAACACAGAGAAAACTCATAGTATCCAGAGAATCGCGCCGAAAACAAGCATCGGCTTCCAGCGGGCGGGGGACGCAAGCAATACAATGAATCATTCTTGGTTCCGCGATACATTCGTCACCGCTCGATCCGTCATTTAGAAACATGTAGTAAATCGATGGCAAACGATTCCAAACGTCTCTTTGTCTGTCTCCTCACTCTGTTCTCTGGCTCTTTACATGTCTCGGGTGCAGAACTGGTCGCGCTGACCGCACAGAACTGGGACCAGTACGCACCTCGAGGCAAGGAAGTCGATTGCATCTGTGGTGATCTAGTGCTGCGCAACGACCGCGTCACCGCGGTTGTTGCCCACCCCGTTGCTGGTCGAAACGCAAACTATCGCGTGCGCGAAGTGGGCGGCGGGTTGATCGACTTGACTGTCAACGGTGAACAGAGCGACCAGTTAACGGCATACTATCCTGGCGGTGGAAAGTATGCGCTGCGGTTCGCTGAGGCACGAGCGGACATCGGCACGAGTTCCAGAACGTCTGTCACGCAGACGGCAACAAACTTGACCTTGAGCGGTGAAGCTGTGGAGCTGGTGTGTCAACCCGTTTCAGCTGTAGGTTCGCCCTCACTCGTCGTCACGTATCGCCTCAAAGACAACGAGCCGTTCTTGCTCGTCACTTCAAGCTATCGCAACGACCTGGATAAGCCACTCGAAGTGGAACTGATCGACCGCGTTTGTGCCGACCGAACGTTTGAGTATGGTCGCGAGTCGGCCACCAATCTTGCCTGGTGGTACGACCGCTGGTTTGGTCAGGCGTACGGAATCGTTGCCGAGCAACGTACCGTCGAGCAGGGTCCTCCCGAACGAAAGGTCGGTTCCATGGTGAGGTACTCCGACAATGGAAAATCCGCAGTGATGCTCGAGCCCGGAGAATCGATTGCTCTGGCGCGACGGATCTTTCCAGGCAAGAACCTGATTGACGTGCGTGCGAATGCCAATCAGCTGACCGGAGTCACAAATCATCCGGTGTCTCTGAATGTCCAAGACTCGGACGGACCCGTCCCAGCGGCTGAGGTCAAGCTAACACTGGAAGACCAGTCCTACGCCTCGGGCAGGACCGATAAGAATGGCCACCTTAAATTTGCGATCCCACCAGGGACGTACGCCATATCGGTCGAATCGCCAGCTCGCGGCAGCCAAACACTGGAAATTGACTCGCCGGTTGAACAGACAATTACTGTCGAGCTGCCTAACGCTGGATATGTCGCAGGTCGAATCACCGATACCGGTGGTCGACCCATCGCCTGTAAAGTCCAATTTCGTGGTGCGGAAGAGACCTCCGATCCCGATTTCGGCCCCGACAGCGGAGATCACGCCGTCAAAAACCTTTACTACACGGCTAACGGCAGCTTCCGCCAAGAGATAGCCCCCGGCACCTATGAAATCATCGTCAGCCACGGCCCCGAGTACGACGCGGTCTATGACCGTATCGAGGTAGTCCGCGGTCAAACGGTTTTGCTGGAAGCCACGATGGAGCGCACCGTCGACACTTCAGGGTGGGTCAGCACGGACTTTCATGGCCATAGCAGTCCGTCCGGGGACAACACCGCCAGCCAATTCGGACGCGTCTTGAACTTGTTGGCCGAGCATCTGGAGTTCGCACCTTGCACCGAGCACAATCGGCTTTCCAGCTACACGCCGCACCTGCAACGACTTGGCGCAGAACACTTGCTGGCGACCTGCGTCGGGATCGAACTTACTGGCAGTCCTGGCCGAGTCAATCACCAGAACGCGTTTCCGTTGATCCGCAAACCGCGGACGCAGGATGGTGGTGGTCCGGCGGCGCACGAAGATCCGGTCGTGCAAATTGAACGGCTCGCCCTGTGGGACGCTGACAGTGACAAACTGGTTCAGGGCAACCATCCAAACATCGCGCAGATCCTGGGCGATCGAGACCTCGACGGAGAAGCGGATCGTGGATTTGAACCGATGTTGGGATACATGGATGTGATCGAGGTTCACCCACCCGGCGAGATTTTCAATCCCGCTGAACCCATTAACGCCAATCGGATCTTTCACTGGTTGCAACTGATTAATCTGGGCTACCGCGTACCTGGCGTCGTGAATACGGACGCACATTACAATTTCCATGGATCCGGATGGCTACGAAACTATGTCCAATCTCCAACGGACGACCCTGCCTTGATTAGAACAATGGACATCGTCCACGCTGCCGAGCGCGGGAACGTGATCATGACCAACGGCCCGTTCCTGGAAGTCAAGCTTACTGCTGATGGCCAAACCGTCACTGCGGGCGATGAAATTCAGGCGATCAAACGCAGTGCGACGTTAGCAGTCCGAGTGCAGTGTCCCAATTGGTTTGACGTGGATCGCGTGCAGCTATTCCTGAACGGGCGTCCTGTCGAAAAATACAACTTTCGTAGAAGGGTGCGCCCGAAGATGTTCAGCACCAACGTCATACGCTTCGAACAGCAGATCTCGCTGAACTTCGAAGAGGACACGCATGTCATTGTAGTGGCGATCGGGGAACATTCTTCGCTTGGACCGGTAATGGGACCCGACCATGAACAGGATCGACCGGTGGCGGTAAGCAATCCCATCTTTGTCGATATCGTTGGCGACGGTTTTGAGCCCAACGGCGACCTACTCGGTGTGGACATACCACGTCTGCCCGCCCAGGTTCCGGAAGATCGAGATTGAGCGTTAAAGAGTGTCGGCCATTTGCCGCTTTGGCGGTAGCTTGCGGAGTACGCCTAATTGACAACGCACTTCACCTCCCTCTGGGAAGGTGAAGTAGACAAAGTAGATAGCATTGGAACTCTGACGACCGTGATCGCCAAATCGCCCGACCCTCGCGCGTTCGGCTCACGTTTTGAAACAGAGCTTGAATTAATTCGCTGTCGTTAAGTCAAAGTCCATTTCCTGTTCTCCCTCGGCGATAACAGCGTGCAAAGGTGAAGTTGCCGGACTACGATAGGGTAGTGGAAAATTTGGATATTCCTTTTGAGGAGATGGCACCGGGTTGGAGAAGTCAAGCGGTGGCGCCGGAGGATGCACGGTGACGGTGTACTCGCCCACTGGGATCCGCGACGTATCGCCAAATTGCAGATCGTACACCCCGTCTGCACTGATCACCGACGATGCCACGGTGGACAAGCCATCCTGAGACGAGAACGAGATGGTACCCTCCGTCAGTGGAGTGCCCTCGTGTGTTATCCGGCCGGTGACTTTTCCGGTGGGTTCACCTGTGCCACCACAGCCATACATTGCTACCAGTATGACAGCTGGAAAAAAATTTTTGTGTAACATATGTTTACCCTATGTGACGGAGCGACATCGTCTTATTGAGCCTTGACTTGGAAAGTAATGAAGGCCGACTAACGGAATGGCCGAATTGACGAGCGAAACGTGATCGAACCAATAAGTTACCAGTCAATAGTAAATAAGCACCAACGTCTGGAATTCAACGTGTGGTTACAGACCGATGTAGGGGGTCGTTCGGAGCACCCAACAACGCTAAACTGCACACTTAAATATATCTCACTGGTCGTCCAAACAAAATCCTGTAGCGGAACTTTGAAATGAAACATGCCGAAAGAATTGCGCTGTTGACGTTCCTGATGCTCTTGATTGTACCTCACAGTGCTATCCATGCCGACGACGATGGAAGCTTGATCAAAGGACTAGTTGCTTACTGGCCACTGGACGGGAGTGCGGCCGAGGAGGTAAGCGGGTCGCCGCTGAATCCGAAACAAGTCCGAACCAATTTCGCGGACGGCATCGCGGGCAAGTCATTACAGAGTCGCGAAGGTAGCGATTTTCACGCCGGTTTGCACCTACGCTCGGCTGACCTGGAAGATCTCAGCAAGCTCCAAGCGTTTACGCTATCCACGTGGTATCGCATCGATGCCCTCGGTGGATCTGGCGAAAAGAGCGCTTGCCGGCACAGCGCCGGCGCATTGGGGTGGTATAACCCGGATGACCATTCGCAATTCTATTTTACGACTCGCTACAAAATTCGCGGCAATGAGAGCGCACGACTGACATCGCTTCCCGCGAAAATAGGTGCGACTCAAGGATTCTGGCAGCATGTGGTCCAGCAAGTTGACGCAAACGGAAATCATCGTGTCTGGCATGCCTCCAGTGATTCATCGGGACATGGCGATGTTCCTGTCGCCAGCGATCAGCTGGACGAATTTGATCGCCTGGCGCTAACTGATGGCTTGGCCGAAAAGGACTCGATGTTTCTCGCTTTTTACGAGACCAAGGGGGACGGTAGCGCGGGCCGTGTGAGCGCCGACGAAATCGCCATTTGGGATCGCGCTCTGGCGCCCGAGGAAATCAAGCGGTTGTTTCTGTTAGGTCGAGCTGGCCACGCCGTGACTGCAACGATTCCTTTAGAAGAGCTTCAACCTCCTGCGGTCACCGGACCCGTGGCAGCGCCACGTGACTTTGGTTGGCTGAGTCCATGGCAAACGTTGGATGGGCAAAACCCAGACAATGCCAAATTACAGGTCCAGGTGAAATCAACTGGTCAAATGGCCATTGACGCGACGGGACTCATTATCATCGAACGCCGATTTCCAGGTGTCAGCTCGGGAATCTTGAAAGCCGAATTTCGCGTGCGCCCCAAAGATGTGAGCATTGAAGTCAACAATCCCACGGCCTCTGTCATGAAGACGTATTTGTGGGACAGCCGAAAGTCAGGCAGTTGGACCATGCGTTGGCATTTTCCCTGGGCCTGGCCCGCCATCGGCGGAAATACGGTACCACGCTTTTATGTGGTGGATGGTGGGGGAGGCAAACGCAAAGGGTTGGAATACACCGACATCCTGATTCAGTCCAACAAGTGGTATACGGTGGCGTCGGTGTTGGACTGCGACAATCATACGTGGGAGTTCTGGGTTGACGGTCAAAAGTTTGACCCCCACTTCAACGTGGGACGTTCACAAATGAAATGGTGGAAGACATCGGCCCAAGAAGTGGACACGATCCGTGTCAGCACCTGGGGAACCAATTGGATTGATGCGTTTCGCATCTACCATGACGACGAACTGATCGCCAGCACCGACTTTACTGCCCAGGAAGGTTACGTCACAGGTCGTTCTATCTTTGATTTTCACGAGTAAAAAGATAAACGGACCTAGTAT
Organism: Pirellulaceae bacterium; assembly: GCA_022448645.1. Next base: position 81,336 of record JAKVBZ010000005.1, read on the forward strand.
TTCATGACATGTGAAATTGTAGGTTGAGCACTCCTGCCCGACCTTGAACGAGACGGGTAAGAGTGCCAGTCCTACCAACAAAACTGAGTGTCATTAGGTACTAGTGGCATGAGCAAACACAACGACAACGAATTTCGCTGTCTGCTGGGCGGAGGCAACCTTCGTCTGCGGGGCAACTGCCATTGCCACTCGACTTATTCCGACGGCACTTATCCTCCTGAGGAAACGTTCGCGCGCTATCACGATGCCGGGTACGACTTTCTCTATTTGACAGAGCACTGCGACAAACTGACCTACGGGCGGTTTCCGGATTTTGACACTTTAGATTCAGAAGATTTTCGTGTATTGCCAGGGGTGGAGAATCGCAATGAGACGGTTCGATTTGGCCAATCGCGAGAGGCAATGCTGCTGGGACTCAACACACTGGAAATAGACCACTGGAGACCAGGGATCGGTCAGCAAACCACGATCGACGCGATTAACGAAGACGGAGGTCTGCCCATCCTGAGCTGCACTTACTGGGACGGACGCATCGCCGCCGACATGGTGAATCTGACAGGCCTGGCCGGGATCGAGATTTACAACGCGACTTGCCAGGGCGCGGTTGGCAAGGGTAACGCAATCTCGCACTTTGACGTATTGCTGGAGTCGGGAATGCGTCTGTACGGGCTGGCGGTGGATGATTGCCACTTGAACGATTGGCCCGATTTTGCACTCGCGTGGATCGTGGTCTGCGTCGAAGAGAAAACACCTGTCGCAATCCAGGACGCAATCCGGACAGGCCAGTTTTACTCGTCCTGCGGGCCGACTATCGAACCATGGACACTATCTGGTGAAACGCTCACGTTACGCTGCTCCCCGGTAAAGATGATCGTCTGCAACGGCGTGGGACCGTACGGCCCCGCACTACACAGTCATGGCCACGGTGAGCTGATAGAGATGACACTGAACGTGAGGGAGCATTGGCCCAACGATTCACCTTACGTGCGGTTCTCGTGCTGCGACGATCAGGGGCGCTGGGCATGGACCAATCCCCTCTGGCGCGACGATTTCGTCTAACTCGTTTCAAGAAACACTATTTCCTTGTATTAGCCTTAAGGACATTAATGATGACCGTTGAACACTCTGACAATGCCGCGTTGCATCGCGATACATCCTGCTTTCGAGATACCCGTGAACCGATTGGCCAGCGTCTCGATGGAATGGAGCTGCAAGTTCATCGACTGAAACGGGAACTGCGTCTGTATCGCCTCGGTTTCATCGCAGCGTTTGCGATCATTGGGCTCATCGTGGTCGGTGGCGCGGCTGGCCGGCAGGATTCTCTGGAAGAGGTCCGTGCCCAGCGTTTCGCAGTGGTGGATCAGAAAGGTCAAGTGAAAGCCTATTTCAGCCATTCGGGAACCTCGACGTCATTGCAGATCGGCGCGGACGGGCAGGGGATCCGCATGGAACACGGAGCACAAACCAACGCCTTACAGCTGATTACCCCCGCTTACACCGAAAAGGAAGTGGAAGGATTTCAGAGCAATTCTCTGACGCTGCACAATGATCCTTACAACAGTGGCGTGCTGATCATTAATCCCGGCACCCGAGAAGACGAAAACAGCCGTGGCCGGGTCTGGCTGAGCACGCTTAAAGGTTACGAGCTAAGCCGGGAAATGTTTTGACGGTTCAGAAGCCATACAGATGTGCGCTTCGGTCTACCGTCAAGCTTTGTTTCAAGACCTAAGAGGACGGGTCTCCTGTCCCGTGTTCATCGACCAAAACCGGGACAGAAATGTGACACTGTTCTGGCCCCGATCCTTCGGCGTGGCCAGACGAGACTAAGAAATGTCGGCGCTAGCCAGCCGATGCCCGCAGGTTCCGGGACCACAAATTCGACTTCAGATAATAGCACGGCATTATCTCTTCGTTAGAATTCCGGAGGATACACTTGGAAAACCAATCTCGTTGGCTCCCGAAGACGCCATCTCCAAGGCCATGTCACCGTCGTGAGTGATTCCGCTTTGAGCTATGAAATCGTCGGTCGTTCCCTCACCGCCGGCATACGTCCAGGTCGTGGTCCAACCCTGGTCGGCCAGACTCGGCGTCGGACGGCAGGTCGCGCACAGAACGAAAAAAAACAGATGTGATTTAGTAAGAAGCTCCACTTTGGTTCTCCTCATTCTCCTACTGGCAGGATACTGTAGTCGGTGAAGAACCTCAACTTTTGCGATCAAATAGTTCAAGTCACACCGAGCAACTTTTGCGCATTTTCGCGGAGGATCATTCGCTTCGCTTCCTCGGAGATTACGGCGCTATCGATTCGCGCCCGCTGCATGGCGACGGAATAAATAGGGGTATCCGACCCAAACAGGATGCGATCGGCACCGATTTCCTGGACAGCCCACTCTACTAACCCAGGTACGATGGACCGGGCGCTCGACGTATCCACGTAGACGTTGCCGTGGCGACAGTCCTGAATGGCCCGTACCTGCAACGTCGGTTCCCCGCCGGCCGCGCCGCCGTTGCCGAGGTGAGCCAGGATCAACTGCACGTTGGCGTGAGCGTTGGCAAACTCGACAAAGTCCTGCGGCCAGCTATGAGGGTCTCCGCTGTGGGTCAGCACGATCGCGTTGTGCTTTGCCGCCAATTCGAACAAGGCGGCACCGTGTTGGCGAATGGGATAGACATGTTCTTCGGGGTGGATTTTGATGCCCACGCATTGTGGCTGGGCGAGCATCTCGTCAACCTGCCGAAATGTGTCCGGTTGGAGCGGATTGGCAATCACCCATTGCAACAAGCCTTCGGTCTCCGCAGTGACGCGCGCCCCCTCGATATTTCCGGCGACCGTATCGGCTTGACCACGTGGCATCAGCCCAGAAAAAGGAGAGACAACCGTGGTCGTGACATTCACCTCCTTTGCCCGCTTGGCCACTGCAACGCCATCTGCAGACATCCAATCACAGATCAGCGGTGGAGCATCAGGGCGGTACCAGGTACCGTAATGTGCGTGTACATCAATCGCTTCGATCATCCGATTTCCCTTGGAAGCAAGTAGCCGTGTTATTTTTTCGAACTGCGCCCACGGTGTAACTTGCAGGCGCGAATGAAGTCATCGGTCAACGCCGAATATCCAAATCGCAGCTCCACCTGATCGACCACCGCCTTGGCATTGAGCTGCCGGTCGACCGTTTCGCTGTGCTCGATGGCGGCGGTAGCATCGCGGAGCAGGATACAGCCGTAGCCACGGGCCGCCATGTCCCGCAGCGCACCGGGCCGATCCATTAAACACCAGTTGGCGGCAAAGCCGCAGTAAACAAGCACGTAAACTCCCCGGTCCTTCAACAAACGGTGCATTTGTTCGCCGGTCGCCACGACAAGATCGGTATCGTCGGGTTTCACCGCGTCTGCTATGTCCATGACTTGCTTCACACGGGCGTAGGCGGCCAGCCAATGGTTGTCTCGAGTACGGTCAAGGCGCTGCTGATTCCAGTCACGAACGAAATCTTCGGGTGGCCACTCCCTCCGTCTCTCTGCTCGTCCGAAGATTTCAGCGTTGTCAGACGCAACTTCCAGGTCGTCGGGATTCAAAGTGGCCTGGCATTGCAAGTATCGTCGTGCGATCGCCTCACTTGGTAAATGCACGACAGTCAACCCCGCATCTCGGGCGGCGTCCAACGCCGGTTTGATCTTGTCGAGCGTGATCTCGTTCGCACGGGCGGGAAAGCTCTTTCCGCCATTGTATTCACCAAAAAAACCAACCTCGGGAATGAGCGGCCGTTGGCCAAATCCGAGGTTCCAAACATCGACGAGCACCAAAGCCACGCATTTTGGTTCTAAATCGAACGGAACCTGCTCGTGCTGAAAATTAGCTTCAGTGAAGTCGTCGCCTTCGGCGTACGCCCGGATATACTGCAGCTTTAGCGGGATTGATGCGTCACGCGAGGCTTCCATAGTTGGGTCTTTTTATGGATCTCGATAGTCCACTACAAGATCCAGCGTTTCGATCACGATTGGTTTTTTGCTGGAGGCTTGAGAGTCGCGCTGTACCAGACGTATGGCGACGTGATTCTCGCCAGGCACGAAGACTGCCGGGTCCGGACGGTAAGCCAGGCTGCCACCGTCCCAGTCGCCCGGACCAAGATCATTCCCGTTGACAAACACATGTACCTCATCACGGCCGGACGCATTTTGTAGCTGAATCTGGAGGCGCAAGTCCTGGACCATCTCCTTCTGCTTGGCAAGATCGTCGCCAATCTGTAAAGGCAGGACCAGCGGCGTTTCGCTGTGCGTGGGGCGCAGCTCCACCGGCAGCATATTGAACAACAGGGCGTGCAGTTTCCAATAAACCGGGTTGTGTACCCCCGGCTCAAGACGGAACGTCTTATCTCGGTGCATGAGGACCGTCGGATCTGAAATGTCCCGAATCGTTTCTGCCTGGCCGGGAGGATCAGTGTATCCCCAATTGAATGAGTACAGTCCGTCCACACCTTGCTGCCAATAGACTGACGCCCAGCCACGGGCCACGTCGTACCCTTCGTCCGGACGATAGACACAGGGGTAGATTCGCACGTGGCTACCGTCGACAATCTGATGAAATGCTTCCAGATCCATCTGTTGGTTCCCACGCCCGATGGTGAGCATGTCGATCAGTCCTTCCTGCACCCAATTCTTGATATCGAAGCCATACAACTCGTTCTCGATGGGACTTTCAAACACATGGGCGGCCACGATAATCGGCCGTCCTCGCTCCTCGCCGCGCCGGTCGAGCGCACGGCGAACGGATCGGAGAAAGTCACTCATTAAGTATTGATTGCGATACCCATAGCTTGGTCGAAAGTACGGTGTTTGCGTGGTCAAATCCAATTCAATCCCGTCAAAGTCGTACTTATCAAAATACTCTTTGATGACCGCCAGTTTTAGCTCTCGTACTTCCGGCACGGCAAAGTTCAGTCCACTCCACCCACGGTGGATGAAATAGTTGCCGTATTTCGTCTTGTAGGTCATGTCGCCGATCAGCCACTCTGGATGTTCGCGTTTGAAGTCGGCGAATTCAGGGTTCGGCAGTTTGGGATTTTTGAATGTGCCTTTCGAATCGTGAGTGTCATTCATTCGATAGCTGACGAAAATATCCATTCCTCTGTCTCGCGCCGCTTTGATAATCACGTTAGGAGGATCATTTCCCTCTTTGATCATTTTTTTTAATGCATCGTAAGCACGGCGGAAGGACGTTTGGTTCAAGTCACGGTCGGGCAGATCATACCCATCTTCCAGGTCGGCGTCACCGGGATTCTTCAAGATATCACTGTCGTATTCAGCCGTGTTTCCCCCGTCAAAGCACCAGGCAACCAGGTCCACGGCACTTCCCTCCAACCGGCTGAACTCATGCTCGACCCATTTCTCCGCATCGCCATCGAACTTTCCGTAGCTGGCGCAGCCATCGCGGTTATAGATAAAGCGATACTGTTTGACCGGCTCGCGCCTACGAACGCCCGACTCACCAGCATCTATTGGACCACAGTCAAAGAGCAAAATCGTAGCCAACGAGAGCCATGCAATCATCACGCGTGTCATGGTTCACTCCTCTGCAGGTTGATGTAAATGCAGTAACTCAATCCCGGTCCGCGCAGCGTTCACTCGCATTCGGACAAGATACACCCGGTTCGGTGCTCGGCCGCTCATACAATAGGGAAAGATGATCGATTCGTCGCTTTCGAGAATAAACGAACCCGGGTAACCATACGATGATGCATCGAGTGAAATATCCTTACTCCACGTCATCCCATCGTCACGGCTAAGCCAGACTCTCAAATGCCCCTGTGTTGCGACGGCCACTAAAGTACCGTCGTCGAGGACAATCAGCTGTGGCGCCTTGAACCCACGGCCGCTGCAGACTCTCGCTGCTGTTTCGGTCCATGTGACGCCTTGGTCCTCGGAATAGAACACGGCACCATCGGGGCGGGTTATCAGGATCAACCGTCCGTCGTTCAACTCAGCAATCGTCGGTTCATCGATAGCCTTACCATCTCGGTGTATTTTCGACACGATTCTCCAAGTCTTGCCCGAATCGTCCGAGCGCCGGATGGCACCAAACAGGTTAGATCCATCGATGTCGTACGCGTACGTGGCCCAGAGGATACCGCCGTCGGCAAGCTGCACTGGGCGTCCTCCGTGGGCGCGTTCGTAGTAGGTACCCGCACTTTCCAACCAGATCGGATCGGACCAGGTCCGACCGCTGTCGCTTGAGCGAAGGACGAATTGTTTCGTATTCAAACCATCGATGTCGTCCTCAAATTCGTCCGGCGTCTGCAGATAGCCATACCATGATGCCTGAGCCGCACAAAACAAGAGTACCGTGCCGTCGCGGCAAGTGAATACGGCATGAGCATTATCGTCCAAGCGGTAGTCAATAACGGTTTTCGGTTTGGACCATGTTTTTCCATTGTCGGTCGACCGACAGGCCATGGTACGTCCTCCCGTGGGAGCCTTAAAATCGACTGGCCACCCCCGCGATGCATATTCTTTCTTGCGTTCCGGCTCAATGAGTCTGGGTTCTGCAAACGAAACGTGCCAATAACCCGCAGAATGACATAGCAGTAATTCGCCGTTGGGCATCCGTTCGATCCCACCGGGCCAGCCGATGAAGTCCCCTAAACCGGGAAACGGATCCGGCCTGTTGTGATCATGACCCGTGACGCATATTCTCGCCTGCTTGATCGTCAGTGGTTCAGCGGCATTGGCTGCTTGAATGACCAATACGATCAGACAAATCAAAACCATGAATGAGAAGGCGACAGACCGTTGAAAAATCGCAAGATAGGGTAACGTTGATTGGGACATGAGTGAAATCACCTCATTAGGAACGATTCATCAATGAGTCAGTCAGAAAGGAAAATGGAGGACAGAAAATTGCCATCACCCATTCTCCTGCCCTTGATCTTCCTGTCTACCCAACATAATTAGAATTTCGATAACGGCCATCGTCGCAATTCTACTGCAAATTGAACTGCCCTACTGCTTCCCAGTAGTTCATGTTCGGCCCAGGGCCAATGCCGGGATCCTCGCCACGCGTGTCCAGAAACAATGCCATGTAACCCTCATGCAAGATGAGTTCGGTGGCTCCTTGCTGCTGGTTCATCCCTAGGCGATATTTCAGGATATCGGGAGGAATGAGTAAACGATCTTTCATGGACCAGCTCTTTCCCTCCGCAGGGCGAAATGCCAGTACGGGATAGAACAGCGACACTGGACAGCCCGGTACGTCCTGCACGACTTCGGATACATCGCAGGCATTTTCGAAGACTTTATGCGGTAGCACTTGCTGTGTACCACGCGGCAGCCGCAGCCTATCCTGGATGGCCACAATTCCGTCCACTTTGGCCTGCTGATGCCAGGCCGTCCAATCGTTGTATATCCGCAATGCCATCCCCTCGGGCCTGTTTGTCAGATTGGGAATGAAGCCTAAACGCGTTGTAGACGTTCCTGGTAGAAACAACTTACCATGCCGGTGTGCGGCGTCGGCGCAGGCGGTCAAGAACTCGGTGTAAAACTCTCCCTTCATCCGTTGCCACGCGTCAATGTCGAATTCTTCGTGACGTATGTCGACTCCGAATCGCTGCTGATATCGGCGACGGACCGGTTCGTTGAACCCAAATTGATCCACCTGAACATCGTAAGGCTCGTCATCCGGAGTGTACGGTCGGTAGCAGTGAGTCCGTGCAGGCAGATAGATGCCGTCGACACCATAGGCACACAATTCCTCGATAATCGATGCCGTGCGGGCTACCACTTCCGGCTCAGCAATGCATGGCATACCCATCCAGACTCGGCGGCCGTCACGATCGCACCAGAAGAGATGTTGCCGTTCGCTGTACCAAGGGTCAACCAGGTAGCGAACGTTGGTTCGGTAATAGTGAGTTTCGTTGAACGGGAACCAGGCAATCAGTTCGACACCGTGTCGATGGGCGAATTTGATCGCCAATTCAAGCGGCTCCGGACCGTCGCCGTCCAGGATTTTTGCGAACTCCACGATGCGACGTTCTTTATTTCGCTCGACACTGACACGGGCCATGATTCGGCTACGATAGTAGGCCCGTCCGAGTGCAACACGCCAGTAGACACGGCGCAGATTGTATCGCTTGCAGTTGGCAAAACAGCGGTCGTACCACGATTCATCCAGCGGCACCTGGCTGTGCTGAGTCATAGCAAAGAAATCAAAGCTGGAAGCGACAGGGGCCGGCGGCTGCTCGCGATCGTTAGCCGATTCGGCGTTGTTCGCCACAACGACCACCAGAATCACGCCAGCCAAACAGGGTGGAATCGGAAAAACACACGGCAGCGAGCCAACTGATCGGATGAGCCTCATTGACAATTTACGTGACAATCCTGAGATCATACGGTAAAGGCCGGCGGTGTATCCTCTCGGAAATCAATGTTGGACGAACCGCTCTCCATCCTTAAGCCAGCGATCCAGGTGTCCGACGTTGACTTCGTAATCCTTCTCCAACTTGTCTAGTACTTTCGGATCGCCGAGTTCGTGAAAGATGCGTTCGTTGGGGTTGAAACAATTAAAGACGTAGACCCCGTCTGCCCCCGCCTTCCATGCCCGGGCAGCTTCTCCACGCCAGACCTGTGGACCAGATACCTTACGATTGTTGAAAGGATCTGCCTTGGCCGAGGCGAAACCGAGTCGTGAAGCGCTCAGGCAAGGATAAACTGGCACATCGTAACGGTGTCCCAACGCAACCAACTGTTCCCACTTCTGCAAGTGAAAGTAACCTCCACCTACTAACAGATCGATCAAATCGTCCCTGAGCCATCGTTCGACGTCTAATCCAATGGCTTTGGCATACCCGGCCGCATCCGGTATGCGAACCGAAATCAACACAGGTCTCCCTCGCAGTTGACCAACGTCGTCAGCCATCTCGCGGACACGTCTCACTAAGTCTGTCATCAAATCACATTGTTGCTGGGTCACCGGCTGACCCGTCATTTGCGGACGAAAAAAGACAGGATGTCGAAAAAAATCGAGCTCGAGACCATCCACGTCGTAGCGCGTCGCCACGTCCTGCAAAATACGAAACGTCTTCTCGCGAACTTCCGGGATCGAATAATCGAGCGCAGACCAGCGCCCCTTCCAACGGGCACGTCCGAAAGGGAACTCCTGGCCCGGCTTGCCCATGAGAAAATCGGGGTGATCTTTCTTCCACTGGCTCATGCACCAAGCATACTTCGCGTCGTGCGAGTCGTTCATCCGCATAGACCAGAAGATCTCGAGCCCGTGCTGACGGCCAAAATCGATCATTGTTTCCAGCACATCAGGCCCGTCCTGTCCGAGTTCCCAACCCCAGTCAAGCTCGTCACCCGAATTCCTGTACAGCTCTGACTCCTGGCTGTGGTGGCGGTACATATTAAATGGAGCACCGGTGCAATAACAAATGGTGTCGACATGCGAGCCGACCAGGGGAGACGTTCTTTGACGAAGGAACGTTTCCCTCGTCCGGGGCACATCCTTTGGCAACCCCCGGACATCGTTGCCGTCGTTATTCATGATGATGCGTCGCCGTCGGTGTGCAGCTTTCTCGCGCAAGGCTTTCCACGACGGCGTCGACGGTTTTTGATCTGCTGAATGATGCTCTGCACTACAGTAGCCATGACTAACGAACCATAGTAACAGGCCGCTTAAGACAACGTGCAGAACTCTGCCTTGTGTGAGATTCATTTTCAACCCTCGCGTACGAAAGCGATTGTGAAGGCGATATTCACCAATCCTAGCGATGATGACGTGTAGTTCTGGTAAGTATTCTCACCCAGCCCGACCGTGGTTGTGTAACTCGGGCAAATCGAAGTGCGTCCCCTTATTCATTCGAAATACGGATGGACTTGTATGAAGTTTAACAACAGTTGCTGATCGACCGGACCACCCGGCTCAGAGTCACTCTTCCAATCGGTAATGGTGAGGGTCGCCGTTTCGGCGTTGGCGCGGAACAGGTGCCAATGATAGTTCGACCAAGTCTTGTGTTTGTCGATGTACACAAAACTGAGACTGGGAATGATGGCCGAAAACGACTTCTCCGGGATCGATGTGGTGTTTTCGAGTGTGTACGAAACGGCATGCATCTCCCGCTTTGACATGTCTTCGAAATCGCAAGTCAACATCCGAAAAGTGTACAACCTGCCCGGCTCAAGATTCCCAATGGTACGGCGAATCGTGTTGGGCTTGGAAGCGCTGCGTCGGGTAACCAATCCGGTATCGCCATCCACACGCCGGCCATATCGTCCTTGCAAATTGGCCAATCCCGGTTTGCTATCGGTGCGAATGCTGCCAGCCTCCGCAGCAGCCAGTTCCCATCCCTCCGTACCTTTTTTGAAATCACCGTCCGTCAAGTGTGGTGAAACGTAGGGATCGTCCGTGGCTGGCACCGTATTTCCCTCAATCCCATAGTGTCGAAACAACTGGCAAATCCAACGCAACGTTTCGTCGTCAGTGTAGCTCGTGTGATACCCCATCAAACCATAAGTGCCCCAAAAGGTTGGTTCATTGGCAACAATGTTGAATTGCATGTCCAGGAATACCTTATGGTTCACCCGAGGCGTTGTGTTCAACATTTCGCCACCGGGCGTGGAGAAACTCCCAAAACAAACCGCCATATGCTCGATCGCGTCCGGATGATGGTCGCGGTAGCCACGGGCACCATCCACCAGCCCATATTCGGTCCGCAGAAAATCGCGTGTCGCAGTATCTCCTGGCTCGGGCAAATAATTCTTCTGGGCGGTGGGGATATAGCGTTCCCAGGCCATCACGCTGTCGGACTCGAAAATGCTGTCGATCAATGTTCGGCCGTGTGTAATCCCAAAGATTGTCGACGCATAAATGTAACAATGTTTGCCCACGTAACTCGGATCCTGCTTCACCTGGCGGATCACACGACCATAATGCGAATAAGAGATATCGTTGTGGCCAACGAATTCATCCAAAATAATGCCGTCCGCCAAAGGGTTCGACAAACCTGGCGAGTTTGCCAGGTACTCAGTGACTTGGTCAAAGGAAAAGGACGGCCCGCCGACATCCGGTGTGCCGAGGGCCGGTGCTGCCGCCAAGACCCGACCACCACGCCGCTTCCAGTCATGCAATAACGACAGGTCAACATGCCCGTCGGCAAGTCGGTTTGGCGCAACAACAAACGTGTTCACATGTGGATTTATGTAACGCGCGAAATACTCTGGAAGTGAAACGTCGAGCTTCCCGTACGGGCCGCCCATAAATTCGTGCAAGAGAATTTCCGGGATGGAGCGGACCACAAGACTATCGATGTGGCAGGGGCCGTCACTATCGACGGTTAATTCGTATTCGCCAGCCGGTAAGTAACGCATCGCTTCCCGAGTACCTGTCTCACCGTCTGCAAAAGCGATGATGTCGACATGATTGCCAAGCGTGACCCGTAGCGGTCCGCCACTATCTCGCAGGGTAGCGGTCACGTACGCCCAACGACGCTTGGGACTCTTGAAATGCAGCGATTCAGAACCATGTACTTCCTTTGCTTCCACACGCAATAGTTCCCAAACCACATTGTTCAAGATGCGCACTCCACGAAATGCCTCAGCCTGACCAGGCCAATCAATCGAATGACGGTACGGCGCGCCAATCTGCTGTCCATTTTGGTCGAACAGCACCGTGACAATGTAATAATTTCCAGGAGTGAGTGACTTCGCATCTTTCTGAACCGCCAATCGCCCGCCGCCCGCCGATAGTTGGCGAGTCACGCTACCTAGCACATCCGTGCCCTCTTCATCGACAAAACGGATGTGCATTTCCGCCAGCTCGATGGATGAGGGCAGCGGTGTCAGATTGCCAAAGTCAATGTCGATCTGCCAGATGGCAGGTTCCGGCAGCACAAGGTACTTCACTTTCGCACGTCGCTCGGCGGCAAGGGACGTACTGCCAACTACAAGCAGAACACACACTGCGCATCTCAAGTTGTTGAATATCATGATGGTTTCCTTCGACATCATCTTTCTGTCACTCTTGGCAGCAAGAGAGGTTGTTGCCATTCACTCTAAAATAGACGACACTCACAAACAGATTGGATTATAGTGCAACTTGTCATCACTTGCACTTCCGTGCACTCGAAGCAGAATCATGGAATGCCTACCTGCCGGATTCAAGGGCAATCCCGCAATATCTATTGAAGGTCAGACAAGTCACCACTTGTAACTACTTCTAAGTGATGCGTAACGAATCGAGGATTTAACCATGCGTGCTTTGATCTGTGTCTGGGGCGCCATGACGGTGAACCTAGTCCTTGCCGCAGAACCGAGTCATGAACAGAAACCCTACCGCGTGATCTTCAACTGCGACGGACATTCCGTAGCGAAGGACGCAGAGGGAAACCTCAACCAGTGGCTGGAAAATTTGTTTGGTCCGCTGGAAAAGAGCCATGTCGATGCGATCTTCTGGTGCGATGGTGCCGGAGGCAACACCGCAAACTACGAGAGCCAAGTCTTGGAACGCACGGGGGCCAGGGCTGAAAAACCACGAACCTATATCGACACATGGATTGACGAGGGTAACGACCCACCCAAGGTTGTGGTGCGCGAAGCGCATCGACGGGGCCTCGATATCTTTTTTTCCTTCCGTATCAACGATATTCACGACTCGTTCATGCCCGATGAGATGGCTACGTTTAAATTCGAAAACCCCACATGGATGCTGGGTGAGCAAAATTACGGCGGTGTGACCAGTTTTCCCTCAGCACTGAATTTTGCCGTCCCCGAGGTCCGCGAGCTGAAATTCAAGGTCGTAGAAGAGATCTTTGATAAATACGACTTCGACGGTCTGGAAATAGACTTCTTGCGCAGCACACCATACTTCTTGCCAGGAACCGAGGAGAAAAATGCACACCTGTTGACCGAGTTACTGCAGCGAGTGCGCAAATATCTGAATTCACAAGCAGAGCAACGCGGCCGACCGATTCGGCTGGCTGTCCGTGTCGACGAGAGCCTCCGTTCGTGCCAGCTGAATGGTTTCGATGTCAAAGCGTGGCTCGAACAAGATCTGATGGACATCATCGTGTTGGGAAGCGGAGTGATGGATATCGAAATCGAAGAATTCAAGCGGTTGGCTACTCCCGGTGGTGTGTTCGTCTATCCTTGCCTCTACGGTTGGCCTAGCAAATATAGTCCGATCCCAGCCGAACTGGCTACCGGGTTGGCACTGAACTATTGGGCACAAGGGGCAGATGGCATTTACCTGTTTAACTGGTTCCCGCATTCTAAAAATAACAGCGAGAGCACTGGTCCCTATATGACACCCTTGATGAAGCAACTGGGGGACCCAGCAAGCTTACGAGCCCACCAACGCCACATCATGTTTCCGGCCGATCGAGGACGTCCTCAAGGCGCTTATCAATACAACTGGCTGCATTGTGTTCTGCCCGAAGTACTACCCGAAGACAAGCCGTTGCAAGCCACCATCCGCGCATGGGAATCGTTTTCCGAAAAAGTCAAGCTTCATCTGCAATTGGAGGTACAGGACCTGTACGCTGACGACGAGATTTCGGTGCAGCTGAACGGCCAGCCAGTCCGTGATTGGCGGATGCTTGAAACCGGTCGCCTAGCAGCACCCGTCGCGCTCGATGCACTACATCTAGGTGCCAACAAGGTCGATATGCGGTTGGTCAAACGGTCTTCGAAGTCAAAGGTCGACCGAATCGTGACCGCATTGGAATTGCACGCGTTACAGGAATCATCGCGATAGGCTGTTATGCAGCACTTCTACCTGTCGGGGCGGGGATTCGTGTAGGCCGGAACGAGGTCGCGCATGCTGTTGCCGGAATAGCGCAAACACCTCAAATGGAGATGCACGACGGCGCACAAACCTCCATGGAGAACAGCGGCCAAAGTTCCGACAAGTAAAACATTGGTTCAGTACGGCCTCCAATCGATTGTTGAAAGATAATGTTGATGCGATTTTACTCGACTTCACGAGTCCAACTTTTGCTGGTGTTCCACTGCGCAACAATCTTCAGCATCGTTCCGCTGTAAGGTCAGGCAGCCGAAGGGCCACAGGTCGACGTCCTCATCAGCCAAAATGCGTCCCAGCTAGAACAATACGCGGCGCGTGAGTCATGCCATTACTTGAAGCAATTGTTTGACGTGACCAGCGAGCCGTCGCACCGTTCCAGTGCCGACGGACATCTGACACTGATCGTCGGTGGACCAGAAAACAATTCGGCGGCGGTCCATGCGCTGAATGAACCCAATTGGCCAAAGGTCAGCGACCAAGGAATCGTTCTCAAACCGTTCACGTTGGACCATCAACCGGCACTGATCATCGGCGTATCTGAAGACTTGGTTCAAGACCGAGAAGGTTACCGCCGCGCTTTGGCAGCCGCCAATCGGGCGATCCAAAAAACGAGCGACCGAGGAAAGTCTTATGTTCAGTATTGGATCGAGCGACTAAAGTTCGGGATCGGATACATCAATTGCATCGAGGCAACCAAGGCACTGGCCAATGCGAAACATCAACTGGACCTGGCCCGAGAGGGCGCCGATAAAACGGAGATTCGTGAAAAGCATCGCGAGGCAGTCTCCTGCGCTGAAGACGGGTTACAGACCTCCGTTGAAATGCTAAATTCGCTGGTGGGGGTGGCACGTAATCAATCCGATCGCGGTGCCATTGCAGTGATGAGCGAGTACGTTTACCGACCTTTGCGCCAAGAGCTTCGGCAATTGCAACGGTACCACAAAGAACAGGAGTGAAACATGAAACGTATCGCAGTCACCGGTTCTCGCGGAGGGACTGGCGGTGGTATCGTCTCTGTGCTACGTGATTCAGGATACGATGTCCTCGCCATTGACCGCGTGCCACCGGCACCGGGTGATTCGGAGTACGTACAGCTTGACTTAAACGATGCTGAGGGTGTCAATGACGTCTTTTCCCAAGTAGATGCGGTGGTGCACTTTGGAAGTGTTCCTGGTACCGGCAACATGAGTACGACCGCAGGATTCCACAACGTGGCGGTTGCTGGTTTCAATGTCTTTCAAGCCGCCAAAAATACAGGTATTCGGCGAGTCGTGTGGGCATCCAGCGTGGAAACTTATGGCGATTTCCACGAGCTACCCAGTCTTCCCGTCACCGAAGAGAGCCCTTTGGCACCTCCCGGTATCTACGGCGCCTCAAAGGTAATGCTGGAAAGCCTGGCCAGAGATTATTGTCGCTGGTATGGAATGTCGATTGCTGGTTTTCGATTGACACGAATCATTTATGACAATGACTTCGGGCGTGCCAAGCTGAAACGGTTTGTCGATGACAAAAGTTTAGGTCAAGATTGCCTGTGGTCGTACATTGATGCCCGTGACGTTGGTTCCGCGTGCTTGGCCTGGCTCCAATCGGATCACCAGGGTTGCGAGGTGTTTAACATTGGTGCTGACAACGTCCATGTCGATATTCCGACGGCTGAACTTCTACAGACCTACGGCTACGCCAAGCACCAGATTTGTGGCCAGTACGGGGAGTTCGAAACCTTGTTTTCCTCGCATAAGCTACGTTCGCTGTTGAATTGGAAACACCGCTATGACTGGCGCGAAATATTGGGCCGATAGCTCGAAGATCACGAGAAGTTCTCACTGAACGGCATGGGATGCCGGGGCATGTACTTTCGACCAGCATCGGTCTAGAATCATCGCCTTGATAGATTCTTGTGTTTCACCTTCAACTGAGTTCCTGCAATGAAAATTACGGCTATTCGAGCGCACATAATGGGCGTCTCCGGCGCCGGAGGCCATGCACCTCGACGGAATTGGATCTTCGTCGAGGTAGAGACTGACGAGGGCATCTCTGGAGTTGGCGAAGCCACGACAGAATATCAAGAGCACGCTGTGGTCGCCATGATCGAAGACCACTTGGCACCGCTGCTGGTGGGACAAGACCCCACCCGCGTACACTACGCTTGGCAGCAAATGCAGCGATTACTCTGGTGGCGGGGCGGCGTCGTCGTCTCTAGTGCGGCCAGCGGTATCGAACAGGCACTGTGGGACATCACCGGCAAAGCATACGGCCAACCCGTGTATAAGTTATTGGGCGGCGCGGTGCGTGATCATGTACGGCTCTATGCACGCACCGATCTGAACCTGGCCACGTTTGGAGAAGAAGCCGCTGCCGCCATCGACGAGGGGTTTGACGCGTTCAAATTCGGACCTGGCCCCCACGTCAAACCGTTTTGCTCCGAAAAGCAAGTCGATGTGGCACTGGATGTGGCTCATCAAGTTCGCGAAGCCGCAGGACCCGACTGCGACCTAATAATCGATTGCGGCGGCATCTTCTCTCCACAAGCGGCCCACCGTCTGATTACTGGGCTGCGCGACGTACGGATGTTTTTTGTCGAAGAACCCGTCAATATGGATACGCCACGCGGATTAGTGGAACTGAGAAGAGCTTTTCCGGACACGCGCATCGCGGCGGGCGAGCGATTGATGACGCGGTGGCAGTTCCGAGAGTGGTTGGAACAGGGCGCCGTGGATGTCATTCAGGCCGACATCTCCCACTGCGGTGGCATCGGCGAATTGCTGCGGATCGCATCCTATGCCGAAATCCATAACGTGTTGGTGGCTCCACACAATCCGTATGGACCGGTCGCCTTGGCAGCCAGCGTCCATGCCGCACTGTGTATGCCGAACTTTTCCATCCTGGAACACTGCCGACACCGGCCTTGGTTCGAAAAAGTGCAAGTAGAAGGGCTCGCAGTGCAGGGGGGGCGCATCGAGTTGCCCGAACGTCCTGGCCTGGGTGTCGAGCTAGACTGGGATTATGTGAAACAACATTCGTACGAACATTTACCATTACGTGCACCGCGGCAAAGTGACGGTAGCTTGCCGCCATTGTAGCCTTATCTCTAAGGTCGTCATGTCTTCGGTCACCACTTACGACTTGGAAAAGATCGCTCACATTCGCGGTGTGGACCACCCCGAGTCGATTGGCATTGGTCCTGCTGGCGAAGCATACACGACCGGGACCGGTTGTCAGGTTTACCGCATCGATCTGCAGACTAACTCATGCGAGCAGTTTGCCACCACAAAAGCCCGATGCTTGGGCTCGGTAGTCGACGCTGACGGCAATCTTTACGTGGCTCACACCGCTGGCGATGTGCTACGGATCACACCCCAAGGTGAAATCAGTCAGTATGCGGCAGCGCCGGGCGGCGAGCCGATGAAGTGCACGAATTATCCGGCTTTCGATCGTCAAGGAAACATGTACCTTTCGGAAAGTGGTGACTGGTCGGGGGCTGTCTCATCCCGCATCTTGCACCGAGGGACTGTAGGCCGGATCACACATCAAACATCCCGCAACCACCCTCACCCACATTGACCAACCCCAAGCTGCCTCGGCACAATAGACTGATTCACGCTCCATACCTATTGCATTACTATTCCAGCAATCCCCCACACACCATCGATCACGAACATGACTGCTGTACGCAACTTTTCCCTACATCGACTTGAAATTGCCGGGCTGTCCGTTGCCCAATTGGCACACCAATTTGGAACTCCCTGCTATGTCTATGACGCCAACGCCATTGTGGCGCGGATCGAACAATTGCAGGCTTTTGATGCCATCCGCTACGCACAGAAGGCCTGTTCCAATCTGGCCATCGTGGATCTGGTACGGAGACACGGTTGTGTGGTCGATGCGGTCAGCGCCTGGGAAATTCGTCGAGCATTGAAGGCTGGATACGAGGTGGCCGGAGAACCGTCTCCCATCGTTTATACTGCCGACATTTTCGATCAAGAATCACTGGACTTGGTTGTGGAACATGGCATCCACGTGAACGTCGGATCGCCCGATATGATTGACCAGCTGGGAGAACGTGCTCCCGGCTCTGAGATCACGTTGCGGATTAACCCCGGTTTTGGCCATGGTCACAGCCAAAAAACGAATACTGGCGGAAAACAGTCCAAACACGGTTTGTGGCACGGTCAACTCGAGGATATCCTGCGTCGCGCCGATTTTCACGGTTTGAACATTACCGGAGTCCACATGCATATCGGTTCGGGAACCGATTTGGAACACCTAGCACAAGTCTGTGGGGCGTTGGAACAAACCGCTTTACAAATCGGTCGAAGCGTACGGACCATCAGTGCCGGCGGTGGACTACCGATCCCGTACCAGGAAAGCGAGTCAGCCATCGACCTGGACGCCTACTACCAGCTGTGGGATCAGACTCGACAAAAACTGCAACAAGCCTGGGGTCATCCGGTGACTCTCGAAATCGAACCCGGACGTTTTTTGGTAGCGGAAAGTGGCTACTTGATCAGTGAAATTCGAGCCATCAAGTGGATGGACGATAATCTGTTCTATCTCGTGGACGCTGGCTTTAACGATCTGGCGAGACCTATCCTATACGGTGCCTACCATCCCATGTCGATAGCACCCCGCAGTGGACAAGTCTCTGAAAAGCTGCAACCAGTCATCGTCGGCGGACCGCTCTGTGAATCGGGAGACATTTTCACTCAGCAAGAGGGAGGCTTTGTGGCCCACCGAGATCTCCCTGTAGCTAACGTCGGTGACCTGCTGGTCATCGAGTGCGCAGGCGCCTACGGTTCCGTCATGGCATCAAATTACAACTCGAAACCATTGGCTGCCGAAGTGCTGCTCAAAGACCGTCAGGCCCATTTGATCAGGTCGCGCCAAACGTTCGAGGAAATGATTCGCGGTGAATCGATTGTCGATTGATGGAGAGAAAGAGACCAAATCCGGTGACTTGCACCCAATGCGATTGGCTCTGAACCTTCAACGCTAGCCGTGAGCCTGGTAGGGTAGGTTTGTCGGACGAATCCCGACACTAGCGCGTTCGGCTCAATGCTCTGGCCGCCAAGTGGGTGATCTGGGACGCTAGCGCTTTAGCGTTCTTTCGAACGAGTACTCGGTAACCCAGGCAACCACAGAGAAACTAGCTACCGCTGGTATCGGCAGTATTGGCTGGTTCTTGTTCCACATCGTCACTCTGAGACTGTTCTTGCATGGCCTGCATCACAGATTCTGGCAGCCCGTTGACGATCTGAGTTTCCTGAATATTGGCTTCAACCAAACGCAAAATTTCTTCGGTCGCTGGCCGGTCGTATTTGCAATCATCTAAGACAAAATTTTTCATGCGCCCCTTTTCCTCGTAGGTGATTTTGGCAATTCCTTTGTTGCTCCATTTCTTCTTGTCCAGCTCGGTGATTTTCGATAGGGCTAATTCCTCGCCCCAACTGGATCGAATCGTTGTCTCATCGGCTTCGATCCATTTACCTCGCGAACTGAAAAAGATGAACAAGGCCCATAGGCCCAAGGGCGTTGACACCGCTGCCATCACATATTGCAACTGAATCTTTACCTCCATTTCCTCACGAACATGCTCTTCACCCGTCGCAGGATCGGGAATAGTCTCTTCCCATTTGTGCTCGTAGGCCAAATCTGGCCACTTATCAAGCTTTCCCATTTCTTTCAGTAAGGAATAGTTGGCCAAAGGTGCAGGTAACGTTGGCCAGTGGTTTTCCTCAGCCAAATCAGTCCAATCATGCAACGAATCTGAATCTCTCAGCTCAACGTACTTCGCCAGCGCTTCCTCCAAATCACGGGGATAGCTATAAAGAGCGTCCTTAAAACACAACCCTGTCCAGAACAGCAAAACAGCACCAATGAGTGCAAACCGCCAGAAAAAACGAGGATTTGAATCAGCACGGATAGACATAGCAACTCCAATGATTTAGCTCGACAATCGGTACAATGAGCCGCAGGACGCTAGTCCTCGGTTATTGGGCATTTGGCGGAAAATCCGCGTAGATTTCCAGGTTCGTTAATTTCATGTTACATAACGCTTTGAAATTTGGGGAATGGAAGTCCTTAAAATTGGACAATATTCCACCCACATAGAACGGTTGCGCTAATTATACGCTTGGTTCCGTACCTCTCTTCTGTGGGTGTCAAGTTTAGTATACTAGTACCTATGCAGCCCGCTACGCCGCCGGACCTGGTTCCGCCCACCTCCACGGCCCCTCGAAAGACCGCTCCACCCGCTTCGTCATCGCACTCATCCGAGGACATCTCGACGAAACAACGTAATTTCCTCATGATGGCAGCTCACCAGATTGCTTTTCGCAGTGGGTGGATATTCAAAACAGAAAGCGTCATCATTCCTGCGGTGCTCGATTCTATTTCGGGCGCGGGATGGGTTCGAGGCCTGCTGCCTTTACTCAATCGTGTGGGACACAGCATTCCACCTCTGATCCTGGCCGGAAGGCTCGAGCAGGCTGCTCGCAAGAAGTGGACCCTCATGATCACTTCCTGGCTCATGGTCGGATGTTTCTTGTTGTGGAGTCTTTTGTTTACGCCCCTGGCGGCAGTCTTGGCGTCGTGGAAGGCTATCCTCTTTCTGGTCATCTACGCTCTCTTCTTTTGCTGCGTCGGCGTGAACCAGCTTGCTCTCAACACTTTGCAAGGAAAACTCATTCCCACCAAGTCTCGTGGCCGCCTGCTGTACGTGTCGAGTGTCGTCGGTGCCTTCACTGCTGTGACCTGCGCCTTGTGCATTTTGCCCAGCTGTCTATCTCCAGTCGAGCCACGTTTCGACTGGCTTTTCTTGTTTCCAGCCGCCATGTTTGGTATCGCCGCTGCATTGGTATTTGGCATCCGCGAGTACGCCGATCCTAGTTCGGACCGACCTAGGACGAGGCAGAACGTATTTGTCACCGCTGTACAAACTTTGCAAAACGATCGAAATTTCTGCAAACTGGCTTTTGTCGGCTTTGCCGCCAGCAGTTCCATCCTGCTGTTTCCGCACTACCAACATTTAGGCCTACAGCAGATGCGGTTGGAACTGAAACAGCTCATGTGGTGGGTTGTGATCCAGAATGTGGGAACGGCTATGTTTAGTATCCCGATGGGTGCCGTTGCCGATCGAGGTGGCAATCGCCTCGTGCTGCAAATTTTTATGATCACGATGGCAGCCGCACCTATTTCTGCTCTTGCGATTACCATGTTTGCCTCCAGCAGCTGGTTTGTTTTCGTTTTTCTACTGATTGGATCGACTCCCGTCGTGATTCGCACGCTGCAAAACTTTACGCTAGAAGTTTGTACCAGCAAGGATCATGCTCACTATTTGAGTACTTTGAATGTCTGCCTGGCATTACCCATGGTTTTTTCACCATTCGCGGGTTGGTGTGTGGACCTGTTCGGCTTTACAAGTGTGTTCATTGGTGTCACAGTAGTCATCTTGGCTGGCTGGTGTGTAACGTTCAGCCTGAACGAACCACGCAGCGAGAATCGTTCCTTAGGCAACCATGCCCAATTGATGTGTGAGGACGACCACATACCATAACTCATTTTCTCCATGGCTTGGATTCAACGACAATTTGTTCTGCCGGCTTATCCTCGAGGATTCCACTTAATCACGCATTTTGTGGAGACAGAAGTACCGGAGATCCGCGAGATGCGTGTCGGCACATTGCACCTGTTCCTGCAACATACATCCGCTTCGCTCACGATCAACGAAAACGCTGATCCTGATGTTCCACTCGACCTGGAAAGCTCCTTCAACGCCATCGCTCCCGAAGATTTCCCCCACCGACATACCATGGAGGGTGCTGACGACATGCCGGCTCACGTAAAATCCTCGTTGCTGAGCTGTTCGGTCACGGTGCCAGTTTCCGATGGTCGGCTTTGCCTGGGAACTTGGCAAGGCATCTACTTATGCGAACACCGTAATCACGCAGGATCGCGACACCTGGTGGCCACGTTGCACGGAGAGTCGTGAAACGCTCGCCAACTTGACGTGGAAATTCGACGATTCCATACTTCCAGTACGCTTCAAATCGCATGACCACTCTTGATCGTGACCAGCTGGCATCGCTTTACTTCGAGCAACTGGAACATGAACCCTACCCAGTCCAGGAGGAAGCCTTACTGGCATGGTTCACCACTCCGCAAGGTGTCCTCGTTTGCTCGCCGACAGGAACGGGAAAAACGCTGATCGCCGAAGCCGCTTTGTTTGAAGCTCTACACACGGGCCGGCGAGCTTATTACACGACACCGCTTATCGCACTGACAGAACAAAAGCTGCAAGAAATGCAAGAGTCCGCAGTACGCTGGGGATTTCGTGCCGAAGACGTCGGCTTAGTTACCGGAAATCGCCGTGTCAATCCAGACGCTTCGATCCTCGTCGTGGTCGCAGAAATCTTGTTCAATCGGCTGCTACACTCTTCCCAATTTGATTTTGAAAATGTCTCGGCCGTGGTGATGGACGAGTTCCACAGTTTCAACGATCCCGAGCGAGGGATCGTGTGGGAATTGTCACTGGGCCTTCTCCCGGCACACGTGCGTCTTTTACTCCTCTCAGCCACCGTGGGAAATTCTCGCGAGTTTGCCAACTGGCTGGATAAGTCTTATCAGCGCAACATCGAACTCGTTGAAGGAACTGAACGCAAAGTCCCCCTGTCGTTCGAATGGGTCGGAGACATGCTGCTGAACGAAAAGCTGGAGGAAATGGCCTCGGGTAACGATGTCAATCGCCGGACACCGGCGCTCGTTTTCTGCTTTAACCGGGAAGAATGTTGGAGCGTGGCCGAACAGCTCAAAGGCAAAAAGTTATTAGCCGACGGGCAGCAGGAAGCACTCGCTCAACAGCTGAAGGAACATGACTGGTCGCAAGGGGCTGGCCCCAAATTACGTCAGGTGTTGTTGCGAGGCGTCGGCGTGCACCACGCGGGACTGCTGCCTAAGTACAAAAGGATTGTGGAAAAACTATTTCAACGCAAACTACTGCCATTCACAATCTGCACCGAGACTTTAGCCGCGGGAATTAATCTACCAGCTCGGAGCGTCGTGATTCCCAATCTGCTCAAAGGTCCCCCCGATCGCAAACGATTGATCCCTCCCAGTGCAGCTCAACAAATGTTTGGCCGCGCCGGTCGACCTCAATTTGACGATCAAGGGTTCGTCGTGTCACTGGCTCATGAAGATGATGTGCGCATCAGTCGCTGGCGTGAAAAGTACAATCAGATCCCCGAAGACACCAAAGATCCTGGGCTGTTAAAAGCCAAAAAGGCATTGAAGAAAAAAATGCCAAAAAGACGCAACAATGTGCAGTACTGGACACAAGGCCAATTTGAGCAACTCTACACAGCATCGCCGGGTAATCTCGAAAGTCGTGGGATCCTGCCGTGGCGTCTGTTGGCTTACCTGTTGCAATCGTCTCCCGAAGTCGAATCCATTCGCCAACTCGTCAGCAAGCGGTTACTGACACCCAAAAAGCTAGAGGCGGAACAAAGGCAACTTGAACGCATGCTGCTCACCTTGTGGAAAGCCGGATACGTGACGTTGGAACCCGAACCTCCTCCTCCGGGTTCCGAACCGGCCGAGCCAACGACTCCGCCAAGCTCTCCACAGATCATCCTAATTGGTGAAGCCTCCACACCGTCCGAAGATTCCACACCGTCCGAAGATTTCCCACCGGCGTATCGGCCGGATCGAGCCCATCCCACTCCTGCCCTGGAACAACTGCTTCTCTTACGAGGCGTCAATCCTCTATACGGTCTCTACCTGGTTAACTCCTTGGGAATTGCGGATCGCAATGAGCGCATTCAAGCTCTGGAAAGCATCCTCGAGTTGCCCTGGTCACTCGGACCGGCGATACGGGTACCTCCACAAGACGAATTACCGCCCGGACCATTGGCCACACTTCGATTGGACACACAGCTACTGCAGCTCGGATTGGCCACACCCGCCGAATTGAGTGCGGCGGATCAACCCGACGAAGAGGATCGTGACCGCATGTTCGCCGAGGAACGTGTGTGGGTTTTAGCGTTGGCCGACAAACTACGACGGCTGTTCGACCATCAATTCCCAGACGTGCACGACGTGCGCACCACTCCAGTCTGGGTCGCTGGAGAGTTGCTGGAATTCGGCGGTGACTTTAACAAATACATCACCAGTCATCGCCTGCAAAAACACGAAGGGGTGGTTTTCCGGCATCTACTGCGCCTGATCTTATTAATCGGCGAGTTCATACCTCTCTGTCCACCCGACACGACCGAAGAGGAATGGCAAGCTGAATTGTCGGAGATCCGAGAAACCCTGGTCGATTGTTGTCGAACAGTGGATCCAATGAGCACCGATAAGATGCTGGAGGAGGAACAAAAAGAAGCGAACGCAACGGAATGATCAAGGACCCTCCGTCTGCTCGTCGATCCCCAGTAACCGTTTCAGTTCTGGCCAAATAGCCTTGCGCACCTTTTCAAACTCGTCAGCATCCGCCGGCTCTTGTGACTTGGCAAAAGCGACCAGTGCTTGCGACTCCTTTTGGACAAGACCATATACACGCATGATGTCGTCAATGAATTCCTGGTCGTCGCCTTCCACATCCTGGCGAACCCTTTTTAATGCAAGAATATTCAACTCGATCATGTCATCGAGTTCTCCCATAAGATCAGTAACCTGTTCGACAGTAAATGCATCCGCAACGTACGCGTCTGCCGTAACCCCTACGTAACCGTACGAAGTATACACATGAGCTGCCGACAACGAACCGATGGCTTGCAAACGAATGTTTTCCGCGTTTGCAAAAGATGTAACCAATAACATCAGCCCTGCGACGATCCACGGCAATACACGGCTGGGAATACGTGACCCCAGATGCATGGGAAGCTCCTTGTGTTGAAGATTGATAGTAGCCTCTAACGGCAAGCTTCCAGCTTGCCGATTCTGATCCATAATTTAACCAATGACTTGACAAAGCCTTCTTACCAACAGGATGCTTGTGGCTACGGCTTAGCAGTTTTGCGAGCAGAAGCTTCGCAGGACCCTGTATGCAGGTCAATGGGATTTCCTTACTGAGGATTGCGGTTCACGACATGTCACCTGACGAAGCACTCCAACAATACTTCGGCTTCAACTCTTTTCGAGGGTGCCAGCATGATGTCATCCGGCATGTGTTAGCCGGGCAGCATGCACTGTTGTTAATGCCGACCGGCATGGGAAAATCAATCTGCTACCAAATTCCGGCTCTCCTGCGTGCCCGTCAAACGAGCTCTCAGGCACGTCGCGAATTAACAGTGGTTTTGTCGCCGCTGATCGCACTGATGAAAGACCAGGTCGATTCCTTGCAGGCACGAGGTATCCAGGCAACGTACATCAATTCTTCACTCACCGCGGCAAAACGCAAACAAAGATATACCCAAGTCGCCGGGGGGCAGTTTGACTTGCTGTATGTGACGCCCGAGCGATTTAGGAAAAACGATTTTCTACAGGCCTTGAACAATCGGCAAACCGGACTGTTGGCCGTAGACGAAGCTCACTGCATCAGCCAGTGGGGTCATGACTTCCGTCCTGATTATTCACGATTGGCCGAATTACGTGAACAGCTGGGCCATCCCATCACAATCGCTGTCACGGCAACCGCGACGCCAGAGGTACAGCAAGATATCGTACGGCAGCTTGGTTTGACCTCCACAGATATTAAGGTCTTTCACGAAGGCATTAATCGGCCCAATTTACATCTGGAGGTCAGCCACGTATGGGACGACGAGGAAAAGCTACAACACATCCTCGATATCGAGACCACGCCACCCTACGACCAGGGTTCTGGAATTGTCTATTTCACTCTCATCAAAACGCTAGATCAATTTAGTACCTATCTCACCGAACGTGCCGTGGACCATACGATCTACCACGGCGAGCTACCTCGGGACCGAAGACGCCAGTTACAGGACCAGTTCATGTCGGAAAAACAAAGCCTCGTATTGGCTACCAACGCCTTCGGTATGGGAGTGGATAAAAACAACATTCGGTTTGTATTGCACGCCGAAGTCCCTGGATCCATGGAATCTTACTATCAGGAAATCGGACGAGCCGGCCGGGACGGTTTACCCAGCCTTTGCCGGCTGCTGTATGATCAGCGAGACTTGGCTACCCAAATGGAATTCATCCGTTGGAGTAATCCCAATTCCGAATACTATCAGCAACTTCATCTGCTTTTACGAGAACACGCTGAACAGATCCATGCATTTGGCCTGGAGTGGCTCAACAGACAGCTCCATGCACGCGGCCATCAGGATCACCGACTCGAGACAGCGCTATCCATGATGGAACGATACGATGTGGTCGCAGACTCAAGACCTCCCGGTTGTTTCCAGGTCTTGCGAGACCTTCCACCTGCCTTGCTGGACGAAGAACGACTTCAAGACAAGTTGCAAAGAGACCAACAGAAGCTTTACGCACTGGTAGAATATGTCAAGGAAGCCAATGACCGCAAAGCGTTCATCCATCACTATTTCGGATTGCCGTATCATGGAACATGAGCCGGAGAGACAGTGCCTCGCCCGTCGCTGGGGCCCCCGGCCCGAGTCAAACGGGACGGGGCAGGGGCCCTCCTACTTCCCAAACGGCAACCCAAACACTCCACTGCGTTGCCCTGCAGTCCAATCGCCACCAACATTCACAAACAAACAATTAGAACAAGTTTGGCCATAGGTTCATGAACCGTCCACGTCACGTCATCGCACACCGAGGCGCCTCAGGATATTTACCCGAGCATACGCTGGCCTCCAAAGCGCTAGCCCATGGGATGGGAGCCGACTTCATCGAACAAGATGTGGTGTTGTCACGCGACCACGTGCCACTCGTGTTGCACGATATCTATCTGGATACGGTCACCGATGTCCGTTCCCAATTCCCAGAAAGGGCCAGGGCCGACGGCCGTTATTATGCTCTTGATTTTTCCTGGGCTGAAATCCAACAATTGCATGTCCACGAACGCGTCCATGTGGGTACAGACCAAGCGGTTTATCCCGGACGATTTTCTCAAACGACACTCACTTTTCGTATTCCGTCGCTGTCGCAAGAGATCGAACTCATTCAGGGCCTGAATCGCTCAACAGGTCGCAATGTGGGCCTGTACCCCGAAATCAAAGCGCCTGCCTGGCACCGACAACAAGCAGTCGACATCAGTCGCATTGTTATCGACGTCCTCCAGCAATATGGATACCAATCGGCAGATGACAACATTTTTGTACAGTGCTTTGATGCGCAGGAGACGCAGCGTTTGCGTTACGAATTCAAGTCTCGACTGAAATTAGTGCAATTGATCGGGAACAATAGCTGGAAAGAGGCACCCACCGACTTTACACACCTGCGTACCCCGTCTGGTATTGCCGAAGTCGCCAAGTATGCTCAGGCTGTGGGTCCCCATCTGTCTCACGTCATCTCAGGTATCGACGAACGCGGAGGCCCCCGGGTGACTCCATTCGTATCACTGGCTCACGATCAAGGAATGCAAGTGCACGCCTACACGGTACGCGCAGACGATTTGCCGGTCTATGTGACCAGTTTCAACCAGCTCATGGAATTGCTCATTCGAGATGCAGATGTAGATGGCGTTTTCAGCGATTTTCCGGATCGTTCACGCCATTGCTTGCAAGCGTTGAGAGGTCAGGGATAGTGAAAGTGCACTCAGGACATACCCTGACTTTCAACTGGAAACCGAGAACCGATAAACCGTCGCCTCTTATAGTGACTGCAGCCCTAGTTCGGCTAGTTTTTCAGGCGTAGGAACGCCTTCATCATCCCAACCGCGTTCTTCGTAATAGATGGGCAGCATCGTATCAAGATCCACGGTAACCCCTTTCGACGGCCCTTCTGTGTGGGCGTCTTTCAGTAAACGTTTGGGAAGCGTGTCATCAGCCTTGGTCAATCCGGCTTTCAGATTCCACAGCCGTTCCAGATTCCATGTACGTTCGCCAATCTTGACGAAATCATCCAGCGTGTAATCGATGCCAGTGGCGGCAGCCGTGATCGGTATAAAGGCTTCCAGCCCACCATTCGCGAACGCGACAAATAGGCAAAGCCCGGAGGCATCGTGCGCAGTAGAGCGGTGCTGCTCGTGGACGACCCACTCACTCTTACCTTCGGTTGTATGAGGATCCATATCGGATGATTCCACGCCGGGGGTCCAGGCACGCAGGTGGCAGGCGCCACGATTGCAGGTCGCGTAAGCGACGCCCATTCCTTGGAAACCTCGGGGATCGTAAGCCGGAAACTCCTGGCCTTTGCTTCCCATAAACACTTCGGGATGGTTGAATTTGTCACCCATCCGTTTAGCACCTTCGGCGATTTCGTCACCAAAACCTTCTCGATAGGCGGTCGCTTCGGTCATGCGGACCAAAGCTTCTCCCGAACCAAAATTCAAAGGAAGCTCGACCATATCGTCACCCACGACACCAGTCTCGTACAACTCCATCGCCGAAGCGAGAGTCGAGCCCATAGAAATCGGGTCCATCCCCAAGTCGTTGCACAACCAGTTGGCTTTGAGAACCGCGTCCAGATCCCCCACGCCACAATCGGCTCCCAAGGCCCAAGCCGCTTCGTACTCAGGACCTTCGCCGGCAATCTTCCAATTGCGTGGGTGCATGTTGACGAGGAATTTTTCGGAATGCTCGTCCAGACGACAAACTCGCCCACAGGCAATCGTGCAAGCAAAACACGCTTTGTTGCTGACGAGTCTCGTGTCCACGATCGAATTTCCATTCAAGTTTTCTGCTTCTTCAAATTGGCCTTGTTGGAAATTTCGAGTTGGCAAGCCACCGAAGGTGTTCGTCAAGTCGATTGTGGCCGCAGTACCTTGAGCCGATAATCCTTCTCGACCAGGATCATCTTTCATAGCCGCACGCATTTCCCAAACCGCCTTCATAAAAGCTTCTGGTTTGGCAACAGAAACACCTTTCGTACCTCGAACGGCAATCGCCTTTAAATTCTTGGACCCCATCACAGTCCCCACACCACTACGACCTGCAGCCCGGTGTTTGTCGTTCATGATGCAAGCAAACTTCACCAGATTTTCGCCTGCTGGACCGATGCAGGAGATGCGAAGACCGGGAATGCCGAGCTCGCTCCGCAATCCATCTTCGGTTTCAGAAACGGTTTTGCCCCAATAAGCATCCGCGTCGCGAAGTTCGATCAGGTCGTCGTAAATGAACAAGTAGCAAGGCTTTGGCGCTTTACCTTCAAAGATGATCAAATCGTAACCGGCAAATTTGAGTTCTGGTCCCCAGTGCCCACCCGAATTCGACGTGGTGATGGCTCCGGTCAACGCCCCTTTGGTAACCACCATGTATCGTGATCCACAGGGAGCCGGCGTACCCGTCAGTGGCCCGGTGGCAAAAATCAATCTATTTTCCGGGGATAATGGATCCACCGAAGGGTCCATTTCTTCGTACAGATAGCGATCCGCCAAGCCTCGTCCACCGATGTATTCTTGCATCCATTCGGCAGGAATGTCCTCAACCGTCGTAGTGCCCGCAGTCAAATTAACGCGTAATAGTTTACCGGTCCAACCACCTGCGCTATTTCCCATGATAGGTCCTTTGATTTCGGTGCCATCGAAGCACAAACAAGCTGTCCAAGTGCAAGATTATAGCAGAGGACTTCCAAATTTTCGACTAGTGCGTTTTTAGAATAAAGCCGGGAATTTCGGGAAGAACCGTGTTATAGTGAAAGCTGGGTTCTATAGCCATGACAACTACGGGAGAATTCGCCGTGAGATTCTTTGTAACCGCTTTGCTGGCCTGTTGCCTGCCACTTGTTTCTTCCGCATCCGTTCACGCCTTTGGTTTTCTGAACCGTGTCATCGGCTGCCCTGTGCAGGTTCATCCCTGCTGTTGCTCGGCCGGCACGGACCCTATCGACGAAACGGAGGCCAACCCTTCTGACGAGATAGCGAGAGAAAACGACTCCTCTGCAGTCCCAGAAACTCTGACCGAGGAGGCTACAGACGAAACTCCATCAGCTGATGTGGAAGAGGCTGCTGAACTGGCCGAAGCACCTGCTGAAGAAGAGACAGCTCCCTCAGAGGTTGACGAAGATGTTGCATCCCCATCCGATCTTAATACGGCTATCGAGGCCGAAGAGGATCCAGCCGAGGATGCCACGGCCACCAATGAAGAAGAAGCTGCCCCGGCGGCTGAGGAACCCGCAGCCCCCCCCGCAGAACCGGCTGCAGAGGCCGTCACGTCACCTGCACCTAACGAAGAAGAAACGCCAGCCGATGAGGAACAGGCTAGCGACGAAACCGCTGTGATACTCAAGGAAGAAGAATCTGACACGTCTATAACCGACGATGCTGCACCAGCAGGTTGACTCCCTTTTTGTTAGCAAGCACCACGTCTAACAAACCATCCCCCGTCACATCGTAGACTTGGAACTGGGTACCGATCCCCGTGTCGCGTCCCGCATCGATTTCATGGACCGTAAATTTTGGCGGTTTGCCATGCTGTCGGGCGATTTCGATCCAAACCATGACGACGGGATCCTTGCCCCCCGGATCGCCACCGTTGTGTGCAAAAAATCGCTTGCCGGTCACCAAATCTGAGGTACCATCTCCATCGACATCTGCCAGGCAAAGTGCGTGTGTCTGTGAGAAAGACTCAGAAATCACGTGATACTGAAACCGTGTGTGATCGCTTGACCCTAGATTCTCGAACCACCAAATACCGTATTGGTGGGCACAGCTCATCAAGATATCCTGATCGCCGTCTAGATCGAGGTCACAGACATGAATATCGCTAGCGGTTACCGGCTTGGTCTCACCGTCACGAACAAGCATCATCGGATGAAAGGTCCAAGTCCCGCGATCACGGTCCTGAGGAGCCTCGTACCAACCATGAGGAATGATGATGTCGTTGCGGCCATCGCGGTTAAGGTCTCCGACGCCCAATCCGTGATAGTATTTAAATGAACCGTTGGCATGCGGATCGCTCGAATCGCTTACCGGTACGAACTGCCAACGTTTCAGGGGCATGCCATGAGCTGGTAATGAACAAAATCCCATCTGTCCCGCCGAACCGAGAACCAGGTCGGGAATACCATTCCCCGTCAAATCACGAAATTGCGGAGACTCATTCGAGGCGTCAAGACAAATCAAGTGTTCTTCCCAATGCTTCTCTTGTTGGCGTGGATTCTCGTACCAATGGCATGGCGCACCGGGAAAGCCAATCACCAAATAATCTTGCCAGCCATCACGATTGACGTCGTAGGTAAAGCTGGCAAAACACTGGCTGTAGCCCTTATCCGGCACGTAGTCGCCGACCTTCCGAATCTCGTGCAAGGTCCAATCGGGTGCCTGGTACCAGACATCACCAGCCAAGATGTCCACAGCACCGTCCCGATCTACATCCGCTGCGGCCACGCCTTCGGCGCGAAACTTTGCATCCAATTCAACACGTTTCCATGAGATCGTTTGGCCCGTAGCCGACGACCCCACGACACCGATGCAAACGAGCACCAAATACCAGTAACTCAGGTGTTTGCTTACCAGACGAATCGCCACGAATCCCATAGAAGATACTCCCACTATCCAGGCAAATACTCTGTTTTGGCTCCGTTCATTTACCGCCCAGCTGCAGGCTGGGCGATAAACAAAACTGTAAAAATGGCCCCGGCCATCGTTCGTCGACAAATGATACATTCATATGAATTGTACATTGAATGAAAGATCGTGTCGGCACTATAGTGTTGCTTCAGCCTACCCATTACACTGAACACAAACCAAGTGCATCAACGTTCTGTGGACCATGGCTACCCAAAACTTGAAAAGATTAGGCATATTTGGCGGCACCTTTGATCCCATCCACTTTGGACATTTGTTGCTGGCCGAATTCTGCCGCGAGCAACGCCAATTGGACCAAGTTTGGTTCTTGCCCGCAGATGTGCCTCCTCACAAACAAGATCGACAGCTGGCAACGACAAACCAACGACTGCAAATGCTGCAATTAGCGCTCGGAGGTCATACATC
The DNA here is from genome assembly GCA_022448645.1 of Pirellulaceae bacterium. The sequence continues at coordinate 113,135 of JAKVBZ010000005.1, forward strand.
GTTTCAGGTTTGCACCATGGAGCTGGAGCGGGGTGGAGTCAGTTACACTCGCGACACGCTGGAATCCATTCACAAGCAGCTTCCCCAAACGGAACTGTACCTGCTGCTGGGTGGCGACTCGCTGCACGACCTGCCAAACTGGCGCGATCCAGATCGCATTTGTCAGTTGGCCATGCTTACCATCGTACAACGTCCCGACTTTCCAGCCCCGGACTTTACGATTTTGGAACACCTGGTACCCGCAGAACGATTGGAACAATTTAGCAATGCGGTTGTACAGATGCCTCAGTTGCAGCTGAGCAGCTCCGAAATCCGACGGCGAGTACAAGCAGAAGACAGTGTCCGCTACCAAACACCTCGCGCTGTCGAGAAATACATTGAGACACAAGCGCTGTACAAGTAACAACCGAACTTGTCGGCTCAAGGACAGCCACCCACGAGTGAGCTGTCATGAAGAACGTGTGGTCCTTTGATTTTCAGCATGAGCCAATAGCTCACAAGAATACAAAGTTGAAACACCATTAAGCCGCTCGACGATTGTCGAAAAGCGATTGCACTTCCTCCGGAAGACCTATCTCGGCCAACCCCGGCTCTCCGTAAATCGCTTCGACTACTTGGTCCAACTGTTCGGCGGGCGACTGAGCCAAATCGACAAAGATCCACCGCTTCCCACCAATCTCGCAGGCACCGCCACCACTACTGTCGAGCCATTCATGTCGGATTCCATATCCAACCTGCCTCGCCAACTCTAAGCATCTTTCAAGTTGTTCGACTACTTTCATGCTTGCGAACTCCGTTTCGTCTTCATCCATGCGATCAATTCTGGGCCGAACGCTGTCAGATGCCAGCAATCATTCATGGATCCATGCAACGTTCGGCAGCGGTTCGCCTCATCCCATCGTGGGACCGAACTGCCAGTAAACTCAACGGAAGTTCCGTACTTCGCCGAAACTTGTCCACCGCTGACAGTAGACCGCGAATTATAAAGCCTTATCGTGTAGTGACCGATACCGGTTCGACGATACAAAAAAGACCTTTAAACTATTGCGAGAAAATAAGTTAAGACGTTTACTTCAGGTAAGACAGAAGAATCAAACTAATACGGCAAAACGGAAAAAATAGACGTACGCACGGTGTCTTTTCCGAATGGCCAATTTGAATCGGGTGCGGTTCTGGAGGAAATGATGGCAGCCAATACTAGCGAAAAGCGAATGCTCTCAGACCCGCATGCACTGCAACGGGAAAACGAATTACTGCGAGCTCAACTTCGCGAAGCCCAAAAACTGACTGCCTTAGGTGAGTTGTTGGGTACGACGACACATGAGTTCAACAACGTGCTGATGTCCGTGATCAACTATGCCAAGATGGGAATCCGACATCGGGACGATGAAACCCGTGACCGAGCGCTGTCAAAGATCCTTTCCGCAGGTGAACGGGCGGCCAAAATCTCCAACAGTATTTTGGGAATGGCGCGCAATCGGTCCACAAAAATCGAAGCAACCCCCTTACCTCAACTGGTCGATGACACACTCGTTTTGTTGGAACGCGAGCTACGAAAATATCGCATTTCGCTGACGACTCACTACGACGAACAGGTTCCAGAAGCATTGATCAACGGGAATCAGATTCAACAAATCCTGTTGAACCTAGTGACCAACGCAAGGCAAGCCATGCAACAGGGAGGCATGCTGACGATCACAGTGAGCCATGACCGCGATCACCACACGGTCGATCTAATGATCCGTGACACTGGGAGTGGCATTCCATCCGATCAACTGCCTCGTATCTTTGACCGGTTTTACACCACAAAATCTGGCCCGGATGAAAGTGGCAAAGGTGGAACTGGCTTAGGTCTTTCGGCCTGCCGAGATATCATTGAAGCTCATCGAGGTCGCGTCCGTGTAGAGAGCACGCCTGGAAAAGGCACGGCTTTTACGATCAAGTTGCCCGCCGCGAACTCACAAGCATCTCCTGCGACCGGCTCGATAACAAATATCGTTGCCAGCGCCACCCCCACATCGGGCCCAACGAGCCGTGTCGACTAGTCGGGTTTCCCTTTGTGGTCAAAGCTGACCTGAGCAACTCATACGTCACTGACTGCTTACGCTGCCACCCAGAGCCAAACGGGATAGGACCAGAGAGCCACAAGCCCAATGCCTCTCACTCGGAACTACAAACGCTAGCCACTGGGCCTCGTTTTCTTACCCTCTACCCGAGATTAGCAGTCACGGTTCAAGCTTGTGGTAGAGATTGCGTGAGTAACAAGGGACGCGAATACGTCAGCGTCCGAAGAAGTCGCGAATGCGCCGCGATCGACGGCGGGCGGCGCGAGAAGGGGAGGGCGTGGGAGGCTGTGCGTCGCTTGCTCCAGACTGTGGTGGGAAAACCAGCTGGCCCTGGCGTGGCGTCGCTGCGACCGCACGGGCCGGTAAGGACGGCAAACGCAATTGTGGTGAGGCCAAATCGGCAAGCGGATAGTCACCCGTTTGAGGCATTTGCCAGAGCTGCCAGTGCTGGTGATCCAGCATATTGATCTCGTATCGATCGACCTGCAATACGAACGACATTCCCGTCGGCGGCAAACGAACTTCGACTTGATGCGCCAACGTGACACCTGTTTGCGGATCGCGACGGTGTTCGGCAGACAAGGCAGATGCAAGCAATTGCTGCTGCGCATCGTAAAGGTGTTGCTCCAATACCCAACCTTGCGTGTCATCCAAAATGAGGACACGCGTCAAAGGTCCTTCCGGTGTAGGAATCAAAGAACGCAGCTCCAACCTACCGGGACCCGCTGGTACAGGTCCACGATGCTGTCCTACCGGATCCAGTTTCACAATTCCCAGGGCAGAGATCAGCCAATCCGGCGAGACTGGCAGCACTTGGCGCGCCGCACTCGTATAAAACTGGTCGTGACGACAGAAATAGACGGTGGGTGGATTATCCTGGCGGGTCCACATCCAAAACATATCATCGTTACTGCCCAGGTCCAATACGTTTCCGAGCAACGATGCGTCCGCCTTGAGACGGAGCCGTCGAGGTTGTTGGACGGACAATTCTGCCCGCAATGATCGGGTTCCCGACACAGACAGACTTGCTCCACGTGTCTGCAATGACAGCACGCCCGCACTGTTGCCATTCACCTGACGCATGACGTCCGCCGTGGTAGGTGGCCCGGTAAATGCCGGCTGCAATGGCGCCCTGAGTTCCTTACGGCGCGGACAACTGGCGCCACTCGCCACGAAGAGTGCCAACACGGTCAGCATCCATAACCATTTGGCATGTGTTAACACAACAGCTTCCTTGCTGTTAGGCCGTTCCGCTCACGGGGATCATTCTGTGAAGGTTAGGCTGCGCTGCCGAACAGCAGCCGCGCCAAAGCTTCCTGAACTTCATGGATGCGTTGGGGCCCCGGTTCAACAACCGGAACACGAAATTCGGCTTCCTTGCGCGGACAAAAGACAACAAGTTCTTCGCTCCCATCCGCACATTGTTCTGTATCATCCAGCCGCAGAATTCGGCGGCGGATCATCAGCAACGACAAAATGTAGCGCACATCACGCTGCTCAGGCTGGCCTTCCAGTCGCTCGAAAAAATGCAGCATGACATCATTCGGAGCCCAGTGCATCTTGTTCAATTCTGGGTCGGGCATCTGTGACTTCCACCAACCAAGCGCCTTCTCCGACGGACCGTTCCAAGCAGACTCGCAATAATCAACGCGTTTCACCTCGGCACCTTTTACCAAAAGCACTGAGTAAAAAGTTTCGCCTGGTGCCAGTTCACGGTCCGATTCGGCACACCGGCGCGTACAGCGTTGAATTTCAAAGTCCATGATGCCCAAATCTATGCTTTGACCATACCACAGGAGGCGAATCGTAGTGCAAAGTCGATTATAGCTCAATATACGGTAAAGAAGCGGGCATCCGTGCCATCAGACCCAATGTGCATGCAAATGGGACGCCTGCATTTGGGACAATGGCCTTCGTAAGCCGTCTCCTCACGATTTACATAGACACGCGAATAGACGCCACAGCAGGCAAAATGAACCCCGAGAAAACTTACATTCGTTCGGCGAGCTGGCGATTCGGCAAATCCTCCCTCATCCCGCGGGTCACTGGTCAAATTTAGTCGATTGCCGAGCATTTGGCCAAAGTCGCTTCCCAAATCGGTACAGGTAACACCCATTCATCACGACGAAACCGACAAGCCTCAGACACACAGTCATTCGGTTCCTCCATCAACATCGGCTGTTTATATCTGACAGCTTGAAAGGCTAGCACATGGACAAGCTGTGAATCGGCGCCTAGACTGTACGGTTTACAAAGAAACAGCGTGCCTCACGGATGCCAATCATGCCCTCAACACCACCGACACTAGATTCCATTACCAAAAAAGTCGAAGCGGGTGAACGTCTGGATTTCGCGGACGGCTTGCGAATGTACGATCCCGACATACCGCTACAAGAATTAGGGCATTTAGCGAATCTAGTCAGGGAACGAAAGCACGGGCATCATACGTATTACAATTTAAACACGCATCTAAACGCAACCAACATCTGCGTCTATCGCTGCACATTTTGTGCTTTTCGGTCTGATTTGCGGGCCCCCAAAGGCTATGTGATGGATGACGAGCAAATCTTGGCCCGAGGCCAAGAGGCTATCGACAATGGTTGCACGGAAATGCACATCGTGGGGGGACTGCATCATCAGGAACAGTACGATTGGTATGTCAATGTCCTACGAATTTTGCATGGGGCATATCCTCGCTTGCACCTGAAGGCTTGGACTGCAGTGGAAATTAACTGGTTTCAATTTCTGACGAAGAAATCAGTACGAGAGATTCTCGAAGAGCAACGTGACGCCGGCCTGGGTAGTATGCCTGGCGGCGGGGCAGAGATTTTTCACCCAGAAGTTCGTAATCAAATCTGCGAACATAAAGCAGACTCGCGAAGCTGGTTTGAAATCCATCGCACGGCCCACGAAATGGGAATTCCAACGAATTGTACGATGCTATACGGTCATATCGAAAAACCGTTTCATCGCATCGATCATCTTGTGCGTTTGCGAGAATTGCAGGACGAAACGGCCGGCTTTCAAACGTTTATTCCGTTAGCATTTCACCCTGAAAACACCGGGTTGTCTCACCTGAAGAAGCCATCTGCGCTCGAAGACTTGCGCACATTGGCCATTTCACGACTAATGCTGGACAACATTCCTCACATGAAAGCATATTGGATCATGCTTGGAGTTGGCACGGCCCAAACGGCTTTGGCCTACGGCGCCGACGACTTGGATGGAACGGTTCGGCACGAACTGATTTATCACGACGCAGGAGCCACGACACCAGAAATTCTCTCTGTCGCTGACATTTGCCGGCTCATCACCGAAGCAGGTCGTCAACCGATCGAACGCGATACACTCTATCGCCAAGTGGTACGTGACCCGCAAGACCTCCGCTGCTGGAACATCGGTGAACCGGTGCTAACATCTTAAGACGTTCGCTATCTTGCCAGCGAATTCGCCATCACTGACTTCTTTGAATCTGCCGGCACCTCTGCAGGGCGAAAAATAGCGCAGGGTTCGAAAACTGAACTGGACGCCGGTGAGTCGATCTGCCAAACTCCCGCTCCCTTTTTTCCGGACTTGGCTGGACACGCTTTCTGCCTGCCCACCAAGCCTAAAATTCACTTCGCAATTGCTTCAACGAACACTTTAGTAGGAGGCGTACTCATGCATCGCGCGCTTCAATTGTTTTGTCTTATCGTCGCAATGATGGTCCCACAATTGGCATGGGGCCAGCAGAAAGACTCTTTCTGGAAGCTACCTAAGCTGAACCCTTTTAAGAAAGAAAAGCGTTCCCCACCGTCATTTCCTTGGGGCAACACCAAAAACAAACCTTCGATGAGCCAACGAATCACAAAGCGTCCCAAAAAGATCTTTTCCAAAACCAAGGACATGGTGACGCCGTGGAAGTCAGACAGAAAAAGTAGTCCCCGACTTCGCTCCAATCGAGACACTCGACTGGGACTGCGCTCGAATGCTGATCGCTGGAAACCGTTATCGCGTTGGCGAGACGGTAGTTCCGACGTCAATAACCCGACAACGCCACAAGATTTCATCGCGTCACGCCGGCTCACACCTTAGCGTCATGTCCGTCCGAAACGTTTGCCGTGCCAGTCGTTCCCCCTGGTGTTTATTGAGATCGTTGTCCGTACAATAAGTACCTATGGCAACGGATCTTATCTTGGGAACGGCTGGTCACATCGATCATGGTAAAACGTCGCTGATTCAGACGCTTACTGGCGTTAACACAGATCGTCTACCGGACGAGAAACGACGTGGCATCACCATCGATTTAGGCTTTGCCGAACTAAATTTGGGTGACTTCCGACTGGGCATCGTGGACGTTCCCGGTCATGAACGATTCGTCCGCAACATGCTGGCAGGGGCAACCGGAACGGACTTGGCGCTGCTAGTCGTCGCCGCAGACGATTCGGTGAAACCGCAAACTCGGGAACATCTGGAGATTCTCCGGCTGCTAGACGTCACATCAGGCGTGATCGCGCTCACCAAAAGCGATCTCGCAGAACCCGACTGGATGGAACTCGTCGAGGACGAGGTGAGGGGGCTGGTCGAGGGAACTTTCTTGGAAACCGCTCCCATCGTACGTACGAGTACTGTGACCGGGCACGGTTTGGAGGCTTTGCAAACTGCCTTGCTGGAAGCGGCACAAGTTGCTGCTGATCGGTGTCCTGAACAACTGCAGGCCTCGCCATTTCGTATGGCAATCGATCGCACATTCACCATGGCTGGTCACGGAACGGTTGTTACGGGAAGTGTCAGCAGTGGTATGGCTCAGCTGGGCGACGAATTGATGATCGAACCCGGCGCCATACAGGTTCGCATCCGCGGACTCCAGAATCACGACCGTGCGGTCGAATCGATTGCCCGAGGACAACGTGCAGCCATCAACTTGGCTGGCGTCCACCATCGGGAAGTCGAACGAGGACATGAACTGACGACTCCTGGTCAGCTCCAGCCCAGCAAACTGTTGACGGTCCACTTGAAACTGCTACCTTCCGCACCACGGCACTTAAAAAACCGCGCACAAGTTCGCCTACACATCGGCACGGCGGAAGTGATGGCTCGAGTCAGCTTGCTCGGCTGTGAACGATTGGAACCTGGACACCAAGCATTTGCACAACTGTTTTTGCAAAATCCCTGTGTCACTTCCTGGTCTCAGCCGTTCATCCTGCGCAGTGAATCTCCCCTGGTCACGATTGGTGGAGGCCAGGTCTTGGCACCGCATGCGGAACGCATCCGTCGTCCTGATGACACGATCCTGGAAAAAATTGCCTTGCTCGCGTCGTCCGCCCCCCCTACACGTGCCGCCGCTGCGCTGTTTTTTACAGGGTTTCGACCATGGCAACCCACCGATCTGACATTTGATGCCGGAATCGAGCAACCTGCTGAAGTCTGTAAGCAGTTAATCCAGGAAGAGATTTTGTTGGCGTTTGAGCTTTCGCCAACTCGCCACATCCACCTACATCGAGATGTTGTAGAGCAATTAGAGCGTCGAATCGAAGCCACGTTGAGAAAGTTACACAAAGATTTTCCGCTGCGGTCAAAATTTGAGCGAGCACAGATCTTTCATCGCTTCGCTTACCTCGACAATGAGCCTTTGCTGACACTGGTTATGGAACGCATGCGCAAATCCGGACGCATCGTGGTAACGGCTCACGGAGTATCCTTAGTTGGGTGCGGTCCGCAACTTTCTCAAAATGAGCGCAAATTGCACGCACAACTGGTTCAGAGATTCGAACAGTCAAGGCTACAACCGCCTTCGGTCAAAGAATGCCAGCAAGATGCTGCTAAGCTGAGCAAGTCTGTTCCTGATCTGCTCGCTCTTGCCGTGGCCGATGGAGAATTGGTCGAAATTTCGCGTAACATGTACATTCACACCAACGTTTATGATGAGGTTCAAGATAAACTGCTACAGGAGCTGTCTAGCGGAAAGGGAATCACCATAAGCGAGATGCGAGAATTGTTGCAGACAAGTCGCAAGTATGCTGTCCCCCTCGCAGAATTCCTCGACCGAACGGGATTCACCCGCCGCGAAGGTGACTTGAGGATGTTGGCCAAGTGAATTGGGACGCGGAATACACTACATTGAAAAATCCCTGAAACCTAAACAGTCGCACATTCAAGCCGCCAAATTCATTAACACACCCAGGCTCGGGATCTTTGAAAGGGAAAAGTGATGCCTCCCAGCATTTTACGAAACATACCGTCCGTCAATGAATTGTTGGATAGCCAACCACTCAAACGCTTGTCAGATTCGGTTAGTCGCCGTGTGGTTGTGTCGGGCGTGCGGTCGTTTCTGGAAACACTGCGTCAGGAAGCACAAACCACTGCGAACGAAGTGGTCGTTCCGGTCGGGGCTGAACTCGCCGAACGGATCGCCAGTTGGATCATGACAAGTGAACAGGCCCCGTTAAGACCCGTCATCAACGCTACTGGAATCTTGTTACATACGGGTTTGGGCCGCGCTCCGTTGGCTCCGGACGCATTGTCCAATATCAACGAATTGGCGGAAGGTTATTGCAGTTTGGAAGTCGATTTGGAATCCGGTAAACGGTCTCACCGACATGAAGCGGTCGAGAAGTTACTGCGGGACCTGACTGGCGCCGAGGCTAGTTTCATCGCCAACAACAACGCCGGTGCAACACTGCTTACTTTGGCCGCTTTAGCCGGGGAACGAGAAGTCATCGTGTCGCGAGGTGAATTGGTAGAAATTGGCGGAAGTTATCGCTTGCCCAACGTCATGGAAGCCAGTGGGGCACGCCTTCGCGAAATTGGCACCACCAACAAAACCCGACTGGATGACTACGAGAAAGCACTGTCCGCCGAGACCGGCGCTCTTCTCAAAGTCCATACGAGCAACTATGCCATCGTGGGATTTACCGAAGAGGTGAGCATGAAAGATTTGGCTCCATTGGCTCATCGAAATCAACTGCCCGTGATCCACGACATTGGGTCGGGAGCTCTCGTCGATTACAGCCGCTTCGGGTTGGTAGGAGAACCCGTAGTAACAGACAGTATCCAAGAGGGTGCCGATGTCGTGTTGTTTAGTGGCGACAAGTTATTGGGAGGACCTCAGTGCGGTATCATTGTTGGACGTCGTACCTACGTGGAACAGATTCGCAAGCATCCTCTAGCAAGGGCCTTCCGCGTCGGAAAACTGACTCTGGCAGCTTTGGCGGCTACGCTACGCCATTACCGAGACCCAGAAGTTGCCGAGCAGCGAGTGCCACTGCTGTCTTTGCTTAGCACGTCCGTGGAAAACCTGAAACTGCGAGCCGAAAGGTTGGCGCCACAATTGGCCGCAGCAACGGTCATCGAATCAGCCGAATCGCAGCAAGATGTCACCTACCTGGGCGGTGGTTCGGTTCCAGGACAGCAAATCCCCACCTGGTGTGTGGCTTTACAACCCGCCACTGGGAGTATCGACCAGTTGGCCCATCAGCTGAGAACGGGAACTCCCGCCATCTTCGGACGGCTGCAACAAGATCACCTGTTGCTTGACCTGCGCTCAGTATTTCCCTCCCAGGACGAGCAGATCGTGGAAACAGTCTGTCGACTCGAGCAAAACGAGCCGGTGGACGAAGTGCAAACTTAACGTTCATGCAAGCACAAGTTGTCAACAGGAGAAAAACGCGACATAATGGCGTGTTTCTCTCCAGACAGCGACCAACACGTGGGCATCCAGATGGACAATCGAATCAAGACCCGTGGCATTACGTTCGATGACGTACTGCTCGAACCCCGCTATAGTGACTTTGTGCCCTCGGACGTCGACGTCTCGACACAGTTGACTGGGAATATTTCACTGAATATCCCGTTAATCAGCTCTCCGATGGATACCGTCACCGAGAGTGAAATGGCAATTGCCCTGGCTCAGGAAGGCGGCTTGGGCATCATCCACAAAAACATGTCCATCGCCAGCCAGACAGATCAAGTCGACAAAGTAAAACGCAGTGCGAATGGCATCATCGTCGACCCCGTGACGCTACCACCGACAGCAACGGTGTCACAGGCCCGGGAAGTGATGGACCAGCACAACGTGTCCGGCATTCCCATTACGCAAGCTGATGGCAAGCTGGCGGGCATTCTCACTCGTCGCGATCTGCGTTTTCTCGAATCTGGCTCTCAACCGATCTTGGAAGTCATGACTCGTGAGAATCTGGTTACGGCCAAGGGAACTTTAACGCTTGAGGAAGCTGAGAAAATTTTAACGGCTAAAAAGGTGGAGAAACTTTTACTGGTTGACGAATCTTACAGACTGACTGGCCTGATCACCATCAAAGACATCGACATGCTGAAACGGTTTCCCAATGCTTGCAAAGACAAGCAGGGACGCTTGCGTGCCGGAGCGGCGGTTGGCGTCAGAGATTTGGAGCGAGTGGAAAGTCTGATCGGTAAAGACGTAGATGTCTTGGTCGTCGACAGCGCCCACGGACACTCCAAGAATGTGATTGAAACCGTCAAGGAAATCAAACGGAATTGGACGATTGACGTGATCGCCGGCAACATCGCCACGAGCGATGGATGTCGAGATCTCATTGCAGCCGGCGCTGACGCCGTGAAAATCGGCATTGGACCCGGTTCGATATGTACAACCCGAGTGATCTCGGGGGTGGGCGTCCCCCAGATTACGGCTATTACAGAATGTGCCCAAGTTGCCCTGGACAGTAAAACACCGATCATCGCGGACGGTGGCATCCGGTTTTCCGGAGACATCACCAAAGCGCTTGCCTCCGGTGCACACGCTGTCATGATCGGCGGACTGTTTGCCGGTTTGGCAGAGAGTCCGGGCGAACAGATCCTATACCAGGGCCGCACCTTTAAGGTCTACCGCGGCATGGGCTCCCTGGGAGCCATGGTGCAAGGATCGAGTGAACGATATCGACAGAGTGGCTTGGAACAGCAAGCCGGTAAACTAGTTCCTGAAGGAGTCGAAGGACGCGTTCCATTTAAAGGACATCTGGGACCATTCGTGTACCAATTGGTCGGCGGTTTAAAGGCCGGCATGGGATACTGTGGGACTCCCACTATCCAACAACTGAGAACCGAATCGCGATTCATTCAGGTGACAGCAGCCTCGGTAAGAGAAAGTCATCCACATGACATTTCCATCACGCAGGAAGCACCGAACTACAGCCCCGAATACTCGGGCTCGGAGAAGAATCACTAGTCTCTTCAACGCAACTAAGTTCCTCGGTTTTCTTCACACCGGTTACTACCTCATTCTGGGCCCGATACTGACGGCCTCGGCCTTCTGTATCGTCGCCATCCCCTACGAAAGCACGGCGCTGGCGGCGGACCCACTTGGCTCTTCCAGTAACCGGCCGGCCAGAATCACTCGCCGTACCCATGACCGTGTCGCGAATCAGTGGAGCCAACGCGCAGACGGTGAACCTGACTATATCGTCTTAGCACCCCAAGAAACCCCAGACTCGGTTTCAAACCAAGACGTTTCCCGGCTGCAATGGCGAACCTCCGCAAAACTTTCTCATACTTCCAAGGCCCAAAACGGTAGGTCCTCGGTCAAACGTGTCTCGGCCCTCCGCCAACCAATGTCTCCCACGATGGTTTGGGGACCCTCCGGAGGCCAAGTGATTGCTGCTTCCGGTGCAAAACCGCTCGATCCATTCGCTGATCCTTTTGAAAATCAATCCAGTGCTGCCACAATCACCCCACTGGAAGATGCTTCTGCAGGCAAAACAACGCCAGACAGACTACCTGAACAGAAACTGGTCCATGTTCCTCTTCAACAAAAACGTCCTCTACCAACAGACACGACTGCGACCGGCCTCCAAATCCAGAGCCAAGACGTGGTGCGGCATGAAGTATTCCAACAGGAAGTAGTCTCGGAAACCGTAACACAACGAGAAGTCATCGAGCCAGAAGACATTGAGCCAGCAAAAATAACACCGGTTTCTGATCCACAGTTGATCAGCCCGCCATTCGTGGCAAACCAAGTCGTCAGAACAGGGGCCACCACAGCGACAAGACACCGGTCGACCGGCCTGACTCCGATACAACGTCCAAATCGAGGTCAGCGGCTGGCTCAAGCTGATGATCCACTCGATGAATTGTTTGAAGACTTAGAAGATGACGACTCCGAAGAAATCGTAGACGATGTCAAACGGAATCAGAACGATACACCTCCGCATGAAGCGGACAATGATGAGCTGGACTTGGAATTGAATGACAATCATCAAGACGTCGATGAAGAAACGCAGAACATACTTCGTGACCTTAATCTGTTAGATGACGAAATCGACGATACGGAGTCCGTGGAACGGGACGAACCAACCGAAATAAGCAACGACAATCCCCTGGATGACTTGCCGCTCGACGATCTCGCCGACGACATCCCAATGGAAGACGAATCGTCGTTTACTGAGAGTCCCGACAACACGAATGAGATCCTAAATATAGATATCCCAGAAACCGAATCCGTCCTGCTCAAGGATGACGAATCTGAAGGTACCGAAGTCGACGCGCAAAGTGAATTTGATAAGCTTGACGGGAACGGCCAAGATACTAACGACGAAGATAATACCGCTGAATCCATCCCAGACGATCCAACCGTCAACGACAAAGGAACGTTGTATTTTGACACCAACGACGAGTCCTCCCTGACAGATACCAACCAAGAACAATTCTACAACGACCGTGACTGTTTGCAGGTTCACCAGGACTGTGACGACTCCTGGAGATTACTCAAACTTCACGACATCACTCAAATCTCACTCGACATCACACCCTCCTTCAATCCCAACGAAGACGATCCAAACCTTCTCGAACAAGAACGTGACGAAAGGCTGGCAAAATCAGAATTCCGAACCTGGAAAGACCGTCAGGGCAATACGATTGCCAGTGGACGTTTTCAAGATTTGCGCGAAGGACGAGTCTTCATTACCGATGAATCGAATAAGTCCATTCCGATCTTGTTCAATCGACTCAGCAATGACGACGCCTGCTACGTATCAGCTTGGTGGGGCATGCCAGCTTGGTGTCGCCTACCTGACACACCATTTGCTGGACGTAATTGGGTCCCGATCACGATGACCTGGAAAGCTTCGGGGATTTACCACAAACCGCTCTATTTCGAGCAAATCCAGACAGAACGCTACGGACATTCCTTTGGTCCAGTGGCGCAGCCTGTGATATCTGCTGCACACTTCTTTGGCCATGCATTGACATTACCTTATCAGATGGGCATTCACCCACCTGGCGAATGTCAATTCGCACTGGGTCACTACCGTCCTGGAAGCTGCGCACCGTACTTATGGCCACCTTTTCCGTTAAGCATCCGAGGCGGCCTGTTACAATCGAGCGCAGTAGTCGGACTAGTATATGCCATGCCATAACGAATTCGTTCAATAACTTTGGGAGCGATTGGCTCTGAAAGCGGCGGGGCATTAATGCCCCGCCGCATTTTTTTGCCAACCCATCAACACATCGTTGGCCAGGTATTCTTGTTATCAATCCGAGCAGTCGGTGGTTGTCGGACCGATGCAAACGATTTACGATGCTGTAACTTACATCCGTTAGGCTCGAAAAACTCAGCCATCGAACTACCTGGAAGCGATTCAAACACCCGGATCATGGCCGCCGATGGCCCAAAAACCCGTTTTGCTGACCGCCCTTTACACGTCAGCCTAGCGATCCTGAAAACACCTTTAGCCTCATCAAAACCAACCGGCAACTGAATGAAGACGAATCCTTCGACGTCACAATTCTCCGAAATGTGCGATCTGGCCGCTACTCTGTCCACTTCGGTTCAGGCCGAGGCGCTGCTTGTTTTGGTGGAACGACCCATCGATTGGGATCAACTGGCCCGGCGCTTGACTCAACAAAAGATCCTGGTCGCCGCGGATACAGAGCAACAGATCGAGGGTGCTGCAGATGCCGGACTGACGACATTAACACTCAACATGTCGAATCATCCGGTATACGAAAAACTAACTCAGGCATTACTCGAAAGCGTGGCCGACGGGAAACTACGCCCGGGTGCCGGAGTCGTCGCAGTATACAGTGGTTTTGAACCGGGAGAGGCTGATTCCATCAGCTTCATTCGTCTCGATGAACACCTGGGACGATTGACCGTCCGCGACCTGCGCCAACTGGAAACACGTGTCCCGCTAGACACTTTAAAGCTAGTGGTGGACTTGGCGATTCAAATCGGACGCGAAGGACGTGAAGGCAAGCCGGTTGGAACGATGTTCGTCGTGGGCGATAATCGCAACGTCATGAACGGCGCACGCGACCTGGGATTCAATCCAGTCAAAGGTTACAACCGCAAAGAGCGACAACTCCATGATGCCCGAGTGCGTGAGTCGATCAAGGAAGTGGCTCAGCTGGACGGTGCTTTTGTCGTTTCTCCGGACGGCACGGTACTGGCCGCTTGCCAATACATCGATGCTCCTGCAACCAACATTAGCCTTTCCAAAGGACTAGGAGCACGTCATTGGGCCGGTGCTGCCATCAGCCGGGAAACCAAAGCCGTCGCAGTTGTCGTCAGCGAATCTACAGGAACAGTACGCATCTTTCAAAACGGCGAAACCATTCTGCGTATCGAACCATTCCATCGGGCAATGAAGTGGAAAGAGTTTGAATTCGAACCGCCCAACTAGGATCGACCTTTTCTCTTCACCCTCTCTCCGGGAGGGTGTACTGTTGAAACAGGCTGCGGAAACTCAATCTTCTCTGTCGGCTCACCACAACGTAAAAAGTACGATACCGCTGATCGTAAAAAAGAATACACTCGAACAAACAACGCCGATCCGCATGAACCAGTTGGGGCGTACTTCTGGAGGAAGTAACGTACAGTTCACGACGATCGCATGCAAAGCCGCAGCACCGAGACCAAAATTCATCAATACCCCACCGATTTTCAAAATCGCCAACGGCTCCAGAAAAATGAGCACCAGCAGCCCCCACACCGCCAGCAGGAACATCAACCCATAGTAAATTTTTCTGACGCCGTGCTCATCGAGCCGACGAGCGCGGGGACTTGCCGTCCAAATGATGTCGCACCATCTCCGAGGAACCGTATCGCAGGAAAGGATCTGGCCTGGATAAAGGATCAGGAACCCGATCAAGAGCGTCATGATCCCCAAACCATACCCGGGAAAACGGTGTTCAATGCCGTCCGCGGTCATTCCAGCGACACGGAGGCCGGATACTGGAGCGTTGCGAATAAATTCCACCGACATCATGCAAGGTAGAGCCATCCCGATAAAGCAACAGATCATCCAAATGACCGCCTGATCTCGGACAATATGCCGGATCCAACCCCGCCACCGTGTCATGTTTTTCTCAGTCGGCCGAAACACCTGGCCGACATGTGACAGAGAAACCGTCCTGCCTCCTACCGCGCTACCAATCGCACCCACATGGGCTCCCATACCCCATCCCTTGTCCCGAGCATAATTGGAAAGCAGCACATTCGACAGTCCTCCCGCACCGGCAATCGATGCGAAGGTGGCAATCATAGCCCAATCCAAGTCAGGCAATCGTCCATTTTCGCGAATGTAAGAAACAAGCTGGACTCGATGAAGCCCTCGATGGCTGATCAGTTCTTCCAAGCGAGTCCGCCAAGCCTGGTCGGGGATATCATCCAAACGCTGGTACGTAGCCCGCTGTCGCTGGTCAGTCACGATTGCCTCTTCAAATTGCCAACTACCGTCACTTGGATCCTTCGTCCCAGTGGCCGCCAGCGTTGTCGCACCGACCACTTGCTCCACATAAAATCGTTCAGAACCAACAAGTTGCTCGGCACGCGCTACAAGTTGCTGTTTGCGAACTTTTAGATCCTCTGGAACGTCTGCGTCGGTATCATAGACTTCATTAGCCGCGACAAATCTAGTGACAATCGTACCACTCTCTTCGACAGTACCGCTGACTGAATAAATTGCATCGTCGTCACCTTTTTCAGCAAGCGTGAAGTGGCGGCCGTCTATGATCGTCGATGCTCGCAGTGGCAATTGTCCGAATCCAACGAATCCGCTGAACACCTCGCGCATCGTGCGATTGGAAATGAGAAATGTCGCCACAAAACACAGGAACACTAGCACGACGACGAGCTTAGTGGTCATGATCCGTTCAAGTGTCTTGTAGACGGTGCCACCGAAGATAAGTGGCGTGTAGGCAAGTAAAAAAAGCACACAGCTCAAAATGTGTACGAACAATTTGTCATCAGCACGTGGCAAATGACCCAAAAAAATCGCGGTAACGGCCACCGATGCACTGGCCACGTTAAATGGCCAAATATTCCCAAATTCCAATAGCGCATAGACTGGAGTCCACAGCTTCGGTCCAGGCTTGGTGCGAAAGGCCCCCACCATGCTTGGCTCGCCACAGTACAGGGCATACCGCATAAACTCCAAGTTGCAAAAAACCTGGGCCACGATGCTAAAGGTGGCAACCCACAGCAATGTCGCTCCATATTGCGCTGTGACGCCCGGTCCGGCCAGCCATTCACCGGACCCAATCGAAGCCCCTGCCAACAGAACCCCTGGCCCTAGCAGTGCCGTCCAACTACGCCAGCTAAAACTGGGAGCTGGTGGCAGATCTCCTACCGTCCAAGGAGGCAAAACACCTGCCGGAACTTCCTGTTTTTTCTCGCCAAGCAATGATGATTCATTCATTTCGCCAGTGAACCTTCTTAAATTCCCAGAAAACCATACTACTGTTTAACGTGAAAAGTCTCTACATTGTCCTGAATCCATATCACAATTCAACCACCAAGGGTAAGGTTCCATGAATAGTGCACCACCCCAGTCAACCATATACCTCACCGCTGCTCAAGCTCTGGTGAAATATCTGCAGGTGCAATACAGCTCACGTGATGGTGAACGGCAGCGTTTGATACACGGAGCGTTCGGCATCTTTGGCCATGGAAACGTAGCCGGTCTGGCCCAGGCTTTGCAGGAACGAGGTACAGATCTACCCTACTTTCAACCTTGCAACGAACAGTCAATGGTCCACACCGCTAGTGGGTTCGCCAAAGCCAACCGGCGATTATCTACCTTTGCGTGTATGTCATCGATTGGCCCCGGTTCCACGAACATGGTCACCGGCGCGGCAACGGCGACCGTCAACCGACTACCCGTGCTGTTGGTGCCAGCCGACTATTATGCCACACGCCATCAAGGCCCTGTGCTACAACAACTGGAACATCCGGTGTCAGCCGACCTCAGCGTCAACGACTGTTTTCGGCCAGTGAGCCGATTCTTCGATCGTATCTCACGTCCTGAACAATTACTAACAGCGCTGCCCGAAGCCATGCGGGTACTCACCGATCCAGCCGAAACCGGAGCGGTGACCATCGCCATGCCACAAGATGTGCAATCTCACGCCTATGACTATCCGATCAGCTTCTTTGAAGAGCACACTTGGCAAATCGAACGCCGTCTACCCGATCCGCAACAAATCGAACAAGTAATCTCACTGCTGAAAGCAGCCAAGCGCCCGTTGATTG
>JAKVBZ010000005.1:130694-153679 GCA_022448645.1 Pirellulaceae bacterium
GTTCTTTACTCTGCGGCGGAAGAAGCACTCCTTGCATTCGCAGAAACGTGTGGGATCCCTGTCGGTGAAACTTTCGCCGGCAAAGGGGCCATCCCTGGTACCTCAGCCTTGTCACTGGGAGGTGCCGGCGTCACCGGCACTGAGGTTTCCGGCAAGATGATGAGTCAAGCCGACCTGGTCATCTGCATCGGCACACGATTGACGGACTTTACAACCGGTTCGCACTCGGCTTTCAACCATCCCGAGGTCAAATTCGTGGCGATCAATGTTTGTGGACATGACGCCTACAAACTGGGCGCTGTCCCCGTTGTCGCAGATGCCCGCCAAGCGCTTGTCACACTAACTACGGCAGCGGCCGAAGCGGGAATTCGTCCCCACGAATCTTATCTACAAGAAATCGCAGATGCCAAACAGTCTTGGCAACAACTGCTTGAAACCGAAGTCTTCGTGCAGCATTCTGGCGAGATGATGAATCAGCTGCATGCCATCAAAATCGTCAACGATAACCTCCGTGCCGGCGACACGATCATCGCAGCTGCAGGTGGACCCCCAGGAGACCTTCATCAATTGTGGGATGTCGGCGATCGACGGCACTGTCACCTCGAGTTCGGCTACTCTTGCATGGGATACGAAATCCCTGCCGGACTAGGAGTTCGGATGCATCAACAAGGTGGCGAAGTCTATGTATTCATCGGGGATGGAACCTACCTGATGAATCCAACCGAGCTGGTGACAGCCATGCAGGAAAACCTAAAAATTACTCTGCTCATTGCTGACAACCACGGCTACCAAATCATCCGTCGCTTGCAGATGTACCGCTCCGGAGTCAGTTTCGGCAATGAATTCCGGGCTCGAAATGACGCCAATCTTCTCGAAGGAGATTATTTGCCAATCGACTTGGCCAAGAATGCCGCAAGCATGGGAGCGCAAACCTGGAAAGTCTCGACACCCGAAGAATTGAACACAGCCCTGGACGAAGCACGTCAGGCCTCAGGTTGCTGTGCGATCGTCATGGAGATTGAAAAACACCGATACGGCCCTCCGTCCGGAGTCTGGTGGGACGTTGCGTCAGCAGAAGTCTCCGAAGACAACATCACCCGTGAAGCCCGTGCAGACTACGAACAGGGACGCGCCGAATTCCAACGATTCTACTACTAGATCAGAAATCATTCATTGACAGGAAAACGATTATGGATATCAAAATCGGAAGCGCGCCAGATTCCTGGGGAGTTTGGTTTCCCGCAGATGAAAAACAAACGCCCTGGAAAAGATTCATGGACGAGATTTCTGAGGCAGGTTACGAGTGGACAGAACTCGGGCCGCGCGGTTATTTGCCAGGCGATTTTGAAGTACTGAAAGACGAACTCGACTCACGCAATTTAAAAGTCTCTGGAACATTCATCATGCCACATCTCGAAGACCGAGAAGCATGGCCCGAAATTGAGGATTGGCTCCGAGAAATCGGTGAATTGCTGCAAAAACTACAGGCAAAGTACGTGATTGTTATCGACGATACTTATTCAAACCTGTGGACAGGAGAGTTGAATCGCGAAAAGAAACTGGACAATGAAGGTTGGGATGCGCTGATTGAGACAACAACGAAAATCTGCCGTATCGCCCGCGACGATTATGGCCTGACCGGTGTCTATCACCCGCACGCAGAGACACATGTGGAATACCCAGAGGATATTGACAGATTTTTGAATGATACAGATCCGGATCTCGTCTCGGTCTGTTTAGATACCGGACATCATGCCTATCGTTATGGAGACCCTATCGAGCTGATGCGCAAATACCACGAGCGGATTCCTTATCTACATCTCAAGAGCGTCGATGGCGACAAACGAGAGCAGGTGAATCAAGGCGCTACCTCTTTTGCCGAAGCAGTCGCGGACGACATGTTTGTCGAACCCCAGCTCGGTGTCGTCGATTTCCCAGCCTTTCGTGATTTACTTGAAGAAATCGACTATTCCGGTTTCTGCATTGTCGAACAAGACATGTACCCCGCTCCGTTTGACAAACCGCTGCCCATCGCCAAGCGGACACTTGAATACCTACGCGAGCTCGGGATGGGCTGAACTACCGGTACGGCAACCGCGATTTCCGGCTGAAGGATGTCTACGGTCGCGTCGTCGACGAGATCATCGCTTAGAAGCTATTCGTCCAATAATTCCCGGATAGCGCCAACCACATCCGACACATGTGGGACAATCGCCGCTTCTAATGACGGTGAATAAGGCGTCGGCGTAAAGACGCCAAAGAGACGTTTCACCGGCGCATCCAGATCGTCAAAGCCCGCATCACCAATTTGCGCAGCAACTTCGGAAGCTAACCCACACGGTCCGAACGATTCGTCGACGACCAGTACCCGTCCCGTTTTGGACACCGATTGCAGAATCGCAGCAAGATCAAGTGGAGACGTCGTACGCGGATCAATAATCTCGATAGAGATACCTTCCTGAGCCAATTCATCAGCAGCTTTCAAGGCGTGATGGACCATCATCGAAATCGCCACCACGGTGACATCGGTGCCTTCCCGAACAACCTTGGCCTGCCCAAAGGGAATCTCGTAGTGTTCTTCTGGAACAGGTCCCTTGATGGCCATCAACTCTCGATGTTCCAAAAACAGAACAGGATCGTCCACACGTAAGGCATGCGCGAACAGTCCCTTGGCATCATAGGGAGTCGCCGGCAGTACAACTCGCAACCCCGGAATATGAGAAAACGGCGCGTGATAGATCCCCGAGTGGTGTGTTGCGGCCGAGTGTCCAATCCCCACACAGCCACGTAGCAGGACCGGCATTTTCAAACGGCCATTGCTCATGTATTGCATCTTGGCAATCTGATTCACCAATTCACCAAAGCCATCCAGAATGAAGTCGACAATCATGAAGTCAATGATCGGGCGGGTGCCGGTCATGGCAGCCCCACAACCTAGGCCCATAAATCCACGCTCACAAATGGGAGTATCACACAGGCGATCGCCTCCATATTTCTCGAACAAACCGTTCGTGGTGGTAAAATTGCCCCCTCGAATGCCAACGCCTTCTCCCATCACAAAAATGTCTGGATCTTCTGCCATGGCATAGTCCAGCGCTTCCAAGGTGGCACCCACGTAGGTCGTCTCACGGGAGGTTGAAGCAGGCAGCTGATGATTGTCCGATTCTTTTGGTCGCACATCCACTCTAGCGTAGACATGGTCAACCGCAGTCTCACCTGGAGGAAAAGGGCTGGCCTCAGCGGCTTGGTGAGACTGCTCAACCAAGTCACGCACCTCTTGGTCGACGGCATCTAATTCATCTTCGGTAGCCAATCCTTCGTCGAGCAAGTGTTGGCGCATGCGGATGATGGGGCACTGAGTTTTCCAGGAATCCACTTCCTCTTTCGTGCGGTAGGTGAAATCCCCCATGCCCTCGGAGTGTGCTCGAGTGCGATAAGTCTTGCACTCGATCAGACTGGGCCCTTCTCCATTCCGTGCCCGGTCGATTGCTTCGCCCGCTACACGGTGAATCTCGAGCACATCGTTGCCATCCAATTCATAGCCATCAATCCCGTAATTCTCGGCACGTCGTCCGACATCAGGGATACCACTGGCATAGCTGAAAGGGACTTCCGTGGCAAATTGATTGTTTTCACAAACAAAAACGACTGGCAGTTTCCAGATACTGGCCATATTCAGGCCTTCGTGGAAAGCCCCATTGTTGACCGCCCCGTCGCCGAAACAAGCGACCGCCACATGATTTTTTCTTTGCAGTTTGAAACTGTAACCGCCACCACAAGCCTGTAAGATGCATGGCCCCACAATGCCGCTGGTACCCATCAGTCCGATCTCGGGATTGAACAGATGCATGCTGCCTCCGCGCCCGGCAGAACAACCCAACTCGCGCCCGTACAATTCCGCGATCAATTCCTGCGGATGCAGGCCCTTGGCTAGCGCATGACCATGTCCACGATGCGTGCTAAAAACGACATCGTCGTTGTGGAGATGTGCAAAAACACCAGCTGCTACGGCTTCTTGACCGACATAAGTGTGACAGGCTCCATAAATCAGACCTCGCTGATGAGACTTGGCCAGCCGTTCTTCGGACTGCCGAATAATGTGCATCATGCGAAACAAAGAGATCAATGCCTGCTTATCAAGTGGTGTGGTCGTGTCGGTGGTCATCGGTCTCTTGTGTAAACTCCTTCTCGTTTGCTCAGTGCTGTCGCCGATCGTGTTCAATAACCAAGAAATGTCGGTACGATAATACCACACACAACTTGTGCAGATAAGGTGTTTGGCAGAATGCCGTGTTTGCGTTACTGTTCTTCAAGTAGGATGGGCCCCTGGCGCGTCTCATTTGGCTTGGGCCGTGGCCCAAGCTACCAAACCTTTGACCGAATCGCACTTAGAAAATGCTTCACGGCATTGCCCCAAAGGGGACGCAACATCCCAAAGGGGACGCAACATAGAGACGTCACACGCTAGGCACAACGAGGATCACCTTGTCGCCAACGATTGAAAGTGACGTCGTTTCCTCCTGCCAACTGGTGCTTGGCTTCGCGCCACATCTCAGCCCATTCGGCAGCGTCGTTCAATTCTGACTCGGGATGGCATCGACTGCGAGCCACAAAGCCGGGAAACCAACGTCGACCTGTCGGCTCTCCAGGAGGCTGATAGCGTAAATCAAAGCTCCAACGAATTCGATCGCTCATGTTCGGCGTGCCACAATGCCGTGTCCGTCGATGCATGAACAACACATCTCCGGGTTCCATCGGTAGCAGCACCTGATCGTCAGACATTAAATGCTCTGGAATGGCAAGCTGATTGAAGGCCAACGGATTGCGACTACGACAATGCAATTCGAGCCCCAGGCGATGACTTCCCGGAACCACGGCCAGGCAGCCATTCTCGGGTGTGCTATCGGTCAAGGGGAACCAAACGGTCAACAGATTCGTGTCGTCGGCATCTGCGGTGATCACACCGGCATCCTGGTGCCAGTCGATACGCCCAGTCAAACCCGTCCGAGCCTCGTCGGGCAAACCGCTCTCTGGCAATTTCACACGTGTATGCTGCACAGGGTTGCAATAGATTTCTGGCCCAATGAACTGCTCTACCACATCTAACAATCTAGGACTTCGTAATAAGTCGAAAACAGCCGGTCCAGTATGGATCGGAGTTTCCTCCGTGATGTCGGCTTGTGGCAAAGAAATATCGAAATGCGAATCGTATGGCTGCTTCGCCTCAAAAACACTGCGAATGAGACGATCGCCAAACGGCAGTTCAGCGTATTTCGAATGCAACAATCCTTGTCCGAACCACCAGTCCACCAGTCCGTCGAGCAATTGTTCATACTCGTGGAGAACCGGTTTCAGGTCTTGTTCCCAATCCAGCACACCCCGGACGACAACGTAACCGTCTTCTTTGAACTTCGTAAGATCCGACGCCACTAGCTGCATTACTCTTCCCGCTATGACACCACTTTTCAGAATCCTTCCGCCGATGTTCCTCAGCCGGCCACAGGCACCACACAGGCGAACTTTCGCTCACCATTTTCTGCCCACAGTGCTACAAGTATCCTATATCGCCCTCCAGCAAACCAGCCCCATTTTCTGCTAGAATACCTAACCGTACCGAGGTAATCATAACTCGCCTTGGTAAACACTTGGCGCACCTTCGAAAAGGATTCAATCACGATGTCGCATCCACTAACAAAAGCGACTATGTGGATAGTTGGAGTAGCAACCACCTGGACTTACCTGGCGTCTTTTTGTGCGCCGCTTCGCGCCGAAAACTGGAGTGGCTGGCGAGGTCCACGTGGTGATGGAACGAGCCTGGAGACGGATGTGCCACGTCACTGGACCGGCGACGAAAACGTGGCCTGGAAAGTACGGATTCCCGGTCAGGGTCACGCTTCACCGATCGTTTGGGACGATCTGGTCTTTATGTCCAGCTGTGACGAAGAAAAAGAAGAGCGCATCTTGCTTTGCCTTGACCGACAATCGGGAAAAACTCTCTGGCAAAGGGTTGTGGTGACGGCATCCCTGGAAACAAAACATCACCTTAACAGCCACGCCTCCAGCACTCCTGTGACGGACGGCGAACAAGTTTACGTGACTTTTCTGGAACCAGACGGCAAAGAAGTACCCGCGTTGAATGTGGGCAGCGATCGCATGGTTTCGAGTGGCAACATGGTCGTGGCAGCCTACAATTTGGCTGGAGAGCAACAATGGCTGGTTCGTCCAGGAGGTTTCGCCAGCGTCCACGGTTTTTGCAGTTGTCCCGTATTGTTTCAAAACCTGATCATCGTTAACGGCGATCATGACGGCGACGCCTATATCGTGGCGCTCGACCGCACAACAGGAAACACCGTTTGGAAGGTGCCTCGCGAAAACAAAACCCGCAGTTTTGTAACGCCGATTATTCGTGAAATCGACGGTCGGGTGCAGATGATGCTATCGGGAAGCCTAACCGTTACCAGCTATGATCCAGAAACCGGTAAACTACTCTGGTACATTGATGGACCGACCGAACAATTTGTGGCTTCTCCTGTCTACGCTCAACAACTGCTCATGCTGACCGCTGGGTATCCTGAATACCACATCCTGGCCATCGACCCTACTGGCAAAGGAAATGTCACCGACAGCCATGTCGTCTGGCGTACCACCAAGGGTGCCGGTTATGTCCCATCTCCCATCGCCATCGACACTTTTTTACTGGTAGCTACAGACGGAGGAGTGATTAGTTGTTTTGAGTCCGTAACTGGAGACCGATTGTGGCGAGAACGAGTAGGCTCACACTACAGTGGGTCTCCTGTGGCCGCCAACGGGTTGGTCTACTATGTCGCCGACGATGGCATCACGACCGTGATTCAACCAGGCGATGAATTCAACGTTTTGGCCACGAACGCACTGGGGGAAAACAGCTATTCGTCACCAGCCATCAGTCAGCAACAAATATTCATTCGCGGTGAAAAACATCTGTTTTGCATCGGTAAACAGTAACCACTACCGCTGCAGCACAAATTGATTACCATAGAACGTCATTCCTAGAAGACAGACACATCCATTCACGGAGACTTGATCCATGCGACGTAATCGACTTCGAGAACTTCTACGCGACGGGCAACCGAGCGTGGGTACACGAATCATGAGCCCCTGGCCAAGCGTCATCGAAATCGTTGGCCATTCAGGCATGTTCGACTACATCGAATTCGTTGCGGAATACGCACCGTACGACCTGCATTTACTGGACAACATTGGTCGTACCATTGAACTATTCCCACACATGACGGGCATGATCAAAATCGAACAAGACCCCCGCACACACATCGCCATTCGCGCTCTGGGTGCCGGTATCCAAAACGTACTGTTTGCCGACCCGCGTACGGTTGAGGATGTCCAGGAATCTGTCGCAGCGGTACGACCAGAAAGGCCTTCTTCGGGAGGTCGTCACGGAGTTGGTATGCGACGCGACGTCGGTATCGTGCTAGAAGCTGGCGCAGAAGCGTTTGCCGACGCGCTCGATGACGCCGTTGTGGCTATCATGATCGAAAAGGCTTCGGCTGTCGAAAACCTTGAAGCAATCCTGTCGGTACCTGGTGTCGACATGGTTCAGTTTGGCCCAGCGGACTATGCCATGAGCCTGGGATTGACGGGACAAATGAAGCACGAGAAAGTCCTCGAGGCAGAAAAATATGTCATCGAAACGTCTCTGCGGATGGGCGTCGCCCCTCGCGTCGAGCTAAACGCTGCAACTGGTTTCGAGCAATATCTGGAGATGGGCGTCAAACACTTTAACATCGGTGTCGATATTCGCACGCTCTATAACTGGTTCTGCGAGGCAGGCGCCACCATGCGGAATGCTCTCGGAGTCGAACCGCTTGCCGATCCAGCCGAAAGAGTTCAGCCGGTGTACGGACGCTAGACTGTCAGCTGCTCATGGCGTGCTGCCTGTTGGCGGGTGCTGGATGCTCGGCCCTCGTTGCAGCAATACGTAGACCAGACCAAGATCGCGCCAACTGTTGCCCAAACAGCGCAAGTGCCTCCAATGCAAGGTCACCCTGTCCGGCAAACATGAAGTGAAAACAACGAACGACATTTCGCCAAGACATACATTTACTTGGTCCGGCCGACAGTCTCTACAAAACTCGGCTCAGAATTCAAACTGCATCAGCGTCACACACCAATCCGACCAATCCACACGGCCAGCCCAACAATCGCAAAGCACACGACAAAACAAAATACGAAACCAATCACGTCGACTGCCGTGGGGCGTTGAAATTCCAAGCTCGTCCCGGGAAACAGCTTTTTCTGCTCGCACGCCTCCAAATTCCCGTAGGCAGCTTCGAGATTCTTGGCATCTTGTGCAGGATCAGACACCACGGGTGTCTTCATCTTGGCGTAGTACCGGTCAAGTGCCTGCTGGCTATTTCGTTTGGTCATCAAGCTGATCACAATCATCACCAAAAATGGCAGAATAATTTTGACCGGTAATTCCATGGTGGCCAGCGTCGCATTGCTCATCTTTTGCAAGTCGATGCCCAACACTTCGTACACCAGGAAATCGAGTCGAAAATTGCCTTGACCGACAAAGTGGACCGTTTCGTCATAAGCCAAAACTTGCACCGTGGTGCGGTCATCTTTTTTTATCGACGATCCTACCGGCTGAGGACTCGCATCCGATAAACGGTTACCCTGCTCGTCGACCGGCTGTAACCCGGCGCCCCAGAAAATACTCTGCCCCCCAGTCTTGGTGACCTGGGAAAAATCGGTCCCCACCACAAGTTCAACCGGACGAGGGCCCAGTTTTTCCAGTTGTTTTTGGATATCCTCAGGTTTCAAAATCACTTCTTCGTTCAAAGATTGATCGGACGATTCCGTAGGCCGCCCTTCGAACTTCCGCAGCATTTCTTCCAGGTCAGCCTGTTGCTGGTCCCATACGGAAATCTGAGTTGCCCGGCGTTCCACGTCACTTGGAGCAGCGGCTCGAATCGTCGTCGTCTTCACGATTTCATTGGAAACCAGAAATCGGGAATTGGTTCTTAAGTCGGGCACCATCTTCGGCGCGAAGTACGGAACGAGAAAGAAGGCCAACAGACAAAAACTGACGGTACACCAAGCAGCCGTGGTAGTGGCTCGACGCCAATACAACCCAATCCAAAAGGGTGCAGCAAACAGAACAGGAAATACCCATGTCAATTGCAACTGCTGGAAGACGTCCATGAAGTACAAGGAAATCAGCACGCCACCAGCAACGACAAAAATACCAGTCAACCTGCCTACGAAAACATATTGCGCTTCGGACGCCTCCCGCCGCACATAAGCTGCGTAAACATTACGCACGAACAGCGCCGAACCAACAATCATGTAGGCGTCTACGCTGCTCATCAGTGCAGCCAAAAGACACGCCAACATCAGCCCGGTCAAACCTGGCCCCAGTAACTCGCGCGATGCAACTCCCCACGTCCGATCCGGATCCAAAATCAATTCGTGATTATCAGAAAACAATGCCAAGGCAATTAGAGCGGTGAGCACCCAACCCACGGTGCAAAACCGTTTCAAGAAATTTCCGACTACCATTCCGACTCGAGCGTCCGTTTCATTCTTCGCCGTACCACCACCGGTCGCAATGAAGTGAGGCTGAACTACGACGCCAATCAAGTTAATGATCACCACAGCAATAATTCGCTGGATGGGAAACTCACTACTGGTGGTCGAACCCACAATATGAAAATGCTCCACCGGCAACCGCTGATGCAGGTATTGGAATCCGACCATCAAGCTGTCGGTGTCGGGATTGCCAAATTTCTCGACCAAAGCCTGTAAACCATATGGAATGAGCATGACAGACAACAAAATGATGCATAGACCTTGAATGAGGTCCGTGAAATAGGCAGCACGCAATCCACCCAAAATCCCGTAGCTAACGACGACAACCCCGATCACCGGCACCAAAATGTATTCAATGCTGTACAGCTTGCCGAACAGCATCACGTTTTCCACATTGACCAACGGCGCAGCGACCTTTCCGATAGCCGAGAACAACATGGACCCGTATACCATGTAAAACGTAAGCCCAAATATGCAATAGGCGACTCCCATCGACTTCGATTCATAGCGTTCTACGAACCAGTCTCCTGTCGTCAAATGACGCATACGGCGAAACCACACGGCGGTTATCCAGTAGAACGGCGTGGCGAACAGCCAGTACATCACACTCCACATACCACTCATGCCACCGGTAAACGTCGTGCGACTACTATTGACTGGGTCACTCGATCCGGTCCCGGCACCGAATGCGGCAAACGTTTGCATCAGTTTGCCAAAGGATCGCCCCCCCATGAAGAAATCTTCCTGTTCTTTAATCATGCGTGAGCTGATCACGCCAATCACGATCATGATGCCGAAATAGCCGGCTAAGACGATCAAATCCAAGTAATGCATCTGGAGGGTACCTCGTGGGGTGCAAGCGGAAAGCCTTACCGCAACCTTATTCGGAAAATTTCCACAAATGAGAATGACTGCGAACAAAGATGGCGTCATTTGATGCAGCAGGCGTGCACAAAACGTCTCCACCAAGCTCGTATTCGGACACGATCGTGCCCTTCTTTTCTCCCAATTCAACAACTCTGGCCACACCGTCTTGATCGAACAAATACAAATGCCCATTGCCAAGCAGCGGTGTTGACCAATAGCGAGAGCTTCCAGTCAATCGCATCCGCCAAATCACTTCGCCATTGCTGGCGTCGCCAGTTGTCAAAATTTTGCCGCTTACAACGTAGACACGTTCACCATCCACAATCGGGCTGGGACTCCCAGGTGCAAGCTTTTGTTCGCTCCACAACACATCAACATCGCTTTCGTTCGCTGGAGGCTGGAGTGCCGTCAAACCTTGGGAAACAGCGTAAACAACGCCCTGCGACACGGTACTCGAGGCGACTGTATCGGCACCTTGATCATAGCTCCAAACCACCTCGCCACTGGCCGGGTCCAGCACATCGATACCACTACTCGATTGCAGGACAACTCGATCCTGGTCGCTTGACGGGCCACGTAGAATGGACGGTGATGTCCAATTGGACGCCCGATTGCGGACAAGCTTCCAACGAGTTTCCCCTGTGGTCGCGTTAATTCCCCAGACAAGGGCATCAGCATCTGCCTCGGTTTGCAGGATCACTGTATCGCCGAGGACAACTGGTGACGAGGCCATACCCAAACTGTTGCTGGTATTAGGAGCTTCCAGACCCAACGCGCGACACCAAACAAGTTGACCATCCAGGTCGAGGCACACCACATCGTTGCTCGAATACACAGCGAAGATTCGCTGGCCATCACTGGCTGGTGTCGCCGTAGCAACTCGCATCGTATCGTGACAAGTCGTACTGCCTGTGGCCCAAAACTGACGCTCCCATGTGAGTTGCCCAGTTTTCGCAGAGAAACAAAGTACGTGTAGTCGATCCTGTAAAAAGCCACTGCTGGCCGTCACGTACACCCTGTCGCCAACCACGATCGGCCCCGAAATCCCACCACCTGGCAATTCGGCTTTCCACTGCATGGTCTGCTCATCAATGCGACGAGCCAAATTCCCATCGACAGCTACACCTGTCGCATCATTGCCGCGAAACTGACGCCAATCCTCGCCGTGCACAGACAAAGTCGCCAATGGAACCCAAGCTATCGCAGCCAAGGTCAGGTAACGCAAATGGGTATGTACGCGCATGAATCGCCTTTGTTTTCGAGAGGATATCATTTCGCTTACAGAGGCCACATTGTTTTTTAACATTTTTATACGCCAACGATGGCATCAACCAATGGTAATCCGGAGCGTAGGCAAGGAATAAATTCAACAACAGTATTTCGCGCACCAACGCGTCGGGTAACGAAACAACGTTACTTCCATGGCTACAATTCGCCGCTCAAAACTGCGCTGCCAGAAGCGTCACAGAATCGCAACCGAAACTCGTACTTTTGTGCCCAATTTTCTGTCTGCTCGTTTTGCAATAATTTGAGCAGAATATGATTCGAACCTGGTTGTAGATCCACGTTCACACGGAACTGGTCCAATTTCGTGCCACGATGGTATTCTTCGCGTGCAAACACCAGTTTTCCGTTGACCCACAGCTTCCAGGCATTGGGAGTCGACAAACGCGCATCGACCTGCTGTCTAACAGGGCTGACAAACTCTGCCTGGGCATACATTACAGAGCCTTTATAATTCTCGATCTGGGTCGCGATGTCGATCAGCCCATAATCGTCGTCGGTGGTAATGGCCTGCCAGGTAACTTCGCCAAGTTGACCGGCATACTTCTCGGAAACATCGAGACTCTTTTCGGGTGGGTACGCCACGTCGAAGCCCTTCATGTCTAGATTCTCAAAGGGGCCGATCATCTGCCAGTTTGTCAAATATCCGAAATGACGTTGCAGATCTACGGTCTCGTCAAGTTCCTTTAAGGCATTCACAACCTGTGTAACTTGGTCGTTGTCAACAGCGCCCGTTAGAGCTAACCGATAAACCTCGCGGGCTCTTTCTGGTTCGTCTTGATTGGGGATCACCGAAGCTTGTTCCAGC
The DNA here is from genome assembly GCA_022448645.1 of Pirellulaceae bacterium. Next base: position 143,245 of record JAKVBZ010000005.1, read on the forward strand.
AACTGAGCCACTGCGTCTCGTCGAAACACCGGGTTGGGATCTTTCAGGAAACCGGGTAGCAATCTGTCAGCCAGTGCCGGATCAGATTTCAGCAACCATTCGTAGGCCAATCGGCGGCCGCGCGGATTGATGGTGATATCGCGGACCTGTTTTTCTAAAGCAACAGCTGGCAAGTCCTCACCATTTTTCAACGTACGGTCGGCAATCGTTTCAAAGCAACTTCGCAACCAATTTGCCGCCAGCTGATCCGCTTTTCCCAGGGCATCCACAATCAAGGGTAGGGCAGTAGCGTCCGCTTGCTGCAGCTTACGTGTCGCAGCCATGGCATGTTCATGACCATTTCCGTCAAGTCCCACCTGAGAGATGTCTCGTATCCAGGCCTGCACCGTTGCCAAGTCCTTGGCCACCAAAGGCGTGGGCAACGACACCAAGGTTATCGGCAATAGAAGACACAGCGTTCGCGTGAAAAGTTTGATCATGACAATGCTCTTTCTACTCGGCCTGGGTACCATTTCCAACCCGTCGTTCCACAACAACTCGTAAGCCGAAATTTTCAGGCCGGCCCAACCAAGGTGACGTCCCAAGGTAACGTCAACCGTTGCCGGCACAGCAAAATGCTTTGCGCTGGAATCATCTTTTCGTCCATAGCATCACGTCCACCTCCATGGTGAACAACAACCTCCGACTCGCATCAGTCACAATAGTAAAGCGTGACAAGCCTTGACCGCAAGTCGGTAGGCCGAAGTCCTGTTCCAAATCTGCACTACACACCAATGTCCTCATTCCACAACTGAGGATGCTGTTCGATGAAATCGCGCATCAGCTGGATACAGATTGCGTCCTGCAGGATTTCCAGTGAGACTCCACGTGACCGCACATATTCTTCCGGACCTTGAAATGTCTGGTTTTCACCAATCACCACCTGTGGAATACCATACAGCAACACAGCGCCACTACACATATCGCAAGGTGAAAGTGTGGAATAGAGTACGGCGCGCTGATATTCTGATGCTGCCAGCCGCCCGGCGTTCTCTAAACAGTCCATTTCGGCATGCAATACAGAACTACCCTGTTGAACTCGCCGATTGTGACCACGGCCTACGATCTGGTTATCGATCACCAATACCGAACCAATCGGAATCCCACCTTCGGCAAATCCCTGACGAGCTTCTTCGATCGCAGCTTCCAGGTAGGCGTCCACGATTCATGCTCCTTGCAGTGTTATCCATGACACATCATGCGATGCGTCACTAGAATTCGGACACATGGACATATTGGCCGGTCATGCACAAATACATGACGACCAAAACCAGACCTCCGAATGCGAGTGCACCAATCATCGCAGGAAAAATCCCGAAACAAAACGCCAATAGACCAACAACACACGCCACAAAACCAATGACTCCCAACAGTAGAAAAACCAAAAATATCTGCATCTTATTTCCCGATGTAATTTCTCGAGAGACTTGCAAAGCTTCAAATCCATTAAGTCCTCGATCGATGACCAACATTTGCGATTGAGAGAACATCAGCAACACAATCACCATCGGAACAAGAAGCACAAGGAATCCACACATCGCTGCGAATCCACACATCGCTGCCATGACGGCAGGTTCAAAGTTTTGAGCCAACAGGCCGACCACTAGAGCGGGAATACAAAGAAATACTCCACCAGCCACAGCCATGATCAAACTTACCAATACGACTACCAGTAATGTTTGTAACAAATATGGTCCGCCAGAAAATAGTTTCCCAAGATTGATCTCGTTCCCACGCGCAATATCCAAGAAAACAATGATCTGACCTATCCCCAACCATGTCTGGACGATCCACAAAACAAACGCCGTAATGATTTGTACGGCCAACGACACAGCAACGCCAGCTTGAACCGTGATCATTTGGACGACGAAATTTTGCAGCATGCTCAAACCAAAATTGACAGCAAACACAATCAGCACTGTCACACAGACCATTGACCAGTGTTTTTTAAAAACCTGGAACGACTTCTGAAAGACCTCCTCCAATAAAAACTGCCGTGGCGCCCAATTGGCTTCACCGACAGCACTTGAATATGCATCACCATATTCTGAAGGTGCCATATAGGGGTTACTCATGTCTTCCACCATAGATTGGTTGGAAGACGCAAATGGATTGGCAGCAACATCTGCAGGCGGCGTGGATTCAGGTACAGGAGCCGCGTTGGTCACGGTAAAAACATGTGAGCAACTAGGACAACGTGCCTGTTTTCCCAAATGCTCCTCTGCCACTCGCAGCAATCGCTGGCACTCCGGGCAATTGAATTCAATGGACATATCGTACATCTCTCCTGGCAACGGTACATCGCCTATCGACTTACTGCACGTGTTTAGCAACGAAACGCTCAGGAAGCAACTCCTGCAAACCGATATCCCTCACACCAGTTGTTCCGTCCGCCGAAACCGTCACGACGAAGATGGGGATATCGGTGGCAAATTCTGCCAAAACCTGACGACATGCCCCACACGGAGTGACCCCATCGGCCGTGGCAACGGCTAGCGAGACAATCTGTTGCTGGCCAGCAGCTACAGCGGACCATAGCGCCACACGCTCGGCACAGACAGTCAAACCGTACGACCCGTTTTCGACATTGCAACCTTGAAAGATCGCTCCACTTCGAGTCCGTACAGCAGCGCCTACCTGGTAGTTGGAATACTTGGCATAGGCATTCTGCCGTGCTTGGCAAGCTGCTGCAACCAATTCGTCACGTTGGTCGGCCGTCATGCTGGTGCACCTATTCTTTCTACAACGAGAGGTTCCTGTAACGGTTGCTCGTCACCGACATCGACTGCATCCAACAGCAAGGGAACGGCCGCATTTCTCTTTTCAATAGGTGCAAACAAACGTGCGAATGGTTGCCCCTGCACGACCGGGTCTCCCACACGCAACAACATCTCCAAACCCACCGAGTGATCGATACGGTCGGTCTGGACCTTTCGGCCTCCGCCAACTTCAATCACCGCATACCCGAAACTCTCAGCATCGACCGCCACCAAATAACCCGACCTGGGCGATCGAACTTCCTCGACAGGTGCAACGGGCCGGGCATCATTCAGATTTCCACCCTGAGTCGCGACCATCGTAGCAAAACTCTCATAAGCCTGTCCATTTTCGAGTTGCCGCACCAACAAGTGTTGTGCTTCGACAACGTCCCCGACAATGTCAGCCTGCACTAACAACTCGGCTCCTAACTCCAATGTGAGTGTACGCAAATCTTCCGGTCCCTCATTTCGCAGCACTTCTAGAGATTCCTCAACTTCGACAGCGTTTCCCACCATCCGTCCCAATGGTTGGTTCATGTTGCTAATGAGTGCTGTCGTCGGAACGTCCATACGTTGCCCCACCGAGACGAGTGACCGGGCTAGTTCTTTAGCTTGCGGCAACGTCTTCATCAAAGCGCCGCTTCCAAACTTCACATCCAGCACCAAAGCATCCAAGTTTTCCGCCAGTTTTTTGCTCATGATACTGGCGGTGATCAACGGAATGGATGATACCGTCCCGGTCACGTCTCTCAAAGCGTAAAACTTACGATCCGCAGGAGCCAGTTCGGGTGACGCACCTGTGATCACACACCCTATTTGTTCGCATTGGCGTTGAATTTCTTGGATTGTCAAATCGGTCCGAAAACCGGGAATGGCTTCCAGCTTGTCCAACGTTCCGCCGGTCGGCCCTAAACCGCGGCCGGAAAGCATCGGCACTCGCAGCCCACAACTGGCAAGTAGAGGCGCTAAAATGATCGACACTTTGTCGCCCACACCGCCGGTGGAATGTTTATCGACCACCGCCTTGGCCGCAGACTCTCCCCAATCCAATCGAGTCCCCGTATGCAACATACTTTCGGTCAAGGCGACGGTTTCCGTTTCGTTCATTCCTCGACAGTAAATGGCCATGGCCAGTGCGGTCAGTTGATAATCGTGTATCGACCCCGCCGTAAAACCAGCGACAAAGCCTCTAATCTCGTCAGTAGACAATTCGTGCCCGTCGCGTTTTTTGGCAATGATCGCTGCTGGATGAATCGAGTTCATGCTGTTGTCGCCATTTGCTGTAAAACACCTGTCACGATGGCTCGCAGTTTTGGCTCTACCTCAGCTGCAATCGCGATGACCTCTTCACCAGAAGTCGACTTTACCTGATCGGGCAAGCACAGGTTAGTCACCGTAGACAGCGCCATCACACGAATTCCAGCATGTGCCGCCACAATCACTTCCGGTACGGTAGACATGCCAACCACGTCACCCAATCGCCGCAGAAAACGGCATTCAGCTCGCGTTTCGTAATTCGGCCCGATCACTCCCACATACACACCTCGATGCGCTACAAAATCGTTCTGTCGAGCAATCTCCAAGGCAAATTCATTCATCTTCCGGTCAAATGGCTGGCACATGTCGGGAAAACGAGGCCCCAGCTGTTCGTCGTTGATGCCCACCAGCGGGTTACGCCACATTAGATTCACATGGTCGTCAATCACCACAACATCTCCCGATCTGAATTGTGGGTTCAGACCACCACTGGCATTGGAGAGAAACAGTTTTTGAATGCCTAAGGCCCCCATCACTCGGACTGGCAGGGTGACCTGCTGAGCCGAATATCCTTCGTACAAATGAAACCGGCCTTCCATCGTCACCACCGGAACTCCTGCCAACTCACCACAAATCAGTCGTCCCTTGTGACCCAACGCGGTCGTCCGAGGAAAATGTGGTATCTCCGTAAAGTCAATCGCGACCTCCTGCCGTATGTGGTTCGCCAAATCGCCCAACCCTGTCCCCAAAACGATGCCAGCCATCGGACGACGGCTCCAATGGCTGCAGATCACTTTGACCGCTTCGGCGATTTGGCTTTTTAGCTCTAACATGGTGGTATCGAACGAGCACCTAATTGGTAAGGGAGTCGTTCATGGACTCGAGATTACCGATTCACGGTTCAGGGTTTTCGAGTGCAGCCTGAAAAGCCAAGACTTCAGAGTTCAGAGCTTTTAACTGCCCCACAACTCGTATCCCGTATTCAGCATCAAGAGACCGTGAGCTGGACTGAGCAACTGCTTTCTTCACTGAAACTTCGGCCTCTTTTCTCAATCCACATTTACCGGCCATAGTCATTCTCCATTGGAGGCCTTGGCACTGTTCGAACAACGGCCAGCACCAGCTCTGTTTAGCCTACATGCTGCATGCAGCCAACACTCACGCACTACGTAAGCGAACGGCTTCGCGAGCCAGCACCCCACAAACCAATGTGCGTAATTTGGGTTCTGCCTCGTTGGCAATGGCAATGATTTTTTCAACATTTGCCGGTTCTAATGCATCGGGCAAACACAAGTCGGTAACGATTGAAAAGCCGACCACGCGCAGACTACAGTGTGCCGCAACGATGACTTCGGGTACCGTCGACATGCCAACAACGTCCGCACCAATCATGCGCAAAAAACGATATTCAGCACGCGTTTCCAAGTTTGGACCAGTGACGGCTACCAACACTCCCTTGTGAGCCACAATGTCTTCGTGACGAGCAATTTCCAAAGCCTCATCGACCAACTGTAGATCATAGGGTTCGCTCATGTCCGGAAACCGAGGTCCCAGGCGATCATCGTTGATTCCGATCAATGGATTGTCACCCATCAGGTTGATTTGATCCTCGATGACCATGATGTCACCGCATCGGTAGTAAGGATTCATGCCACCGACGGCATTCGAAACCACCAACAGCTGGGCCCCCATCTTTTTCATCACACGAACTGGCAGCGTAATCTGCTTGAGAGGATAGCCTTCATATTGATGGATGCGACCTTCCATAGCCATCACGCGCAAACCATTCAGCGTACCACACACCAATCGACCTCGGTGACTGGTAGCTGTAGAGCGGGGAAAGTGAGGAATTTCGTCGTAGTCGACTGCTGCTGCCACGTCAATTTGTTCAACCAAGCTTCCCAGACCAGTACCAAGAATGATGCCTACATCGGGCGTGTCCTTCCACGATGCTCGTATGTAGTCAGTGGCCTCCTGAATATGATCAAAAAGTTCCAACATCCAACGGACCCTTCTGTGTGGCTGTGCATGAATGAAAAATGGACAAAGTGCGTCTCGACAGACTACGCCATCAACGACCAATGGCTTCATGGACTTAAATCCAAATCGACGACGACAGGCCAATGATCGGACGTAGCCAGGCCGAAACAGCGACTGACAAACACTCGTTTGATAGCAGGCACTAACGGTTTCGGTAACAAAATGTAATCGATCATCGTATAAACGTCCATCGAGTCAGCGATACCGTTCTCATTCCGGTCCCAATGAGAAGTGTAGCGATCTTCGAGACGTACAATCCTATCCGCGGGATTGACCAACTCAGCTTCGGGAGTACTCGGATCGTAATTCTTCAAATCGACCAATACGGTTGTCTTCGTCACACGCATCTGATCTCGATCCGGCACATCCGGATCATAATCATTCAGGTCACCTAGTACGATCGGCAAATAACCTCGATCGACGATCTCCTGCTGGATCATGCGACGGGCAATTTTTGTCTCACTACTGCGGCGACTGTTCGACCTCGGGTCACTTGGATCGGCCTTTAAGTGCAGACCTAAGAAACCCAGTCGGACTTCTCCAAAGGTAAACCCGTAGACGGCATGGCGAGCCAACGTGGTTTGCTTATCATGCGCCTTACCGTCCGCGTCTGTATACTGGTATCGCTCGCGCCACGTCATGTCACCGGGCGGTGACACCAGACAACGTATCAACTGTCCATCTACGTTGTCTGGTTCATGGCAAGTGATCAATGCGACGTCGAATCCGGTAAACTTGTCATTACTCTCGACATGGAACCCCCGATACTTCGACAACCCTTTTGCATGCAACAATTTCACCAAAGCTGCCACCGCGTCGCTTGATGTTACCTCCAATAGGTTCAGAATGTCTGGCTCCAACGTTTCGATAACATTGGCTACCCGCTCTAAGTGATCAACTCGAGCCAAGTCCCAACGAAAACGAGGAATGCGACTTGCTTTCGTGTTCGGAGCGGCCAGGCATTGGGCATTGAAGGTCACGATCCGCAGACGGTCGATCGACGACGAAGGCTCTGCGCTTAAAGCCAACGACGGGTTCAGCAAGACCAGCCCTAGACAGGTCAGCCACAGCCCGAGCACAACCATGGAGCGACACCGAGCCCGCTGCATTTGCATTACGACTTCCATCCTATCAACCCTTTCTTAGACATTCATATGCGATGATCTTGTCATGCAAGATCGCGCACCGTCCAGTTGCGCTGATCGCCTGCCCCATCGCACCAGCGGGCAACCAAATCTATTTTGAAATCTAGCGAATGTTTTTAGATTTTATTATGCTGGATGCAGGACAACGACCCTAGAAGTCTAGTAGGGCGGTACCATTTTGCCACAGAACATCGCAATCCGCTGCGTGAGCGTGAGAGGAAGTGAATAGCAACCGATCCCTGGCTTACGCAGCGGGTTGCCATATGTCACGATCTATCAGATAGGCCAGCCTATGTCGGTTTCCCGTTCTCCTGCTCACTTCCCGCTCATCGTGGTCTTCGTCATCGCCTTCATTGGATCGACGAATCTTTTATCGCTCGCTCAGGAGGAGAACGTTCCTGAGAAACGCCCGTTTCGCCATCAAGGTCAATTGACAAACGTGCAGGCCCCCTTTCTCGAAGTCCGAGTTGGTGACAAAACGTGGGTCTACAAAGTCGAAGCAGAAGTGGATCAGATCAAATACATCGCCCAAGCAGAGACCAGCTGGCTGCGACCTGGAATGTACGTACGCTACGACGGTGCCGATGAAAAGGGTAGGACCGTCGAACCCATTAAAGAATTATTCGTGTTTTCACCTCGACCAGAATTCCCGGTCGGAATCCAAGACGAAGCGGACGGAAGCTTTTTGATTGCAGGTCGGATCAAAAATCTCAAAAACGGCCGGCTTACATTACTTGTCGGACGACGCAAAACGATCGTCACCCTGGATGAAGAAGCTGAAATCCGAGTCAACTATGCGAATCTCGACCTCATGCAACTTGGCGACAACGTCGAAGCCTCTGGAGAGTTCTATGTAGAAGGCAAGGGGATCGCAACAACTCTTGTGGTCACCGCCAAAGACACTCTCAAATCACGTGACAAGAAGAAACGGCGAAGGCGACGACGAGAAAAGACAAAGCGGCCGAACGCTGCGTCTGAAGAATCCTCATGACCAGCACGGACTCTCAATAAGAGCGCGCCGCTGGACTGGATTTCCAAACCTGGAACAACTCCTGACATTCTTCTGAAAGCACTCCGGCAACCAGCTTGATGGAGCTACCGCCGTGATTTAACACGTCTGCGGCCGACAACTGCAGTTCGTTGAAACCAGCCGTATCGGCGTCGGCAATGGTGGCTCCATAGTACACTACATCGACGCGTGCCCAATGCAATGCTGCCATGCACATGGGACAAGGTTCGCAGGTAGTGGCGACAATGGCTGACTCCAAAAAAATATCGTTCACTTTTCGACAAGCCCGACGGATGGCGTTGATTTCTGCGTGCGCGGTGATATCGGTAGTAGAAAGCACTGTGTTGTGTTCGACAGACACCACGTTTTCACCACGTGCAATGGCACAGCCAAAGGGACTTTCTCCGGACATGATGCCAGCACGGCATTTCTCAATGGCCAGCTGCATGAGATCTTCTGGTGTGATCATGGGTTCCCAGCTCCTGACGTTGAAAATATTTCGTGTGACCGAGGACGTGGTGCTTCCACTTTATTGTCGTCCATTGTGAGCCGAACGCGTTGCCGTCCGACATGCCAACCCCCAAAGCCAGTGTTCCACAGCAGCTACTTTAGCATCGAACGTAAGAGGTTTTTTAGTGGTCTCTCAGTCAGTCCTACATTTCCGCCAACTGGTTATGTAAATGAAGTTAGGTTGTCGATCGTGCCAAGATCATAGTTTCTTTCAAACTACGAATCCCGGCCGAGGCACCGGCAGCGGTCACACAACAAGCCCCTGCAGCAGCTGCCAGGCGACCACATTCTTCCAAAGACAAGTCGGCAAGCAATCCTGTCAACATGCCGGCCAAAAAACTATCTCCCGCCCCGGTCGTATCAACGATGGGTCCCGGCGCCGAGACCGCTGGAATAGTCAGATACTCCCCGGATCGCGAACTTAACAAGGCACCTTTCTCTCCGAGCTTCACACCGAGCAAACCAGGAGCACCACAGTCCCGATAAGTATCCACAATCTCGTGTGGATCGGATTTGCCCGTTTGATGCTGCGCTTCGGCTAAACTAGGGAAATAAACATCTAGCTCCGGCAAGATCCGGTCTAAGGGCTGCATCGTTCCTCCGCTTCCGGCAGCGTCCATGACCGTACGACAACCGGCACGGCGTATCTCACGAAGGATGCTCGGCAATTCTTGATCGAGTTCCGGCATCAATGAATAATATCCGACCAAAGCCATACGACTGCGTGCGAACAAATCCATGTGTTGCCAGAATTCGTCTTTCAAAAATTGCGTCAGCACCGCTGGGCTATGAGCGAAACTTCGTTCGCCGTTGACGTCGACCATCACCAACGTGGTACTGGTTGGCTGTGTCGGATGAATCAACAACCGGTGAATGTCGACCTGATTGGCGACCAAAAGATCTCGAACGAAACTGCCCCACGGGTCATTTCCTACGTAGGAAAACGCCGCGACCTGCTTGCCGAACCGCGCCATGGCAATGGCTGTATTCGCCACCAGTCCGCCCGTCGTGGGTTCAATCGGTTCCACAATCACCAGTTCGCTCGACGAGATACCGCCACCGGACGGAAATGGGCGCACTAAGATGTCACAACAGAGCGTTCCGCAGATCACGCAGTCAAATTGGTATGACGTATCCATGGATCGAAAATCTTTTACACTAACGCTGCCTGATCTATATTATGCATCTTCGAACAGTGGCTGGAAAGCAAAGCGCTCGACATCAAACAGTCCCTGGTCACTAAGCTTGAGATCAGAGACCACCAACAGTGCCATAAAAGACAACGTCATGAAGGGGGCACGCAGCGTGCTGCCAAGTTATTTAGCTTGTCGCTCCAAAGTCAAATCATTTGTTGCTACTTCCTCACAACTTTCGTCAGACATCAATCCAGCTACGGAAAGTGGCGATTTTGTGTGGGTCAAAAACGGCGGCAACCGTTCCGTGTACCACTGCTGCCCGAGCAAACTCGGCCGGAAGCAGCATGGAACTTTCAATAGGAACATGGGCGTCGACAAATCCGGGCAACAGCCAACGACTTCCCGGTTGAGCACACTCGGTCACTGTGGAAATCTTGCCATTTTCCACCTTTACGGTGGCGTTCGTGATCTTCCGCCGAACAACGTCCACCACATATCCGTAAATCTTGAAACTGCTGGAATCCATCGTGTCGTTCGTCA
>JAKVBZ010000050.1 GCA_022448645.1 Pirellulaceae bacterium
TCGCGCGCTCATAGGTACTTCCCATTTTTTGATCACGGCTGGTGTGCTGTCTTGATGACAGCTGATTACGATTTTAAATTTCAGCCGTTAGTTTTTATAGTGCTGGAATCGAATCCAAAGAGATCAGGTATTGTTGTGGGAGTCTCAGCAGTTCGAACAGCCTTTTTTCACTCTGCGCCTCGTCGTGCGGTTTTCCGTTTATCTGAAGGTAAACTGTGTTGCTGTGACCATGTCAATCCTAGCATTCCAAGTAGCAATAGGATATTGAGCACGAGTTCCAAAACAAAAAAGGCACGCAAACAGCCAGCCTTTACCAGTTCTTTAGCAAAATCCGACATGAATGACTTGCCTTGATTTGGCCCTCCCGTTTGATCTGAAAAAACTCTGGTAGTTCGGCAGACGACATGGAACCTTTCTATGATCGACAGATCGCGCCTGGTTAAGATGCAACTCCCAGACTCCTTCGGTCTCAGAATGTGTAGATCTTCCTGACTCAGGAGAAGATCAGGTTCAGCTTCGCAGTAGCATGCAACTAGCTGTGGAGTCACCATTGGACTGCACGTGGTGGTGACAAGGTAACTTGTCCTGGTACAGCTCGCCGGAGGAAGTCCTTTCACAGCAAGTCTTTAGCGATCCGACCTCATTTTGAGAACATTCGTAATATCTGGCAAATGCCGTTTTCTATTGACGAGGAGATCCAGCCAAATAGGCTAGAAGATAAGGGGAGGATGCGGAAAAAACCGGGAAATTCCTCTATCTCTTGGCTGCCACCCTGGTTCAGAGATTAGCACGATACATTCAATCCACCGTTGGATGACAACAGAACTTACGTAACCTGTGATTAGACCACAGCCAATACGAAAATCCCTCACGTTCGAACGGTTGGAAAAGCGGTGTGTTCTCGCCACATCGTTCCCGGTCGATGGCTGGCATTCCATCACTTTCGACGATGGGACGGCCGGAGATCTGAATCTGGATTTCTCGCGTGATGTGCCTACGGTTGACCCACAAGGCAACCCGGTCTCTGCCAATCAGCCACGGTTCGCTTCAGAGAAATTGGTGACTGAAGTTTATTCTTGGTCACAAGTGCTTCCGGCTTATATCAACTCAGCCATTGGATCAGGCTGGGATCACGATGGTAGCACGCCTTTCGGGGTGTTGGTTGAGAGGGGTGGGAGTGGGCGACTTCTCTTTTTTCGTGGTAACGACTTTACTGAAGTGAACAGTATCGTCACAGGCTACGATTTGATGCAGGGTACCGTCGACGGTTACCGTTACCAACCCACGGGGGTGATCGTTCACGAAGGCCTGGTGGTCTTTCAAGCCAGTCGTAGTCGTTTTGACAATGAGCAGTGGATCACCGAGGGCACCTCATTTCTGTACACTCAAGATTATGGTGCTACGATCCAGCGTGTACCTCAGGTAGGTGGCGGCTTTGATGTTCCGCCTTTGGCGGATCAAGTAGCCGATGGTTTGGCACGCAACCAGACGTGGGGATTCGATAATGCTTTTCCCGAAAAGTCAGCTACGGATCGGCTGGGTGCTTGGTTCCCCTGGGGGGACTACATCCATAACAGCTATCACAACAGAAGAATGGTAAAAGGTGGTCAAGTCGGTCTGTTTCGAGCCCGCCGTCCAGCGGTGGGAGAACCATGGGTTGTCGAACCGAACTTGCTTGTTTTTGAGCGCTGGGAACCAGCCGATGCGGGAAAATACCATGTTCACAGTGCTGGAATGTTTGACGATGGGTTGGCTTCCTTCTGGGGAGACGAAGATTACCGCAATCACATGGCGCGTCACATTGCGTCCGATCTCGAGAACTATACGACCTCGACGTGGACGCATAACACCGATTTTAACGGAGCGTGGAGTCCGGATGACGCAAAAGTCTTTCGCGCGGGAAATCAGGGGGTTTCGGTAGCTCCTGCGCCACAGTTTGGAGAATTCTTGGTGACGGGCGATCAGCAACCAGAATTGATCATGACGGTAGCCCGCCCTGATGATCCAGAAGGCGAGGCGATCATCTCGAACGACAAGGGATCGTTCCCCGGATCCAAAGCTGGAGCCTTTTACGCTGGACGCGTGTCCTTAGGCATTCACCACTTAAGAGAGCGGGGATATGTCATACGGGAAGTGGGCGGCCAAGGCGTGTTGTACAAAACACAAGGCATTCACTATTCGCAGGATGGAAAAGTTTGGACATACATTTCGAACGGCAGCCGTTCTATGCCAAAGTTGTATGGAGATTACATCCTTCAAGCGAGACCTAGAAAATCGGACGAAATTTTTGCAACTCTTGCGCCACAATTCGCAGAAAGCTTCGCGCCACTGACCATTCGTCCCGGCGGAATGAACTTGTCCAACACGAGTTGGGATGAGGTGACACCCCCGTTTTCGGACAATGTGATCCGTGCCGTGGAACTTCTCAACAATGAGTTCCGTTATGTGGACGATGGGCAGCTAGTAATCCCTCAGCCGGCATCGGTGCCGCCTGTGATGACGGCTGCGCCGATTTTTGAGGTGACTACCAATGGGGTAAGTGAACAGTTGGGTTTGCGAAATGCGAGCGACACTGAAAGTAATGGAAACGAACTCCATCGCATGGATGTCTGGTATTACAATCTTGGAAGTGATGCACTTACTGCGGGCCTCGTTTTCAATCAGTCGGCACACTCTAACATTTCTCGCTGGGTGGCCAACAACGAGTGGACCCACGGTTACGTGTTGGATGTACCGGACCCCGGGGCCACGCAAGTCGCGGAACAGAACGCCACGCTGTTCACGCGTCGTCCTACCGGTCCCCAACGCTGGCTGATGGCTGTCGAGGGATTGGTGGCTCAGGGATTACCCAGTTATCCGTTGGCTCCGGAATCTTCAGGGTCTGACGAACTAGCAGTTGTCAACGGTTTTGACATCACCCATGACTGGACCGTGGGATTGGCCTTTGGCTTACCTCAAACCGGTGGCTTCTCGACTTGGCATGGTGAGTTTGGGGCCAATGCCAACCAGCCAATCGCGACGCTGTTTCAAGATCCGCAGCATTACATCGAGGTGGAATTCGACCGGCTCGTTAACTCAAAACAGTCTGTGGTTCTGACCGTTTACGACGACGGTCAGGTGATTGATAGCCTGGAGTTGTCTGGCTTGGTCACCGATTGGGAAGACCGTATCCATCTGGTCATAAGCGGTTCTAAGAATGGATTAAACGCGACCATGTTCTCGCCACGTGATGGCTTCGGTATTCGGAGTCTGACATTGGATGATTTTGCCGTAATGCGACCACAAAGCATTTTTCTAAGTGCAAATGCACAACAGGACAAGATCTCCACATTGGAATGGTATGCGGTCCAAGTCAATTCGATGACAGGTCTGACGATCGCCGAACAAGAATCTTTCATTGTTAATGAAGAAATGTTTTCGTCGGCGATTGGCCCACCGAAAATCGCCAACGTGAAAGTCGGATCGACTGCTTGGCAGCCTGCTTTTGTCAATTGGCTGGACCCACAAGACGGCTTGGGATTCGACATCTGGGATGGCATCGCACAAAAAACTCCATTGCCATGGTCGAACATTGACAAAATCTTTATCCAATTCAGTGAGCATGTGGAGATCAGCCCAGCAGATGTTCAGTTGACGGGGATGCGAGTACCCGATTACGGATCACTGACATCATTTCACTACGATAGCGCTCAGTTGACTGCGGTCATTTCGTTGGCAGCACCCTTGCAGGCCGATCAGCTGATCCTGACCGTATCGGACCGAGTCACGGATAACAGCAATCGTGCACTCGATGGCGAATGGGTCGACGGCCAAACACGGTTTCCGTCGGGGAATTCTGTACGTGGTGGAGATTTCCAGTTGGCGTTGAATGTTCTTCCGGGAGACGTCAACCGTGACGGTTCTGTGATGACGGACGATTTGGAACTCGTAACAGGCGTTCAGTCCAGCACCTTGGGGGATATTGTCTATTCTCCATTCTTCGACGTCGACGGTAGTGGTTCCATCCTGGGCAACGACCTCGTGTTCGTCCAGACGGTGCCGTACGACGGTCTGCCGGTACTAGCCATGGGAACAGGGCCTCCACGAATCCGTAGCGTTAAGGTGAATTCGACAGCCTGGGCCGACGATTTTCGATCCTTTTTGGATCCGGTGGCTAACGTCGGTTATGCCATTCCAACAGGTACCAACCAGTTGTTGCCTTTGCCATGGGTGAATATTGACCAAGTAGCCATTGAGTTTGATCAACCGGTTCAGATAACACCGTCGGACATGCAACTCGTCGGAGTCAATATGCTCGACTACGGTTTGACCGCCACGTTCGAATACGACAACCTGTCACAGACTGCGTTGCTAAATTTATCTCAACCGATATCGGCCGATCGGCTCGGAATGTTTATCGCTGACAGCGTTACCAATCTTTCGGGTGAGGCACTGGATGGAGAGTGGATCTCGGGAGTTTCGACCTATGACTCGGGAAACTCCATTGCCGGCGGCAACTTTTTCTTCGAGTTCAACGTGCTCCCCGGAGACGCATCCCAGGACGCAGTCGTATTAGGCAACGACCTGACTTTGCTAACGTTGTTAGGACAGCAGTTCGTCAATCTCCAAGAGTCAGCTTACTCTGCCATGTTTGACCTCGATGGTGACACGGTTGTGCTTGCAAATCTACCGTATGCGACTGACCTCACCTGGGCACAATCCCTCCAATTCACCACATTACCTGCACAACTACCTTTGCCTCCAGAGAATACTTTCAGGCAGCCAATAGCCCTGTCGGCCTTGACGACGGACGTGTTTTTCGGTGGGGATGCGGCGCTGTCCAACGATGATCAAATCCGTCATTCACAAGCACTACCGCCGGCATGGTGGGATCGCATGTTGGAGAACGCGAGTGATCATTCCAGGCTTGCAGAGACAAATAAGCAAGCGGGCCCGGTAACTCGTGGAACATCGGACGAGGTAGTGGACTTGTTAGCGCGAACCAATCCAACATCCTCAACACCACGCAGCCAGTACGCACCAGCCATTGCATTCGCAGGTCTATATCATCCTGTCAATCGTGAAGGACTCGAACAACATGACGAACATCGCACGGTACGGTCTTGGATGAAAGTCTCTGGCATCGCAGGAGAAGCCAACAACGAAGAGGATCGCTTAGCAGTACTGATCGACGAGGAGTGGCCATGGACCGTTCGGTGAAATGCCGAAAAATTGCGCTGATCGTCCTGGTTGGCGTCTGCGCTTTTGTGTTCTCGTCGAGCCATCACTTCGTCTGTGCGATTTCGTTTGAGTTTTCGGAAGTGCCATCCGTTAGATACCATACCAATCCTACCTTCGGGAGTTTTTACATCGCTGTCAAAGCAGATCCCTGGGAACTGCCGATGGATATCAGCGCGTTCAATGTCGACGTGATGGTCGATAGCCCCCATGTCACACTAGGTCCGGTTACCATTCCTGCCACCAATGCGCTCTTCAGTGGTGGCGAACTCAATAATTTCCCTCCCGACCCGCAAACAGTTCGCGCGGTCCATGCCGTGGCAACCGCTGTACCGATGCAGGATGGGAACTTCTTGGTGGATATTCCATTTGAAGTCGCTGGCGGACAAGTGGGGCAGATGAATTTGTCGTTTGGATCGTTCAATGCTTTAAGTGATGCTATGGGTGGTGCAATTATCCCGGACACGTCGTCCACCGGATATATCAATGTGACCACCATTCCATTTAGTCCGTTCATTCGCGAATGGACCGTAGACCAATCTGGCGACTGGACGGTGGCTTCGAATTGGAGCCCTGAGGATGTCCCTAATCACGATCAATTGTCTGCTCTGTTTGGTAATGCGATCACTGCTGATCGCAACGTCAACACGACAGCCGATGTGACGGTCAATAACATCCAGTTTGCAAATGTGAACACATATACCGTGACAGGAAATGGTGTCATTCAAGTAACTGCCGGAACCTCATCAGTAAGAGCCAATTTGGAATCTTTGGTTGGCAGCCATCAATTTTTAACGGCTATGAGTTTGCTGTCGGACACCGATGTGATGGTGGCCGACGGCGCGGAGCTTTCGCTGGCAGGGACATTGAAGATGAACGGGTATACGATCAGGAAGCTGGGAGCGGGAACGTTGTTCGTGCACGGCAATCAGTCCACCGGCAGCGGACTACTAGAAGTCCAGGCGGGTCGGTTGGCAGGAGATGGCCACATCACAGGCAGTGTTTTCCATGTCGGGGGCACCATTTCACCAGGTGGCATGCTCACCAATCAGGCAACGATCCAGTTGGCGATCCCCGAACCTACAGCTGGCGCGTTGTGGCTGTGGGGTGGGATGCTCGTTTTGACAAGACGTTTCCACAGGCCGCGTTTTCGGACCCGGATGAACGATGTGAAGAGGGCCTGCAGAACCGACATTAGTTCTTTAACAGCCGTTCTCGGTTGACGTTCTTCTGTACGTCTTCCATTCTGATTTCATAGCGCGTCAGCATTTCATGTTTGCGCCATTCCAGGAATTCACGTTCCACCGTGTCTCGTTGAGCCTCATCGATCTTTCGCGGAGGCGGAATCGTGACTTCGGCAAACGTCACTCCTTCTTTTTCTCGATCAACGGCAACGATCTCATTCTCGTCAACGATCATCGTCACACCTACGTTAGCTTCAATGACTGGTAGATTGCTTTCGCGTCCTCGACTGAGGACCGCTCGATCCTGTGCTTCGGAGGTCGATCCGAAGGATGGAATGACAAGAAACTGCGCACCGTCAAGGGTTGGGATCTTCGCCAAACGCTCGTTCCAGCGGTCATTGCAAATCATCATGCCACAGCGTCCGTAAGGCGTGTTGAAAGCTCGGCTGCATTGTCCCAAGCGATTGAACCACCAGGAGGGATGGTAACCTTCGGCGAATTGCATTTTGTGGTACTTTCCACAAATGTTTCCCGAGTCGTCGATAAACACCGCAGAATTGAAAACTTCCTTGCCCACCAATTCCGCGAAACCAATCACCAGGCACACTTTTAGTTCTCGAGCCAACGTTTGGAAACGTTGGATTAGCGGACCATCGATGGCGATCGCCACTTCAAGAATTTTTTGCGCTGGCACGTCACCCGCTACAATCTCGTTGATGACATAACCGTCCAGCGCACCTTCTGGTGCCACGGCGATCTTTGCTCCTCCTTCGGCTGCCAAACGAAATTTGGCTTCCAAACGATCAGCATTTCCCTGAAGATCATACTGCTTCGGTACGAAAGAAACCGCGGCCACACGCACGGCCTGACCTGCTGTAGCCGTTTCTGTCGACGAGCACGATGAAGGATCAAATGAGGATACCATGGCAAATACCATTCCGGTCGTGATAACTTTTCGAAACATCATCAGAACACCTAGAAGCGTCATCAGTCAGCATCTCTTGAGTATATCCACCGTACGTCGTCCGAGTAAACAACTGCCTATTAGCTGGTCGTCGCCCCAAATCACTCGGCGTTGCTTTCATGCCGGCGAACTTTCTTAGAAGAGCAAAGAGTCTTTCTGGGGTTTCGTGACGCTCACACGGCGCAATTGTGGAATCGACAAAGGTCCACTACGATAGTCGCTAACAACGATCGGTAGAGTGGGTTGCTGGAGGATGACTCGTAAGCGGACTCCATGTCGCGAGCCGCGGATCTGTGACGATGGTGATCGCCGAGTCGCCCAACGCTAACGAGTTTGGCTCACTGAAACGGCAACACCTTTTTGGATCTCACCAGCAAATCTGGCGGTTACCAAGACGTGTTTTTCCAGGCCTTTCGATTTCAGTTTTGACTTTGGGGAAACCTATGGCCACCGAATTTAATCCGACCAGGAACTTCAGTCCTGCTCACAAGACCCTTATCGAACAAGCTCACGCACTTTTTCCTGGTGGCAGCGTGGGTAATGTTTATGACGACACGATCTTGCAACGAGGTGTTGGCAGTAGGGTATGGGACGTTAGCGGAAATGAGTACATCGACTATTTGCTCGGTTCCGGCCCCATGGTCTGCGGACACGCACATCACCAGGTGGTAGCCGCGGTGACGGAACAGATCGGCAAAGGCACTACGTTCTTTGCCACACACGAGTTGGCCGTCAAACTTGCAGCTGCCATCGTAGATGCGGTGCCTTGCGCCGAACAGGTACGTTTTACAAGTTCGGGCACCGAAGCCACGTTGTACGCCATGCGAGCAGCTCGGGCAGCAAGCGGTTCGGGGCGTGATAAGATTTTGAAATTCGAAGGCGGATTTCACGGCATGAATGACTATGCGCTGATGAGTACCTTTGCCAGTGGTACCGCTCAGCTACCTGCGAATGAACCAGATTCGGCCGGTCTACCAGGAACGTTGCCCTCGACAGTATTGATTGCTCCCTTCAATGACGTGGATCAAACGGCTGAAATCATCGAACGACACCAGACCGAATTGGCAGGTGTCATCGTCGAACCGATGCAGCGCATTGTGCCACCAGAGCCTGGGTTTCTGGAAGCATTACGTGAAATGACTCAACGTTATCAAATCGCATTGATCTTTGACGAAATCGTGACAGGTTTTCGCTTGGCCTTCGGTGGTGCTCAGGAGTACTACGGTGTGGTACCTGATCTGTGCACACTGGGAAAAATTGTCGGTGGAGGATTTCCGCTCGCGGCAGTGACAGGCCGTGCGGATCTGATGCAATGTTTCAATCCGGCAGCACGAACTACCAAGCAGTTCACTCCACAGATTGGAACACTTAGCGGAAATCCAGTGGCCGCTGCAGCCGGTTTGGCAACGCTTGACGTCCTACGGGAGCCGGGTACCTATGAAAAGCTGTTTGCTACGGGGCAGCAGCTGATGACCGGGCTCGGTGCCGCGTTTGCAAAGGCAGGAACGCCGGTTCGCATTTGTGGTGAACCACCCGTATTCGATGTACTGATAACGGATCAGGAAATATCTTCCTACCGGGACACCTTGAGCAACGACAAGGCAGCCATTGGCAGGTTTAATCAGCAACTGTTAAGTCGCGGAATTTTTCGGCCAGACAGCAAGTTCTATGTTTCGATCGTGCACTCGCAAGGCGATGTGGATCAAACGTTGGCCGTCTTCGATGCAGCCGCAGCGGCCATGTGAGACGCCATGTCGAACGCATCTTCCATGGCTCGTGAGGCCTCTGTGTCTGCTGGATTGGATGCCTCCAGCGAATGCTCGTGGAACTCCTTCATTTCTTGCAGCAGTGTGATCATTTCGCTCAGCTGGAGATCTGCTTGCTCGTTACTGGACACAGGGCGATCTACCGTTAATGAAAGCAGCGATACACGTGACGATAAATCTTTCAAATGCAATTCAATGTCTGACAGGCATCCGCGAATCGACTCCAGTTCCTGATCCTGTGCGGCTTCTTGAGGCGCTAAAAACCAGGCTGTAAGAAGACTGGCTAATATCGCAAATAGCGCCAGCCCCAAAATCATCGTAAATGCTCCGACAACCCGTCCACCCGACGTGACCGGATAAAAGTCGCCGTAACCCACTCCTGTTACGGTTGCCAAGGCCCACCATAACGCGTCTTCGGGGGACTCAATGAGCGCATCGTGACTCGTCCGTTCAAAATTCAGTACTGCAATGCTACCCAGGAAAACAACCAGCAAGGCCATCATCAACACCGATCCTAAACCGGTTTCGGTACGAGTCGCAGTAGAATCTGAAACAAAATGCGACATGAACGAACGCCGCAAAGCAAGCGTAGAATGCGCACCACTCGGGCGAAACGACCCAACCGCAACAGTCCAACCGTTGGCCTACAGACCTATGCCCTTCTCACCGCTACAATTTCACCTATACAGTATTGTGCAGTACTAGGTCATGCCTACATTCGCCTTCTCCGACTGCTGACATACGGCATCACGCCCCACATTATCCTTCATGCCAGCTCCCCTCGAAGCTTGGTTTACTCTGCATGCCAATCGCCAGCAAAAATCGTCGCCAGATCGAGTTTGGAGATTTCCAAACTCCATTGCCTTTGGCTCGCCAAGTTTGCCACTCACTGAAACATAATGCATCGTGTCCAGCGCCCATGACGATTATTGAACCGACCTGTGGTATTGGTTCTTTTCTCGTTGCCGCAACAGAGGTTTTTCCTGCCTGCCGGCAATTCTTCGGATTCGACATTAACGCAAAATACGTGCAGCAAACGCTAGAATCGTTGACATCATCTTTTGGTGACGGGGCCAGATATCACATTGGACAGGCAGACTTTTTTCAAACCGATTGGGAATCGCTGATCAATCAATGCAAGCCTCCCATCTTGGTGGTTGGTAATCCACCGTGGGTGACCAATGCTGAGTTGGGAATGTTGCGCAGCAAGAATTTGCCGGCCAAATCTAATTTCCAAGAGCATTCCGGGATCGAAGCAATTACTGGGAAGAGCAACTTTGACATTTCGGAAGCGATGATGATTCAATTGATCAACGCCCTGCAAGGCATACCTGCCTATTTGGCGCTACTGTGTAAGACTTCGGTGGCCCGGAAAGTTCTCGCGTTTTCGTGGGCCAGCAATATGGAGCTTTACGACGCCCGAATTTGTCGGATCGACGCAGTGCAGTCGTTTGGCGCTGTTGTTGACGCCTGCCTGTTTTGCTGCCGCACGGCAAACGGGACGCACGATCAGCGTTGTGTTGTGTGTTCATCGTTAGGTGAGGACTCGGAGGAAGAACAGATTGGCTGGCGTCACCAGCAACTTGTCTCCGATGTGGTAGCATTCGACCGTTGGGAACATCTGCTAGGAACGACCTCATACCGTTGGCGATCCGGCATTAAACACGACTGCCGTCGTGTCATGGAGTTTCGCTTAGAACCCGATTTGGTGAATCACGCTGGAGAAACGGTATCGCTGGAGGACACCTATCTTTTTCCGATGCTAAAATCATCTGACGTCGCCGGCGGCAAGTACGACTCGCCGGGCCGTTGTATGTTGGTGACGCAGCGATCTGTAGGAGAACCGACAGAACCTATCCGCACACAAGCTCCACTGACCTGGAAATACCTACTACGTCACGGCCGGTTATTGGACCGTCGAGCAAGTACGATTTACCGTAACCGGCCTCGATTTTCTATCTTTGGAGTGGGGCCTTATTCTTTTGCGCAGCACAAGGTAGCAATTTCTGGCTTTTACGATAACCTGCGATTTGCTGCTATCAAACCTTATCGTGGCAAACCCGTTATGCTTGACGACACCTGTTACTTTCTTCCGTGTCGTTCGGCAGCTGAAGCAAATTGCCTTGTACGGCTCTTGAATTCACCACCAGCTCAAGAATTAATACAGTCGTTAACCTTTCGTGATGCTAAGCGGCGGGTAACGCTTAGCGTACTCAAGCAGATCAATCTGGCAGCCTTAGCTGATGAATTAGGTTGTGCCGCAGAATTCCAGTCATTCGAAAAACAAGCAGCATCCCATCGGACATAGAGCCTTTTCGGGCATGGACACAAAAAAAAATCGCCATAGGCAACCGAGCGCAGAGCAGCGATCAGAGGAACCAATGTCGACGTCGGCATCTGGTGCCACGTGGGACTCGTATCGTATTGGCATCCTAGCCGGTACAGTGGGTGCGTTGGGCTACACGGCAGCCAATATTTTCCTGCGCGTCGTCGCTGTCGACTGTGATGCAGTATTTGTATCCTTCATCAAAGCCATTCCAATTGCCTTAGCCACGGGAGGTACGATCTGTTGGCTTTGGGCGCATGGTTCACGACCGTTCATCACGGTTCGCTGGGCCATTTATCTTTTTCTAGTAGCAGTCTTGATGCAGTTGGCTGGGAACGTTGCCTTTCAATGGGCTCTGGGCCAGATAGGATTGGCTCTGACGGTTCCTCTCTGCATGGGTATGTTGTTGGTGGGATCTGCCGTATTGGCTCGGATCTGGCTCTCCGAACCTATTCATCCCAAAACGGCGGTCGCTACCATATTGCTGATCGTTTCGGTCACTTTGCTTAGTATGGTAGCAGAAGAAAGTGTGCAGGCCGTGCGTCCCGCTACGAACGGGCAACTATCCTGGTGGCGCATGGTGCTTATTTTGGGTGCGGTGTGCACTTCTGGTATTAGCTACGGAGTCGGTAACGTTGTCATCCGCCGAGCCTTAGCAACAGGAATCCATCTACTGCCGATTTTAGCGATCATTAGCCTTACTGGCGTTGCCATTCTGGGCGTCATCAGCATTTGGACGGTCGATCGATCGACCGTCCCGGTTCATTGGGAGAACCTTTGGGCAATGGTGTTCGCAGGAATTTTCAATGCGGTTGCCTTTTATGCACTCGGACAAGCTCTACAGCGTTTACCGGTACTGCACACGAATCTATTGACAGCGTCGCAAGTCATGCTGTGTGCGTTATTTGGGATTGTGTGGTTTCATGAGCCGGCTGGAACGTTACAACTTGTTGGGATTGCGCTTACCTTATTCGGCCTGGTACTGATGCAACGACCACGCCCAAAACATGAACATGAAAGTCGTCAATAGGATAAGCTTAACGAATGCATGTCATTGGTTACGTAACTTGGCACAGGAGTGATAGGTCTATGATCGAAGGGGAATTGATTCGACTGCCAAGAATTTTTTTGCTCTTAACACTAGGTCTCGTGGCGCTGTTCGCAGTACCCATGTCTGCAGAACAAGTTCCCAACTGGAAGCTTGTCACCAATGATGCTGGCTGGCAACCGCGCGACTCTCAAGGTGAAGTTGTTTTTAACAACAAACTATGGGTGTTTGGCGGCTGGTTTAATTCGTACGAAGCTCCGCCACGCGATGTTTGGAGCTCAGCAGATGGTAACGTCTGGAAACTAGTTCAGCCCGCGGCACCCTGGATCCATAGTGACCTATCGATGTCGATCGTCCATCATGACAAGATGTGGTTCATGGGGGGTTGGTACAACGGACGCCTGGACGGGCATTCGGCCAGCAATCAAGTCTGGTGGTCGACGGATGGCGCACATTGGACACAGGCCACGGCCGATGCCGGTTGGACGCCTCGCATCGCCTCTGCTGTCGTCGTGTTTCAAGGCAAAATGTGGTTATTGGGAGGCACAGAAAACTATTATTTTGGAGACGCAACCAGTCTCAAGAACGACGTCTGGTTTTCTGTAGACGGACGTCACTGGGAACAGGCTACGAATCATGCCGGTTGGTCTCCTCGCGCCTACCATCAGGCAGCCGTTCTGAACGACCGACTCTATGTTTTTGGAGGCGGTAATTACGTCCCCGAATATGTGGCTCATAATGATGTCTGGAGTTCGGCCGATGGTGTGCATTGGCGGCAGGAAACGTCCGATGCCCCATGGCATCCGCGCCTTTGGTTTCCTGCGGTTGTGTATCGGGACCGAATGTGGATCCTTGGCGGCTGGTCAAACCATCCGGTTCGAAATTGGGGAGATGTCTGGTTTTCGGCAGATGGCAAGGATTGGCATGAGTGGAAGTCGGACGTCACTTGGAAGGCACGCCACGAACACTCGGCCTATGTTTTTCGCGACAAGATCTGGATTGCGGGCGGGCACGCGAATCCACTCAGTAGCGAAGTTTGGAATCTGGAAATCCCGGTCGATTGGTTTTCTGCGGGAGTTTCCGCTGAATGATACACACTGCGACGTGTGGATCAACACGTCAGCAGGCTAGTTGGGGGACGAAGGAATACTTTGTCCTTTTCTGAAATATCAACGTAACCGTCGATACTTCTCTTGGTACTTGCGCCACAATCTTTGATGACGATTGTCCAGCTGTACGGCCCGACCTTGAATGTAGGCAGCTTGCACTCGCGTCGTCGCTTCCAACGGATCGCCATCAACGACAATCAACGTAGCATCTTTTCCAGGTTCTAGGGAACCGACACGGTCATCCACTCCTAGGATTTGAGCTGGATACAGGGTAAGTGCCCTGATCGCCTCGTCACGATCAAGTCCATGAGCCACGGCCATCGCCGCGTGATATGGCAAATTCCTTGTATTGGAGGGACCAAATCGGTCCAGGGCTGCAATGCAGTAGCGAACGCCAGCCTGTTGGAGTTGTAGCGGAACAGTAAAAGGCGCATCGTAATCATCGTGCCTGCGTTGAGGCAACCGATACACTCCACCGACAACCACCGGAATACGATGCCTCACCAGCAGTTCGCTACAACGGGGTGCGTCGTAGCCACCTAACAGGATCATCTTGAGTTGTTCTCGTGCAGAAAATGCGACGGCGGCTTGAATCTGCTGGAGTTCGTCCGCTTGAATCATGAGCGGAAGCTGGCGCTTTAAAACGGGAATCATCGCCTCGAAGCGAACATCCTCCTGGAGAGCCCCAGGCCGTTCGCTGCCAAGATGACCGGCGCGCCCTTTGGCATACGCGCGCGCATCGTCCATGAATTGCTCCAAGGTCTTAAGCTGTTCGTCACGTTTCGTGATTTGATCCTTCCAAGAGTCTTCCATCCACCATGCCGTGCTGGGGGTCATCCTCGGCCATTTCAGGTGCATGGCCACGTTACGGCGCAACGCCATGTCTTCCCAAGTCCAACCATCCAGCTGCATCACTGCTGAACGACCAGCTAGTAACGGACCCTGTGGTGCGGTCAAGCAAAGCAAGACACCGTTCGTACGAGTTACGGGGATCAGTTCGCTATCGGGGTTCACCGCGACTTCAGCACGCACGTTGGGGTTGAATTTTCCTGTTTCGGATCGATCATTTGTGGCTCGCACCGCGCCGATTTCGACCAGACCCATCTGAGAGTACGCGTCGAACATCCCGGGATAGATATGCTTACCTGTTACATCGATGTGTGATGTTCCCGGTGGTACTTCGATCTGCTTCCCTACGGCAACGATCCGACCTGATTCGAATAAGAGTCTACCCTGTTCGATCGGAGGACTGTTTTGGGGATGAATCGTTGCTCCGGACAAAAGTATGGGGCCCGTTTGCGGCGCACCTGGAATCTCCGGAGAAGCCGCGACGGGGCCCACCCAGACAGCGAACATCAACAGTAGGAACCCTAGTAGGTTCTGTGCGAAAAATCTCAGGCATGGATCGTTCTCGCTGATGATGCGCGGTTGTCCAGCCATCGAAAAAGAGATTGGTCGTTGCGAATGTCCGATCACATTAATTCCTTAAAGATCTTTGAATGGCATGATGAGGATGACAAAATGCATCTTCACGTGGGTAGTGTGTGCTGTCGTCCTTCGATACGTCATCCGCATTGAACATGGGTGCATCGAGCTTCAGTATTTTTTGTACCAAGGCCGCGTGGCGGCGACGATTTTCCAGTCTCTCTTGTCGATCTGCTGCGGCATCAAAATACTTGCGTCCTTCGATCCACGTTTGCTGGCAACGTGTGAAATTGGACAGAGGGGATCCGTTCCACATAGCCAAGTCGGCATGTTTTCCTGGTTCCAGGGATCCCACAAACTGTTCAATGCGCAGTTGTTTCGCCGGATTAATCGTGACAAATTTCAAGGCTTCTTCGGCTGGGACACCACCATATTTTATCGCCTTGGCTGCTTCCTGGTTGAGATGTCGAGCCAACTCGGCACTATCGGAATTGAACGAAACGTTGACCCCCATTTGAAACATCAAAGCGCCGTTATACGGGATCGCATCAAACACTTCATATTTGTAGGCCCACCAATCAGAGAATGCAGAACCCATGGCTCCATGACGAGACAGTGCATCGGCGATCTTGTACCCTTCGAGCACGTGTTGGAAAGTGCCAATGGTGACGCCGAACTCCTCCAATACACGCAACAATGCTAACATCTCATCCTGGCGATAGGCGTGACAATGAATCCATCGTTCACCGGCCAGGATCTCAGCAACCGCTTGTAATTCCAGATCAACTCTCGGAGGCAATCCACGGTGGTTCTGCTGCCAATCCTCCCATCTTCGTCGGTATTTTGTGGCAGCACGGAATGTGTCACGAAAGATCTGCTCTACTCCCATCCTGGTTTGCGGATAGCGTGAGCGATAGGCATCCCCCCAATTACTCTGTTTGACATTTTCACCCAGTGCAAACTTAATGCCCTGTGGAGCATCGGTGAATTTTAAGTTGCGATACGATTCACCCCAACGCAACTTGATCACTTGATTCTGCCCGCCGATTGGATTGGCCGAACCGTGAAGTATGTTGGCCACGGTTACACCTCCGGCCAATTGCCGATAGATATTGATGTCTTTGGCATCGACGAAATCCCCCACGCGCACTTCAGCTGTGATCGCTTGACCACTTTCGTTAATGCCTCCATCGGTTGCCATGTGGGAATGGCAATCGATGATGCCTGGCGTAATATGCCAACCGGACGCGTCGACCACGACGGCGTCGTGCGGCACCACAAGATTGTGGCCGATAGCGAGAATCTCGCCTTTTTCGATGTGAAGGGAGGCACTCTTTAGAATACCAGCCTCCGCACACGTCCAAATCGTTGCGTTCTGAAAAACAATGTTTTTCGGTGGTGCGGGTGCCCCGTTACGACCGAAAGCTCCCAACGGATAATTCACTTCGAACAAAGCTGATGACTCACCCAGGGTCGGCTTCGGTTCATCCTTGCCTTCGTCATCCGTGGCTTCATGTTCGTTAGATTCTTGATCCTCAGCATCCACATTCGCTGAGGATGGTGCGACGGTATCATCTGCCGACACCTCGACCCCTGAGGCAACCTGCATTGCTAACGGTTCGCCTCGAAGGTGTGCACGGCTACCGTCCGGCCAAACAATGTCCCCTTGCAGGCTAAGCGTCTTGTCCTGTTCGTTCGTGCCCTCCGAAATGATCAACAGAGAGACTTGTGCCATACCATCGTGTCCGAACGGTTTGGAGTGAATCACGAACCCCAAACGTTCACCACGCATCACGACATGTTGCAATTCGGACGATGAGGAAACGTCGTCCACTGTTTCGGTTTGATCGGCAATTCGCAACGATCCCGTGAGCGCGGTGGGCTCACCCTTCAATTCCAACAAGTACCCCTGCGAACCAGCTCCCTGATCGATCGCGCTCAACTGCCAAGTTTTACGCAGATCGTATTTAGACCGTTCTTCGACTTCGTAACGCTGGCCATGCACCCATGTCTGGAGCAGTTTTGTCTCTTCGTCAAATAGATCACCGTCAGCCACGAGGATGTTGGCCATTTTTCCAGGACGGAGACTGCCGAGCCGATCTGAAACACCTAACATTTCCGATGGCGTCTCGGTGAGTGCTCGTAACGCTTCATCTGCCGGCAATCCGCGCGCTACAGCCAACCTTGCCTTTTCCAAAAAGGTGGCAGGATCTTTTAAACCATGAGCTGTCAAAGCGATTTTTACACCCGATTCGACCAGCTTTGCCGGGTTGTCTGGGGCCAGATCCCAATGTAGCAATTGTTCCAGCGTGGCATGGATCGCCATTTCCGGTGTCGCCACATGAGGAGCTTTGGGAAAGTTGACCGGAACAATCACCGATCGGTTGGTCGTTCGCACCTCCGCCAGACGTTGATATTCCTTTCCCGAACCTACGATTACAGCCCGCATTCCGAATTCTCGCGCAAAGTCGTCAGCTCGCAACAAGAACTGTTCGTCTGACGCTTCAATCATCACGAGTTGATTTGAGTCTAGGTAAGTGTGGAGCACGCGCAAGGCATCATTCCATTCGGGCATCGGCAGGGTCGTGTCGACGGAATAGGCTCGCCACGCCTCACGGTACCAGGTCGCGTCGTGCATCGCTTGACGAGCTAAGGCAACGGCACCCATGGGCGAGTTGGGGTATTCCTTGCGATGCCAGTCGGCCTGGATCGTTAGCTTGCAGTGCAATGCCACGTCAGTCGCCACTATGTTCGTCGCCGTCAAACCCTTGCCCATGCTGACCAACGCACTGGTTCCGCGAATGATCCCTTTTCCCGGAGCTACTAAACGAGTCGTGATCCCCTGGCTTCGGTACTTCTTGTTGCTGTCATTGTCGGTTTGGTATTGGTTGGCAACGCTGAATTGAGGAGTCACATTGCGATTCCAGTAAGGCGCCCCCTTATCGCCGGCGGACGGGGACAAATCAGCCGTGCCGTAGGCATCGACGAACCCCGGGTACAACGTGTGCCCGCTGAGGTCCCATCTGCGAGCTTCCACTGGGATGTCGACCTGGGCGCCAACTTGCAGGATGACTCCGCGGTCGATCATCACGGTCCCTTGTTCGATCACATGCCCGGGTGCGACAACAATTCGAGCACCGGTCAAGGCGTGCATCTGAGGAACATGTTTTCGGATACCCTGTTCGGGTATAGTGCTGGGTGCTCCAGCGCCTGATGGTTCTGCGCCAAGTGACCACAAAACGAGTGATGCGATAAAGCTATGGAGTATGTGCACACGTGATGTCATGAAAATTTCAATATACTGCAATAGGTAGGACTGGTACGGATGTACTGGCTACACAAATTTAGCACGGCAGAACGATATTGCCAGCGAGAAAAAACTCAGTTCGCTAGGAACGGCAGCACCCTATTTTTGGGGTGTCATGGGAATTCGGGGGAGTTTGGGCCAGTCTGTTTAGCAATTTCCGTTGCGGTTCGTGACTGCAGATAGGAGTATCCCATCTGCGTCACTTCGATACAGCGACATCTTCATCGGTTATTTTTCGCAATCCATCTGGAGATGCGACATTTGGAGTCTTTACGAACCACACGCGTTTTTGGTGCCTATCTCCTTTCTGTGGATGTAGTCGTTGTCGTCGCGGCCAGGTTGCAGCTAGAATGAACCAGTGTCTTGCTGGATATCGGACACAAGGCTGACGAATATCTCGATTAGTTGTTTCTGAAAATCGCAGCAGCTTTGCACTTTGGTTGACCAGGGAATGTCGGTTCCACTCAGAGCTGCGTGTTTTCTGGTCAGTAAAAGGTTATAAGAAAATACCAGCATTTGTACGGGTCAAGTGAACTGATTTTTTCATAGAACGTCCACCATGCCACGTCGCAATTTGGTCATCATTATCGCTGCGTCAGTACTATGTGTTGCATGCTATGGGCGTGCTCAGCGAAACCGTTTCGCCAATTTGTTTGCTGATGCGGTAAGTCGGATATCCTCTAGCTATGTAGAAGATGTGGCCGACCGGCAACTTTTTGAAAACGCTATGACTGGGATGCTCGGACGTCTCGATCCATATTCCTCTTACATTGGGATCGAACGATATCAAGAATTCAAATCCGACATTGACCAGGAATTTGGTGGCATTGGAATCATCGTCAGTCCGGATCCTAAGACGAAACGACTCATGGTCCTCAGTCCTGTTTTAGGCACCCCTGCTCATGAGGCGGGTGTGCTGGCCGGAGACGTGATTGTCAAGGTCGACGGAACCGAAATCGAGAACCTCACCATGTCCGAAACGGTCAAGCGGTTGCGCGGGAAGCCGGGGACCGACGTACTGCTAACTTTACTACACCGAGGGGATGACGAGACGACGGATATCACCATTACCCGTGCCGTGATCAAGGTTCCGTCTGTGTTGGGCAACACCATGTTGCCAGATGGCTCGTGGGAATACGTGTTAAAGGAACACCCTGCCATCGCCTATGTCCGCATGACGACGTTTGGTGAGCGCACTATCAACGAATTGAAAAAGGCTCTTACAACACTAGAATTAAAGACGCTAGATGGACTCATTCTGGATCTTCGTTCCAACGCGGGTGGCCTATTGGAGGTGGCAACAGACACTTGTGATATGTTTCTAGACGGTGGCGAGATCGTGACGTTGCGGGGCCGAGGAGGATTTGTACGCGACCGTCGTGTTGCGTCACGAGGCACCGTCGTCCCGGCCGAGTTGCCTGTGGCAGTATTGATAAACCGCTATAGTGCCAGTGCCAGTGAAATCGTGGCAGGTTGCTTACAAGATCACGAACGTGCGATCATCGTGGGGGAACGAAGTTACGGTAAAGGTACCGTTCAAAACGTGATCCCGTTGGAGCGCGGCAAGAGTCTCATGAAACTGACAACGGCTACGTTTTGGCGTCCCAGTGATGTGAACATCCATCGCTCGAAAGACGCGTCCGAAGATGACCAGTGGGGGGTGACTCCCAATCAAGGTTATAGTGTCCCATTGTCGGACGAAGAATTTCAGCAGTTAGAATTGCATCGTAATCGTGTACCCGATCCGGTACGTTCCTCGAATAGTACCGACCAGGAAGACACTGAGAAAAGAAACGACGCATCGAGCGAGAATGTGGTCGCTCCAACAGAAGATGTGACAAATGAGGAGAGCAAGGACGACCGGGGAGAGGTCGATGCGCAGGAAAAAGAAGAGCCGGATGTTATCGACGAACCCGTTGCTGTCGAGAGTCAGGCAGAATCCAAAGAAGATACGGCCGCCAGTGCGAATGTTCTTCCCAAGTTAGAAGGTGATCCTCAATTGGAACGCGCCATCGATTACATCCTGAAATCCGCTGGAAGACCACGGACATAGATGATTTTCTTTTTTGTACCTTGCAGCGTAAAGACGCAACGTACCACTGCTGCACAAGCCGGAAGTGGCACTTGAACCAAGACCGTTCGTCCTGCATCTTGTCACCTGCATCCATTTCAAAGGTCGATCGTTACACTCAGGATGACAAGACAATGAAGTCTGCTAGAGATCCCGGAGAAACCCAGCGCTGCTAACGTTCGCTAACGGCCACTTGGGAAGTGCGGCATTGTTCTTCGATATGTTTCCGAAGCTCGGCGGCGATGAAAAAAGATCCTGTGACACATATGAGATCTTCCGATGCAGCTCGCTCTGTGGCTAATTGCCATGCGTCCGCTGCACGAGCAAGGATGTGGATGTTGGGTTCCGAGTTTAGTGACAGATCCTCTGTGATCACCTGCTTGGCTTCCTCTGCCAGCAATTCCGGTGCGGTCGTACGCAACTGGCTCTCGAATTGAGTCAGGATGACTTCGTCAAACACAGGCAGCACACTACGTAACATACCACGTATGTCTTTGTCGCTGCTGGCCGCAAACAACAACCACCTTCGACCTGAAACTGGAATCTTGGTAATCACGTCGGCCAAGGCATCCATCGAGGCGACGTTGTGCGCCGTGTCAAGTACGATCGTAGGCTGCCCTGCGAAGATTTCGGCACGTGCCGGCCAAACCACATTGGCCAAACCCTTCCGTAGAGCTGACTCGTCGATGTCCCATCCTTCTTGTCGTAAAGCGTGCAAGGCAGCGATCGCTACTGCAGCGTTTTCTAGTTGATGTTGACCGGCCAGGTTAACGTCCAATCCGGTTAAGTAGATGTCGGGTGATTCGCGGTAGTCCATCCGATTGCAAACACCTCCCAAATCGTATGGCTGAGACGAGCTCTCCGAAGGGACGATCACATCAAAATCACGACCAATTTCCAACAAACGGCAACCCCATCGGTGTGCGGCGTCTCGAATGGGTTTTCGCGGTTCCGCATCTCGGACTCCGCTGATCACGGGAATACCTGGCTTGATGATTCCCGCCTTTTCTTTGGCAATTCGTTGCAACGTATTGCCAAGTTGTTTGGTATGGTCAAAGCTGATACTGGTGATCACGCTGACCACTGGTAAACATACGTTGGTCGAATCGAGACGTCCTCCCAAACCAACTTCGATCACTGCTAAATCAACCGCACGCTGGCAAAAGAACAGCAAGCCCATAGCGGTTGTCACTTCAAAGTAGGTGGGACCCGACTCGGCCGCACTGGTGGCAGCGGCTTCTCGGTCCATGGCTTGAACCACAGGCTGAATCTGGGCGGCCAAATCGACCAGTTCATCGACACGACAGGGCTCGTTTTGGAAACGAAATCTTTCTTCCAGGCGTTCCAGGTGAGGCGAGGTAAACATACCGACGTCATATCCGGCTGCGATCAGAGCCGCTGACACCATGGCGCATGTGGAGCCTTTCCCTTTGGTACCGGCAACATGAACGGCTTTGACAGCGTGATGGGGGTTTCCCAGCCGAGAAAGCAATTCCCGCATGCGGTCTAATTTGAAGGTCATTGACCGATACGGGATGACGGCATTCCGTTCGTAGTCAATTCGCCCGTAAAGAAAATCAAGTGCGGATGGGTAATCCACTATTTGTTGACCCGAATCCATCGGTTGCAAACTTCTCTCTCCTCGTGCCTTGCGACCGTCTCATCTAACCCCTTGTGGAGTACTGATCTATTGGTCATGTCGGTCTTGAACCGAGTTCTGCACTCCATTTTCCGCAAATTTACCGAGGGAGGAAGCGGGCATGGAGAACGAATCCCAGGCGATCCAACCTAGATCGACCTGTCAAAATGGCGGTCCGCACACGATACGGTGAAGCCACTTGTAGTGGTCACGTGCAAGCTCTTCGGCATTTCGAGAGTTACTGGGAGCGAAGAGCTTTCGCCCTACCGCTAAAACACCCGAAATCATAAGACGAATATACTTCACAGTGTTACGCTTAGCGACTGGGAGACCACCCCCTGTCCGATATCAGCTGTGGAAGTCGAAGTTCCTGCTAGATCAGGAGTTATACCGATCCTTGCACCTCGGCTCAACCTATCGTATAGTGGTCGGCTTGGTCGGTGAACCCATCCATGGACTGTGTTTGACCTTGGCATTCTGCTGTAAGAAGACCAGGAGTATGCCCTTAGGTTGGCCAGCGGTTTAAGAAAAGTCAGCAAGCGGGTGCGAACAGGGGCTTTATTGGTTGCGTATGAACAGGGTATGTAGACGTGCGTCTCGTCCAGAGGGCAATTCAGAACCTGGCAGGCAATATGTCGGGCGGTCGTCCTCTCAAAGCCGCTCGGTAGATACTTTTGTCGCCACTGACGGCTTCGAAACGTGGTGCCGTTGGGTTTTGAAGAATCTTCTAGGCCAATTTGTGGTTGTCTCCCACGGTGCCTGGGGTTTGCCTCTTCCAAGCCCACGATGTATTGCTGAACTCACATTGATCAAGTCCAATTTCGAAACGCCCTCATAACAAGTTTGGAGTACTACGAAATGGCAATCGCTGAGGACCAGCAACGGGTAGCGGGCGAAGGCTCACCCGATGTGGTGGTGGAAACAAGGAATCTTACCAAGGTGTACCGCGACTTTTGGGGGCGGCAGAAAGTACGCGCTCTGAAAGCTTTAGACTTGGAAGTACGTCGAGGTGAGATCTTCGGCCTGCTTGGTCCCAACGGATCGGGCAAAACGACCACGATGAAGTTGTTGTTGGGCTTGCTTTTTCCTACAAGTGGCGAGGCCCTTGTCTTTAACCGTGACGCTGGTGAAGTCAATAAGAACGAACGAATTGGATACTTGCCCGAAGAATCGTACCTGTATCCTTTCCTCAACGCCGAAGAAACGTTGGACTTTTATGGTCGTTTGTTTGATATGTCCGCGGAGACACGTCGACGCAGGATTGATGAACTGATCGATTTGGTCAAATTGCCATGGGCTCGCCGTCGGCAATTGAAGGAATATTCTAAAGGAATGGCCCGGCGTATCGGTTTGGCCCAAGCGCTGATCAATGATCCGGAACTCATCTTGTTGGATGAACCAACCACTGGCCTCGATCCCATCGGGACCCGCGAGATGAAGGACCTGATCCTACGTCTTAAGAACGAAGGTAAGACTGTCATCATGTGCAGCCATCTGCTGGCAGATGTACAAGACGTGTGCGACCGCATTGCGATTTTGTATCAAGGTGAGCTGAAAGAATTAGGTCGAGTCGATTCGCTGCTCAAAGTTCGCGACGTGACACAGATTCTTGCCTCCGGGCTGAATGACGAAGCACAAGCCGAAATCCGCCAAGTCATCGAACGGCACGGCGGCCAACTGCAGTCGATGGATAATCCCACCACTACCTTGGAGGACTTGTTTCTCAATATTGTCCAGGAAAGTGAACAACGTCCTGGAAAACGTGCCACTGCATCCAAGGAATAACCCAATGCGAAACAAGGTGGTTACTGCGTGCCCTCCTGTAGATTCACCGCGAGATGACCATTCGCCAACTCGCACCGGTATGACCTGTTTGGACCAAATGACTGCCCCGCTATATCACTGTTTCCACGTGCCTGTAAAAGATTAAAATGGAATTTGAAATACCGACCCCCATCTTGGAATGGCTTTCCTACCATGTCCCCCTGGGTATTCTGGCGTTTTTGGTGGGAATTGCTGTGGCCACGTTCATTGGCTTCCTTATTTCCGCTGTACGCCACGGACCGACAGAAGCGTTCTACTCCACGGCCAAAGTTCTCTTCACGGGAGTCGCCGAACTGTTTCAGGTCTCGCCTCGACGTGTTCTGGCAATGGCACGGTTGTCATTTAAAGAAGCCATCCGTCGAAAAGTCCTCATCGTTTTCGCCGTATTTATCTTAATTGTTCTTTTTGCTGGCTGGTTCCTGGACGCAAACAGTACACGGCCAGGGCGGCTCTATATGAGTTTCGTCTTGACGCTATCCAATTTTTTGGCGCTGGGACTAGCATTGTTTTTGAGTGCATTCAGTTTGCCGGCTGACATCAAAAACCGCACCATTTATACGATCATGACCAAGCCAGTACGGGCGTGGGAGATCATCATGGGGCGCATTCTTGGATTTTCGGCAATTGGTGCGGTGCTGCTCGTAGTGATGGGAGTTTTTAGCTACGTGTTTGTTGTCCGCGGTTTGTCCCATTCTCACACCGTCGATCCGGCCGACGTCCACGC
This sequence comes from Pirellulaceae bacterium, assembly GCA_022448645.1. The sequence goes on from JAKVBZ010000050.1 coordinate 24,605, forward strand.
ATCTGCGGATTTGGCTGGATTCCTGGAAGGTACGACGTCAGAAGAAAAAGGACATAGCCATCGCTTTACCCTGGACGAATCTGGCATCGGACAGACGGACGAACGCCAAGGTCACTGGCACCAGATTACGCAGGTGGGCGAAGGAGACGCAGTAAAATATACCGTTGGACCACCCATGGGAGCGTTGGCTGCTCGGGTTCCGCAATACGGAAAAATCCGTTTCTTGGACCGTGCCGGTAAACCTGGAGCACCGATCAGTGTGGGGTATGAGTGGACTTATCGAGGTTACTTCGCGGGAGGCACGCTGGCTGCCGCAATCTGGAGCTTCGAAGGAATCACTCCGGAAGCATTCCCCCAAGGGCTTCCCATTGAATGGAATGTCAGTGTGTTTCGAACTCACAAAGGTGACATCGAAACCGGCGTCTCCGGTTCGTGGGTTTTGCGAAATCCCGATCCCGCCAAGGCGAACGAAAGCCCTCCTATTTCTTTCGAATCCAAAGAGTTCACAAGTGATTCGATGCTCATCAAACGTGAACTGGAAGTCACACCTGGAGAAACAGTTGATATCTTTGACGAGTATGTCGACGATCAGGGACGGATCGAATTGTTGTTGCGTTGCGAGGACCGTGGACAATACTTTGGTGCAGCTCGAGCCGATTTGTATTTGCTCACTGGCGACATGCCCCTGGCCTGGAATTTTGCCAAGGGATACTTGAGCATCGGGCTGCAGATGTTGCTGGTGATCGGCATGGGAGTCATGTTCAGCACGGTCCTGAGCGCCCCGGTGGCGATGCTGGCAACCTTGGGCTCCGTGGGGATGGGATTCTTTACGACGCAGGTCAAGGCGCTGGCGGAAAGCGTGTTCACTCAAGATAACCCTGAGATCCCTGGTGGAGGACCTATCGAAGCGCTCATTCGGTTGCTGCGACAGTCCAATCTGACCTTGGACCTCGACATGGGATTTGCTACCACGGTCATCAAAACCATTGATCAAGTCATCATGAGCGTGATGTGGGCTTGCGCCAGTTTGCTTCCTAATTTTGCTCGCTTCGACACGGTCAACTTTGTGGCCGAAGGTTACAACATTCCGCTCGATATCTGGGGCCAGCAACTGGTGATCGGCTTGGCTTACGCCGCCGTGGCCACCTGCCTGGGATACTTTCTATTGCGAACACGGGAAATAGCAGCATGAATTGGAATAAATCCTTTCAACGAAAAGTCATTTACATCGCGTTGATGGCCCTGTTGTTGGTCCCCCTGTCGTGTATTAGCCGGCCAGCCACTCCAGGCCCGAATCCAGACGAAGGTGGCATCCTTGCGCGCAAACGCACAGAATACAATCTGTCGCAGGCCGAGTTGGGAGAAATCGACCCGGCCAGTGAAACGATGAAATTGGCTTTGCTCGGCATGCGCGGCGTTGCGGCCAATATCCTCTGGACCAAAGCCAACCACTACAAAAAGACAGAACAGTGGCCCAAACTCATGGCCACCGTCGAACAGATTACGAATCTGCAACCCAACTTCATCTCGGTCTGGCAGTTTCAAGCGTGGAACGTTTCCTACAACGTTTCTGTCGAATTCGACAACTACCTCCACCGTTATTTCTGGGTGAAACGTGGCATCCGTTTCCTGATTGATGGCACGCGCTACAATCGGGATGAACCACGACTGCTCTGGGATATCGGTTGGTTTTTTGGCCAAAAACTAGGTAGATCGGACGAATACAAGCAGTTTCGCCGAGAATTCCGGTCCGACGAAGAGTTTCACCGCTTCCTGCGACCACTTGTAGACGGCTTTGATGATGATTGCATCGGTGCATTCAACGGTCCCGACAACTGGCTGGTGAGTCACAAATGGTTCCGGAAGGCACAGGATTCGGTCATCTCGGGGCGCGCTACGCTCCGTGGCCGCGCATTGCAGTCGATCTTTGATGAAAAACCGTCCGATCGCAAAAAAGGGAAGAGCCCCGTGCTCTTTCACTCCAATCCGGCTATGGCCCTGATCAATTATGCTGGTGCCATTCAAGAGGAAGGAGTCTTCGACGAAAAAGCTATGGAAGCTTGGCGGGTCGCAAATGAAGTATGGACAAACTATGGAAATCGCGAAATTCGCACGTCCCGTGATTTCTATATTCGTCTGAACGAAGCGGAACAACTAGAAGAGGAAGTTGCTGAATTACTCGTCGAGTTTGACGGTCTATTGTCGGGCGTGCGAAATACCCTCACTGAAGAAAAACGGGCCACTCTTTCTGCCGACGAATTGCTCGCACTGGATACACCCGTCAAGGATCGAAACCCCGATCAATTTCGCTTGGCACGCGAAGCTGAATTGAAAATCAGGGTCAGCCCAGTAGAAATGGCAGAAGTCACCCCTGGGCCCCTCAAAGATCAGGCACGCTGGATGGCTACCGAAATCATGGACAAGCAACAACGAGCTGACTTTGTGCGGAGGTATCGCCAGATCGTCAACTTCGACTATTGGCGGACTCGTTGTGAAGTCGAACAGCTTGAACAAGCCAATGCGGCTCACAAACATATGTACAGGGCCGACGAGCTGTATCGGGATGCGTATCTACAAGATGCCAAGGAAAACTACGAATTGGCTTGGATTGCCTGGGCCGAAATCTATCAACAGTATCCCCAACTCAAGGAAGAGGTCGGAGCCGAAGACGTTGTTGATGCCGTCAAACGCTATGCCAGCTTGCTCGGACAGCTCGATGCACCTTTCCCCGCCGATTTCAAACTCAAAGAAATCATCCAATACCACGATCGAAGCTTCCATCCGTGGGGAGAAGACGAATCCCAGGAAAGTAGCAACCCAGGAGCTGGTACGCCCAACGAATCTCCGACACCGTTAGAGGCTCCTACCGAAGACTCGTCGTCCGAAGAACCTACGGCAACGGACGGTGAAAACCCGGACGACGGTAACACCACGGATGAAGGCTGATCTGTCCTGGAGCGAATTCCGACGCTTGCGGCGAACATCTCACCAAACGCGGTGCCCCTCGGCTCCATTATGCCGCACAGTACCGTTTTTTCTCTTTGATTCGCCTTGCACATGCCTTAAAATCATTACGTGAGTCGGTTCTGGCCGGAGATCAGTCTATGTTGAACCTCTTGGGCACATCCCATCATTCGTGTGACGGCATCGCACGCCGACGATTTCTTTCGATTGGGTCTTTAGGCATCTTAGGCCTGACACTCGACCAACTTTTGGCCGGCGAACAAAGCACAACGCAGACAATGTCGACAGGCATTGGCAACAAGCGATCGGTCATCCTTATCTGGCAACATGGCGGCCCTTCGCAGCTCGATACCTTCGATATGAAGCCGAACGCCCCCAGTGAAGTTCGGGGACCCTACAAGTCGATATCGACTTCTCTGCCAGGTGTTCGCATCAGCGAAAAACTACCGTATCACGCCAAGGTGATGGATAAGGTAAGTATCATTCGCAGTTTCACGCATCCCAACAATGATCATTTTGCTGCGGCACATTGGATGCTAACGGGCTTCCGAGGCGCTACGGGTGCAGATCGAGTTCCGCGCAATCCCTCAATGGGATCCATCGCAGCAAGTCTGCTAGGATCGCGTTGTCCGAGTGTGCCAGCCTATGTCAATTTCAACGACGGTGGTTTTGGATTTCACGGTGCTGCATTTCTCGGACCTGGTTATCATCCAGTCCGTATAGGATCCTACAGTTATGGCAACGAAGGCATCCAGTATCCCGCAGTCCGGGAGGCCAACTTGAACCTGCTGGAGGGATTAACCGACGATCGCATTGAGTCACGTCTTTCTCTGGCGAACGGCTTCGACAGGCTGCGCCGAAAAGTCGATGAAGCACCCGCAGCGAATGCACTAAACCGCTATTCACGCGAAGCTGTCGACATCGTGATGTCTGGTCGAACGCGCACCGCGCTCGATTTGGAGAAAGAAGATGCCAAGACGCGAGAACGATATGGTGATGGTTGGGGATCCCAAGCGTTAATAGCACGTCGCTTGATCGAGGCCGGCGTACGTTTTGTGACGCTGAATACTGGCTATTGGGATGACCATGGAAACCTCGAAAACGCACTGAATGACAAGCTGCCTCGACACGACCGCGCCGTAGGGGTCCTGATCGCCGACTTGGCAGAGCGTGGTATGCTGGACGACACGTTGGTCATCACAGCAGGTGAATTCGGTCGTACACCTGTGATCAACAAAGAAGCCGGACGCGACCATTGGGCACCAGCTCAGAGTATTCTTGTGGCTGGTGGAGGATATCGCCATGGTCAAATGATCGGTAACACGAATGCTCGTGCAGCCTATCCCGTGGATCGACCGATCGGGCCAGAAGACTTTTGTGCAATGATCTATCATGCACTGCAATTGGATCCAGCACACTTGACGATCAATCTTCCCGACGGTCGTCCCATTCATTTGGCCAAGGCTGGGACCGTGCCGCGAGAATTACTCTAAACCAGAATGCTTTTGCAGGCCGAAGTTCCCGCGTGACGAAGCTTCGGTCGGTATGCAACAATGCCCCGGTCCCGCTGGGACGCAGGTGAAATATCCCAGCTCAATCGAATCACCACACGGGCTTCGTAGAGAGCTAATCAGTGACTTCATGTACGTTTGCGGATTCTACTTTGTGGCTAGTATCCATCTGCGTGCGTGCTCGAGTCATTGCTTCGCGTGCGGGACCGCTCAGTCGTGAGTAGAACAGTAATTCCTCGAGGTAGACACGATGACGATTTAGCATGTCGCCAATCAGTCCAATATGGGTCAAAAGAATACTCAACGTGACGAGTGCTGCCGATGTAAAACCGGCCCATTTGTGTGGTGAGAAAGACCCACTGCGTAAATAGTGAACGGCCAAAAACATCGCGAGGAACATTGCCGGCACGAACAATGCGATCGCCATCGAGCCAAAAAAACGTAGGGGATTGTAATCACGATAAGCAGCCATGATGATGCGCAGGGCTCGAAAACCGTATCCCCCCACACTACTCACCACACGGCTTTTCCCGTGCTCGCGCACCCCGCGTACCGAAATCGGAACTTCAATAATACGCAGACGCTTGAAGGCCAAATTGAGAAAGACTTCTTGGGTATAGGTATAGGCACCCATCAAATTTAGGTTCAGCATGGCACGACGGTTGTAGCATCGCATGCCACACGAAACATCATAGAATTGCTGCTGAGTTAGTCGAGATATCAATCGGCTCATTTGCCGATTTCCCCAACGCTTAATCCAGGGCATCTTAGGCATCAGTGAAGGATCTTTGAAGCGCGAGGCACTCGAAAAGTCACATTCGCCAGAAATAACAGGCTGGGCCAATTCGGGGATATCACCAGGATCAAACTGACCATCCGAATCTATCGTCAGCAGAATATCGATGTCCTGCTCCAATGCGTGATTCAGCGCCGTGCGAAAAGCCGCACCGACGCCTGTGCAACGCACATGGCGGATGACGAAAGCACCCGCCTGCTCGGCCAAAATTCCCGTGTCGTCCGTACTGCCGTCGTCGACGACTAAGATCAGTATTTCACTAACACCAGGAATCTCTCGCGGAATGGCAGTTACTACCTGAGCGATCGTGGCCGCTTCATCCAATGCCGGCAAAGCGACCATCAGTCGTACCGGTTGAACCTCAGCTTGCTGGAATAAGCTGCTCGAAGACACTGGATTTTCCTAAGCAGTAACAACAGAGAATCGCAGACGATACACTTAACTCCATATTAAACTGATCTGGAAAAAGGGACCATGATCTTGGAGCATCAACAACAACGTCTACGGTAATAGCCTGGTGGAATGTAGTGATTGTAAGGCTTAGGGTAGCCACCACCGCCAGGTGAACAGATCCCACCAGTCGACAACTACAGGCAAACCGATTGCCTGTGGAAGGCTACCAACGAAGCAAAATGTGTGAGCCGATGGCGCTAGCTGCAGACGCCCCAGGGCGCTGATCGCCAAACCGTCCGACGCTAGCGCGTTCGGCTCACGAAAGGGTGATCGGGATCGAGCTCTGGGCCTCCGGCTAGAACACCAGTTTCTTGTGCGGCCGCGACCGACGTTTTCCGCTGCTCAAAGCGTAAAAGGCCTCGGCGGTCTCGTACCAAACCGGCCTGAGTATCATTCCGGCAAACTTCAGTCACAATCACTCCCGCCATGAAACCTCCAATGTGGGCGTACCAGGCGACACCGCCGGCACCTTCTGGATCTTGTCCGGCGAAGTAGAACTGCGTACCAAACCAGCCCAAACCGAACAACCATGCCGGACAGCTAATACGAATCGGGATGAACACAAATAGGATCGTATGGATCTTACTGCCCAGTCCATACAGGACCATATAGGCCCCCATTAGTCCCGCGACCGCACCACTGGCACCCAGCAAGGGTACGTCACGGGATAGGTCAAGTAGGGCGTCGCACAGTCCGGCGACAACACCAAACACCAAATAGATGCCTAGCAAGGACCAGCGTCCCATACCCACTTCTAGGGAATAGGAAAAAGTCCACAAGAAAAACATATTCCCGATCAGATGTATCAGGTCTCCGTGCAGAAACATATAGGTCAGTAGACCGACGACCTGTCCTCTGACCAACTCACAAGGCACGAGACCCCAAGTCTGTATGAACTCGACGTATGCTTCCGGAGCCTCATACTGATGATCATTTGCGTCGAAACTAACGTTCCAAAGGTGGCTCTGCAGAACGTAAACCGCAATGTTCAACACAATGAGAGCGACCGGCACAACCGGAAACCTGGGTTTGTGAATATCGTCGCCAACTGGTAATAGCATTATGTCCCCTTACTACTAACGTATACCTCACGAAGGGACTGTGCGGCGAAAAGACAGCTTTGGCGACCAGCCACTCGGTCATTTGGCAGCGATGGCACATCTCAGAGGCTGCTGCGCATTGACACGCACACTCACTGCTGTGAGATCTCCGTGATGCGTGCGCGGGAACTTTTAGAGGCTTCGGCGGTTGTCGATGACTTGGTGGCGAGTCAGCGAAGCGGGCAAGCTGGAAGTGTGCCGCTACGGATTAGCCGAGTTGTTCCCAGGCTGCCGCGATTTCATCCGCACCAGTCACGGGGGCCTGACAGGTGAAATCCTGGCACACATAGACGGTTGGGCCTGTTGATGAAGACTGTTTCCCTTGAAACAGTGGACTCAACGTTGCTGAGCCACTATCTTCTGTCGCTCGGCAAGCGATCACGCGATTCGGTAGATAACGGCCACGCAATGCTTGCAGGGCTTGGTTGGTATCTGACGTCGCGGGGTCTCCGAAGATGACGATTTCCGGCATGGGCCCCAGGTACATGTCCAGTGCGACGAGCAGTTGACCGGTCCCGACAGGAGACTGTTTGATCAAATCTAATGCTGCGCGTAGCGTTCCCTCCGCGGCATCCATGAACTCTTTTCGCCCTGTCAGTTTGGCGAGTCGAATCAGGACAGTGGCTGCCATGGAATTGCCACTGGGTACCGAACCGTCCTGCATGTCTTTATTACGGGCAATCAGCTGTTCGTGATCGTCAGCGGTGAAGAAGAAACTGCCTCCGTCCTTGTCGTGAAAATGAGCCAACATGATGTCGGCCAGGTTCACCGCTTCGTCCAACCATCGTTCGTCAAAACTCGCTTCGTACAAACTTACAAGTGCATTAGCGAAGCAGGCATAGTCGTCCAAATACCCATCAAATTTGGCTTGTCCCAATCGCCAGCAATGGTACAACCGTCCGTCATCTCGGCGCATGTGATCCAGAATAAATTGGGCCGCGCTACTCGCTGCACTCAGATAAGCTTCTGGCCTTCCGGGATCCATCGTGGGCACCACTTCTGCTGTCAGGATTCCAGCAGCTCGAGCCATGGCATCGATCATCAACCCGTTCCAGCTGGCGAGTATTTTGTCGTCCTTTCCTGGTCGAACGCGCTGATTCCGCGACTCCAGTAACTGTCGGCGAGCAATTGCCAAATCCTTGTGAAGCTGTTCCGCATCCCACCCACGGATCGATGCGCATTGGTCGATGGTTTTGGGAAGATTCAGAATGTTTTTGCCTTCGAAATTCCCTGCGGCGCTTACGTCATACGCATAGCAAAACTTTGTCCCCATCTCCGAACCCAGCACCGCCTGGACTTCGTCCGGAGTCCACACATAGAACTTTCCTTCTTCGCCTTCACTGTCGGCATCCTCCGTGCTGTGAAAACCGCCCAGTTCGTCGGTCATGTCGTGCAGGATGTAGTCCAGTGTTTCGGCAGCCACTCTTGCATATGCTGAATTGCTCGTTGCGAGGTACCCATCCAGATAGGCGCTTGTCAGCAGAGCGTTGTCGTAGAGCATTTTTTCAAAGTGTGGAACCAGCCAATGCTCATCGACAGAATACCGAGCGAACCCTCCGGCCAGGTGATCATAGATTCCTCCGGCAGCCATTTTGTCAAGATTCAGAGTGACCATGTTCAACACGCCATCTCGAGGCTTGCGTCGCCAAATGCGTAGGAGGACTTGCAGGTTCATTGGGTGAGGGAATTTGGGGGCGCCACCAAACCCGCCGTGTGTGAAATCGAAGGCCTGTTCCATCTTGGCTTCTGCCATCCGCAACACGTCTTCGTCCAATTCACCAGTGGACTTTTCGCCAGCACCAACTTGGGCCAGGTACGAAGTGATCTTCTCCGCTTGTTCGTTGGCTTGCTCGCGACGGTTTTGCCAAGCATCCCATACAGCTGTGATCACCTGATCAAATCCAGCCATGCCTCGTGTCGAAGTGGGTGGCCAATAGGTACCGCCGTAGAAAGGTCGCAATTGTGGAGTTAAGAACACGGACATCGGCCATCCACCATGTCCGGTCATTAGCTGCACAGCATTCATGTAGATCTGATCTAAGTCGGGCCGTTCTTCACGGTCGACTTTGATACAGACAAACTTTTCGTTCAGCTCGGATGCAATCGCTTCATTCTCAAAGCTTTCGTGTTCCATCACGTGGCACCAGTGACAAGCCGAATAACCGATCGAAAGAAAAATCGGTTTATCTTCATCTCGAGAACGTGCCAGTGCTTCCGGTCCCCAAGGGAACCAATCGACTGGATTATTTTGATGCTGCAACAGATAAGGGCTTGTTTCGTGAGCCAATCGATTTGACATATTGATTAACTAGCCGTGCCAGGCGCTCGGAGGAAAAGAAGTAGAAAACATCTCAACGAAAGGTTTGCCCGTCGCCAGGAAACTTGCCTTCACGAACCTCATCTCGAAACTGCGTTACGGCGTCCGAAATGGTTTCGCCCAAACGGGCATATTTTTTGACAAACCGGGGCACATAGCCACTCGTCAAGCCGAGCAGATCGTTGACGACTAAGATTTGTCCATCACAACCGTCTCCGGCACCAATCCCAATCGTCGGGATTTTGATGGTACGAGTGATCTTTTCCGCCGTGGCCGAAGGAATGCACTCGAGCACCATCGCAAAGGCTCCGGCCGCTTCGGCCGCTTTCGCATCTGCCAGTAATTGTTGCTCGTCTCGCTGCACTTTATAGCCGCCCAGTTGGTGCACATTCTGGGGGCGCAGTCCAACGTGAGCCATGACGGGAATACCAGCGGCCACCAACCCGGCGATGACTTCGGATTGTTGTGTACCACCTTCTAATTTGACTGCCTGGCAATGCGTTTGCTTGAGAATGCGTCCGGCGCTTTCGATAGCCCGGTGGACTCCCAGGTGATAACTTGGAAAAGGCAAATCAACCACGACCAGGGCTCGCTGGACAGCTCGACCCACCATCTCGGCATGATAGATCATTTCGTCCAAAGTTACGGGTAAGGTCGTGGAATGTCCTTGGACAACCATCGACATGCTATCGCCTACCAGGATGCCTTCAATGCCAGTCCCGTCCAAGAGTTCAGCCGTGCCGTAATCGTAGGCAGTAAGCATCGTGATCTTATGCCCTTCGACCTTCATGGAGCTGAATTGGGGCACGGTGATGCGTTGAGGGGTGGCAGGCATAACGATTCCACTCAGAAAGTCCCAGTTTCCAGTTCGGCCAACCGATGACGCTTGCCATGGGCGTGAGCGAACTCACGGATGCTCGCGACTTACGACGGATGAACTCATCTTGGAAAAACCACTAGGCATTGTTACCTTCTCAGCCAGCGATGACAACCGCTGACCAGAGATAATGCTCGTGCAGGTGGCGGTAGATGTCGTATATTTGAGTGACTTACGACCCTCAAGGTTCACACAATTTTTGACGCAAATTTGGACTCATGGATCTGGCACTTTGGCAAATTATTGTTTTGGCGGTTGTTCAAGGAATCGCCGAATTCTTACCCATCAGTTCATCGGGGCATCTCGTTGTCGTCGCATCATGGTTTGCGTCCCAAGCAAACGGTGAAAGCGTGGCGAATCTCGATGTCGCCGACTTAAACATTGTATTGCATGCTGGCACCCTGTTGTCGATTCTGGTGTTTTATTGGCGTCGAGTTGTTTGGTTGCTGGGAGAAGATCGACGAGTGATCGGCTTACTGATTGTGGGTACCATTCCGGCAGTGATTGTTGGTTTGACCATCAAGCAATACTTCGAACATTGGCTCAGTAATCCGATCTTGGCTGGCGCCATGTTATTCGTTACCGGAGGTGTGTTGTTGTGGTCAGGCCGTGTGGAACACAACAAGGAAGCGACCTACCGGCAAATGTCGTTTGTCCACGCGCTGATGATTGGGTTGAGTCAGGCGTTGGCGATTCTGCCTGGGATTTCGCGGAGTGGATTAACCATTTGCACGGGACTTGGATTAGGTTTACGTCGTGAGTCGGCAGCAACCTTTTCGTTCTTGCTGGCGATCCCGGCTATTGCCGGTGCATCGGTATTGGAGATGAAGGACTTGGCTACCGAAACGACCATGTCCACACCGATCGGTCACTTGCTCGCAGGTGCTGTGGTGGCTTTTGTTGTTGGTTTGATGTCTTTGTGGTGGCTCATACGGTGGTTGGAGCGAGGCCACTTGTCATGGTTTGCGTATTGGTGTTTTGTAGTGGGAACCGTCGTGTTGGTGTGGCAGCTCTGGCCAGCGGGTGGCGGGTAGCGTAGAATGGAGAAAGTTCAATACAAAATAGTTCATTCCACTTGGGGGCGAACTGGTTTCGACCGGATAGCTTGAAGTGGGAGTGGCGTGTCGTGGTTGGTCGGTTGCCCACGTAAAAAGCCGATCAAAAAACTTTACTTGCCAATCCTAATATGGCAATGGCTGCCTAGATATAGGTAACCCTGACTGCGGGTTTTAGTCGGAGAGGCCCAAAAGTCAGTCGCTAAATCCGAACCGCCTCAAGTCATGTCGAGCACGCTTGAGGTTAAAACTGTTCTTGGCTAGTCGAGCGGGTAGCCTGTCGGTTGGCGACTTGCTGGGCGAAACCCCAAACAATCGAATACACACGTAGAAGCTTTCATGGAAATGTCACGGGACGCGGGTTCGATTCCCGCCGCCTCCACTCGCGCCGGAATCATGGCCCGGCTCAAACCAAAAGAGGCTCGTCAATTAACTTTGACGGGCTTCTTTTTTGTCCCACCTATGGCGAGCTTGTGGTTCCCCCATCTATCTGCGCTAACTTGAACAGTGGCACTTGCAAAACTACGAATCTTCATTTCTTGAGATCATCGAATTTGATCGGCAAGACGTTCGGGCGACGGCGCAATAGCTTTTTGACACGCAGCACATAGCTTAGGAGGCGCTCGCCGTTTTAGATCTTATTCGGGACGAGAAATTGTCACCAAAAGCAGCTCGATTGCCCCCGTTTTTTAAACAACACCGAAGCATCTTTTGTTTCGGCATCTATGATTCAGGCTGAACGTTTGATAAGGTTTGCATTAAATGCATTAACCTAGCCGGAGTAGCCGATGGCCAAATTAGATGCATGTCTCACAGTAAAAGAAGCCGCGGAGTATCTCGGTGTCTCGCCCAATACCCTTCGCAACTGGGGTGAGGAGGGGAAGGTTCCAATCTATCGGAACCCCATCAACAACTACCGGCTTTTCAAGATTAACGACATGGATGCCCTTGTCAAAAGGATTGACAGGACAGCGAAACGCAAATCAGCAGGTACCCGTCGCTCCAAACTGAGGTGAAATTCGCTATGGCATCGACTGTTAACTGGACAAGCATCACCGAATCCTCTTTCGCATGGGAACGAGAAGCACTGGACTTTATTCGTGCGGAATTTCCGTCGCACGCTCCCTATCGCGCTTGGGCAAATTTCGAGTTTGTTGCTGATGATGGATCAATTAATGAGGTTGACCTTCTCGTTTTCACTCCCCAAGGATTCTTTCTAATTGAAATCAAGAGTCGGCCTGGCCGGCTCTTCGGCGATGCGGGTACTTGGACTTGGGACACCAAGGGCCGTCCGCCCGCAACGGTCGATAGCCCATTAATCTTGGCCAACTCGAAGGCAAAGAAACTACGGTCTCTATTGCAACGTCAAAAGGCGACCAAGAAAAAAGTTGCCAGGAAGAAAGTCAAAAAGTAAACACATCACTGGTCAATTTAACTACCTGTTAAACTGAACAAAAAATTGAATGGAAAGCACTCGCCATGTCCGAATCTTCCAACAATCCAACCGTCGAAAGATTGCCGTCTCCGCCCGGCTTCGACGCTTTTGAATCAAATCCTGATTTTGTGGATCGTCGCGCCACGCTGAGCCAGCGGCTGTTTCGTTT
>JAKVBZ010000051.1 GCA_022448645.1 Pirellulaceae bacterium
CGTGGCAACAGTGACTGGCGCGGACTCCCAGTGGAACATCTCGGGCCATCTGCATGTGGAATATCTTGGCACCGGCTCGCTGAACGTGGAATCCGCAGGCGTGGTTAACAGTGGAGTGAGTGTAATCGGCCTAAATTCTGGCTCAATCGGAGTGGCAACGATAACTGGTGCGGGCTCTCAGTGGAACAACACTGCGATCCCCGTTCATGTCGGCTCGAGCACTTTGACTGTGGGACATCTGCCATCCCAGAACCATCAGCGCTGCTCCTGACTCTACTGAGCCTGATGCTGTTAGCTGGGGTACAAGTCCGTTAGGCCGCTAACGGCGTCGTTCCTAGCGCCCGGGTGGAACGAGAAACGCGCATCTAGCGCCGGCCGACGAGCAGCTTGGGCAATCAACCCAATTGGTCATTCGTGCATGAACCACGGCGTCTGCCGTTCGGTCATCTGATACCTCTTACCACTGCAACCCGAATAGCGATGCGCTGGTCGTTGTTCAAAGAAAGTATCGTTACTTTGCCGTGTAGCCGCCGTCGATCAAACAAGCGCTGCCGGTAGTGAACGAGCTTTCGTCGCTCGCCAAATGCAACACGGTAGCAGCAATCTCTTCAGGTTGAGCCATACGTTGCAAAGGGCTCATCGATCGCAACTCATCCAGCTGTTCATCAGATAAGATGTTTAACATTGGCGTTTGAATGACACCCGGACACACGGCGTTGACACGAATATTCGCACTGGCATGATCGAGCGCCATGCAGCGGACCAACCCGATGACGGCGTGTTTTGATACATTGTAGGCGACTTGGTTTTGCTGACCGATCACACCCGACGCAGACGCGATGCACACAATGTTGCCGCCGCCTTGCTTCTCCATAAAAGGAATCGCAAATTTCGAACACAAGTAGCTGCCAGTAACATTTACCGACATCACACGGTCCCACTCAGGCTGGTCAATTTCGGTCACTGTTCCTGAACTGGCAATACCAGCATTATTCACCAGTACATCAATTCGACCATATTCCTCGACCGTCGCATTCATCAGGCGTTGAGTTCCGTCTTTCTGGGTAATGTCAACCTGATGAGCTATCCCGCGACCTCCGGCCGCAACAATCTCCTCGGCCATCGTCGTTGCACCTGACAAGTTAACATCTGCCACAACAACTTGGGCACCTTCTCGAGCAAATAATCGCACAATGGCAGCTCCCAATCCCTGACCACCCCCCGTCACTACCGCCACTTTATCTTGCAAACGCAACATCATTCATTCTTTCGTCATAGAGACCTGTGCAACAGATACGACCCTATTCATGGCACCGACAGTTCGTCATTCTAAGCACTTGATTTTACCGAAGGCTGCAGTCAACCACTACAGGCCATAACCACAACCGCAGGGACCATCCCAAACGCAGCCACGATCTGTCAGCTGATGACGGTGCAAGCTCAGCTCATTAGAACACGAAGGTTTTTTAGTTCACATCTAGAAGCTGGTGACTTACCACAGAACGTCGCCGTTTCATTCGACCTTGGAACGCGGTCCTACAGAGACAGTTAGCCGCAGCGAGTCACCTCGTTCTCCATAGCGATTCAAATTGACTTGTGCTATTATGAAGTAGCGACGACATTGTCTCGAATTCTGTACAGAATGACTGTGACAGTGTGTCTTCATGTTGGGGTGCCGAGGTGGATTTTAACCAATGACACATCAATTTCGACTCATCTACATTCTGTCAGTAGCTGTCTGGTTTGGTTTCGGTCTTACGGCAAATACAGCGGAGCAGGAATCGGCTGACAGTGTTGCCACGGAATCACGACAGTGGGTGCTTTCGAATGATTTAGCTCGATTCGACAAGGAGTTTCCTAATCCATTGCCGGACAGCCAAGGCCACACAGTGTGGTTCTTCCTACGGACGACTGGCTACGAGGGCCCGATGCCAACACGTCAGTGGCTGAGGGATGGAAAGTACGTGCCACTTGGTGCATCTCACCCACAGTTGTTCAATGTGGCAATTTCTGGTTGGATCTATCAGGCAGCCCCTTTTCTTTCACCGATGTTTGGGCGTGTTTTGGAACCAATGGACACCGGAGTTTCATGGAATCCTGGTGACATCAACCTTTCGCCGGGTCCTGACCATGCCGTGATCGTAGGCTGGCAAAGCCCTGTGTTCGGACGGATGGAGCTGGAGGGCAAGTTTGAGCACGCGCAGGACTGTTGTGGCATCAACTCTCAAATCGACTGGTACGTCCAGCGGGGGCCAGCTCCTCGTTCGAACAGCGGTTTCATTCCAACTGAGTTATTGTCCGGCCACAGCAACTATGGAACCGAGGATTCCGCTGGAACTTTTCACCTCGTGGATCTTGAGGTAAATGCTGGGGACTTTGTTTATTTCATTGTCGACGCCCACGCCGACGGAACAGACGTCCCTCACACGGGCGACGGTACACGGTTCGACGTCACCGTGACGGTACATGACGCCAAACTGCCGCCACCGCCATCTTTCGAAAAAGACATTCGCCCAATTTTGGCAACAGCTTGTTTCGACTGCCACGGCGAAGACATGCAAGAGGCACAGTTGGACGTCCGCACGGTTTCGTCAATCCTGCAAGGTGGTGAGAACGGCCACGGAATCGTCCAAGGCAATCCCGACCGCAGTCTTTTGCTAGACATGTTGGAACGAAACCAAATGCCTCCGGAAGGCATGGACCCACTTAGCAACACCCAGATTAGCCTCATCCGCCGCTGGATTGCTGCCGGCGCTCCTGCGGACGAAAAGATTGTTAAATTACCTC
Source organism: Pirellulaceae bacterium (assembly GCA_022448645.1). The sequence goes on from JAKVBZ010000051.1 coordinate 2,788, forward strand.
CGCGAACCTCCATCTCTGATGAAGATCGACAGTATTGGGCCTTCCAATCACCGGTCAAGGCCAGGCTTCCAGATGTTCAAACGAACGGACAAACGCATTCAGCGTTAGACCGGCTCATCTTAAATCGTCTAGAAAACAAAAACTTAACATTTTCGCCTCAAGCCGATCGACTGACACTGCTCCGCCGTGCCTGGCTTAACTTGATAGGATTGCCTCCAACTCCGGCAGAATTGAAACGGTTCGAAAACGACACGCGACCGGATGCATGGGAACGCTTGTTGGATCGCTTGCTGGCAAACCCTCACTACGGTGAACGCTGGGGACGTCATTGGTTGGATGCCGTCGCTTATGTAGATAATCGCTTGTTTGACGGCGACTTGAGAACCATCTATGCCAATGAAGAAATCTGGCGATATCGAGACTACGTACTCAACGCCTTGAACGAAGACCTGCCCTACGACATGTTCCTGACAGAACAATTGGCCGGCGATGAATTAGTCGATTGGCGTACGAAAAAGGAATTCACTCCGGATATCGTACGACGTTTAGAAGCAACCGGGTTCTATCGCAGCATCGAAGACCACACCAGTCAAAGCCAATATGGCATTGCCAAACGATACGAGGTAGTTTTTGACACGATGCAAATGCTCACTTCCGGTGTGATGGGACTCACCCTGGAATGTTGCCGTTGCCACAATCACAAATTCGACCCACTACCGCAACGAGACTATTACCGGCTGATGGCGATCGTGGAACCGGCACTGAATCCACATAACTGGAGAACGCCTCAGCAACGCTGGTTGCCTGACGTGTCGCCTGCGAAACGCGAAGAGATCGATGCACACAACAGCTCAATCGATCAACAAGTAAAGCCTTTGCAGAACCAGCAAAAGAAAGCCGAAGAGCAAAAAAACAAAACAGAAGCGGAAAACTTAAAGGCAAAAATCAGCAAGCTGCAACAAGGTAAGCGTAGTTATCGCAAAATCCAAGCTTTGTGGGATGTCGGCCCTGCACCACGTTCGAGATTATTACGAAGGGGCAACGTCGCCACCCCCGGTGTGTTCGTCGAACCCGGATTCCCAGAAGTTCTTTCGATGGGACGGTCCGTTGCGGCACTCAAACCGCAAGACACCGCCGGCGAGTCCACCGGAATGCGGCTGGCACTGGCTCGCTGGCTGACACAGCCAGACCACCCGTTAACCGCACGGGTGATGGTCAATCGAGTCTGGCACCATCACTTCGGGAAAGGCATCGTCGAAACCCCCGGAAACTTCGGTCGTTCCGGCAGTCCACCAACTCATCCCGAGTTGCTCGACTGGCTGGCAGTCGACTTTGCCGAACGCGATTGGAGCCTGAAACGGCTGCACCAACGAATCATGACCTCCGCGGTGTATCAACAGACTTCGAGTGATACGGCACAGACACTGGCACACGAAATCGACCCACTCAACGAAATGCTGTGGCGCATGCCGATGCGCCGATTAGAGTCGGAATCGATCCGTGACAGCCTACTCTCTGTCGCCGGTACGTTGGATCGAAGCCCGGGCGGGCCGCCCGTCATGATTTCGAACCCCGCTTCGGGTCTTTCACGAGTCAAACAAGAACCAACTCCCACCAGCAACCTGCGTCGCAGCATTTATTTGTTCGCCCGACGAGTCTATCCGCTATCGTTTTTAGAAGTCTTCGACAGCCCCATCGTCGCAGTGAACTGTACGCGCCGAATGTCATCGGCCACCGTGCTTCAATCCGTGACGCAACTTAACGACACCTTCGTCTTAGAAAATGCAACCAACGTCGCACGACGAATACAACAAATGATTCATGAGGATACCGAACGGCAGATTGTCGAAGCGTGGAGAATCGTATTAACACGAGAACCAGAACCGGAAACTCTAGCCCGCTGCCAAAACTTCCTTGCCGCTCAACAAGACCTTTACGAACAGGAAAACGCAGAAAAACAGGAAGCGACAGCACAGGCGCTTACTGATCTGTGCCATATGTTGTTATGCACCAACGAGTTCCTCTACGTTGAATAGTTCGTGAAATTTAGCCACAATATGACGATACTAAGATAAGATCGCCTGAATCCAATTTGCGAATGTAGCTTGTGCCCCAGGCCCGAGCACCATGGGAAGACACCAGGAGCATGCGTTACACGCATCATCGATTATGTTTTCGCCTTTGACACGCCGAGACGTACTTCGCCAAGCCGGACTTGGGTTTGGCTCATTGGCTCTGGCAGGTGTATGTCAGGACGCAGGCTTGCTGGCTGCTTCCAGCAACTCTTCGATGACCAATTTGCAACCTCGCAACGGCCATTTGCCAGGTCGAGCACGTGCGGTGATTCAGCTTTTTCAGAATGGTGGTCCGTCGCAGATGGACATCTTTGACGAAAAGCCTGAACTGACGAAGCACAATGGCAAACCCCATCCGGGTGAAGTGGAGACGTTCCAGAAGAACAACAAGAACGTCTTGATGAAAAGCCCTTTCACCTTCCAGCGGCACGGTCAGTGTGGCATGAATCTGGGTGAGACGATCCCTCACATCGCCTCAGTAGCTGATGAGATTTGTCTCGTGCGATCCATGGTGTCGGAAAACAACAATCATCCCTTCGCCATCAACATGCTGCAAACCGGAAAAACTTTTTTCGGTCGCCCTGCCATGGGATCGTGGATCTGCTACGGCCTGGGCAGCGAGAACCAGAGCTTGCCCGGTTACGTCGTACTCCGTGATCCAGCCGGCTACAACACCTCGGGAAAAATGGTTTGGTCCAGCGGCTGGCTACCCGCGATCTTCCAGGGCACTGAATTTAGCTCCAGTGGAACACCAATACATCATCTGGTGCCGCCGAAAAACATTTCTAGCAAAGCGCGCTCGTCCAGCTTGCAACTCTTATTGGAACTCAATCGTCAGCACCAACAGGAACATCTGCACGAAACCGAGTTGGATGCCCGCATCCAAAATTTTGAATTGGCTGCGCGCATGCAATTGGAAGCGATGGACGTCTTGGATGTATCTCGTGAAACTGCGGCAACCCGAGAGCTATATGGGTTGGACAACCCCACGACGGCTGGCTACGGACTGCGCTGCTTAATGGCTCGCCGCTTGGTGGAAAACGGAGTGAGGTTCGTTCAAGTCTTTCCGCCGTTAAGTCCATCGTTTCAACCATGGGACAATCATGAAGGTTTGCCAGGGGGAGTCAGGACCATCTCGTCGCATGTGGACCAGCCTAGTGCAGCCTTGATCAAAGACCTGAAGCAGCGAGGGTTGCTTGACGAAGTGATCGTCATGTGGACTGGAGAATTCGGACGTCTACCGATCACACAAGGTGCCACTGGACGTGACCATAATCGCAACGCTTTCAGCCTCTTTATGTCTGGAGGTGGTTTTCAAAGTGGATTGACATATGGGGCAACGGACGAATTTGGCTACGCTTCCGTGGACAAGCGTGTGACCGTACCTGACCTGCACGCTACATTGCTGCACCAACTGGGACTCGACCACCGCCAGTTGACGTACCTTCACAAAGGCCGCCATGAGCGCCTGACGGATCCCGAAGTGACTCAAGCTCGGGTCGTTCAGGACCTTCTAGTGTAAGCTTCGTCGGCGATGCAACCGCCGGTCGAATTAGCATTCCAACCACATTGCGACCACCAAAATGCACACCATCCATACCCGCTAGGACAACGCAAAACGACGCGTTGTCTCGTTCGGTACGGAACTCCCCCTTTTTGGCCTGCGTCATTCCTTTGGTTTCCACATGCCTCTCGCTCTGAAAACAAGGGCATCCAAAGAACGTTGCGACCACACAGGTAAAGACATTTGCACTAAGCAAGTGCGAGTCGACAACATCGAAGATACGTCACAGATTCTTCCGTGACGTAATAGGCCACCACAATCGTACCGTCACTTAGTTGTGCGGCAGCCGGTACACCAAAGGTAAAATGATGCCAAGAATGCAGGGCGCCTTGCTCTGCATCCTGTTTTCCCGCCAGCACCGGCGCCGTGCGTACTCGAGCCGGTTCGACTCCCCAAATCTCCAGGTGATCCTCTTCGCGAAACTTTGTGCCATCGCTGCCTGACAAAATGGCACGAATCCCAAAGGGTTCTCGTCGGTGGTTGGTGACAGCCAGAACTCGTCCATCCTGTAAAGTCAACAACTCCGTGCGCTGTCCCCAGAACCCACTGTCATACGGCTCGGTCCAAGTTCGTCCTAGGTCAGACGATGTCGATAGATGCACGTTGATTCCACGGTCGGTGGTCATGTCATGGGTCCAATAGGCTGCCAATAACCGTTGGTCTTTGAGCTGTGTCATGGCTAAATCAAAGAAAAACGGATTCTGACTGATGTTAACCGCTTCGACCGGCTCCCAAGTCTGGCCTCTATTCAGCGATCGAGACATCAGGTTCGCAAAGCTACCTTTTGGTACGCGATCACCGTCACCTTTGCCTTCGCTCGTTGACAGCAACGTTCCATCCGCTAAGCCGGTGATCGGGCCCAGCCCTCCAACGCTGCCACACGGTTCTGCCTGGCACCATTCGGGCGTCGACCAGTTTTGTCCTCCGTCGTGTGACCTCGACACGAAAATGGTCGAATCGACACCGATCTGACGGCAGACACGTACTACACCAATCAACTCCCCGTCCGGCATTCTGGTTAGTCCGCCCGGCCACTGGGCCCCTTCGACGCCTTCGATCTTTTCACAAATCGTACCAGCACACTCCCAGTTGAGCCCTCCATCTAATGACCGATGCACCTTTACCAAACCATCCGCACTTTCCCGAGCTGTACCATGGCGACAGGTACACACCAGGATGTCATCCTCCCAAGCACACAAAAACGGAATGGCTACATACTCACTTACAAGTTGTGGCTGCGGATTGATGTAAATTAAGCGGTGGTCAAGAACCGTCAGACCGGCCATAGGTATTCTTCCAGGAAAGTTGCGTAGCAGTATGCTGTACGGGCAGGCAGATTCACGTCAGTACCATGGACCGGAACAGCCGACTGTAGCTTATCATGCCCTCAACAAACCAGAAAGATACTGTTCCTGGAATCTGCTGAGCCAAGAATCGGCTGCCTGATCCCACCGCTGCGCAGAGCCAATCTAGAGTTTTCCATCCGGACGGTAATACTACCAACACACTCGTTAGAGAAACTAACCCACTGAGTATTCGCCAAGCAATGGATATTCATAGGGTTTCACGCCGTCCCACTTACATGACAACAACGACTCTGTTCCGTTCCGTCCCATTGTTTTCTTGACCGAAAACGACTCTTGCCTTAAACTGCAATGTGTGGAAAATTTCTGAACACAAGTAGGCATTCATACCGGTAACATAACGATCTCTATATGAATCACGCACGTGACAACTGTATCCCTCAGAATCGCCAAAACTTCCACTGGAGTATGACGACCGCGCCGCTTCTTTTGCTCCTTCTCGGAACCTTAGTGTGTGCCGAATTGCCAATTCGGGAGTTAGCTCGAGTGGAAATCTATCCACCACAGGTACAGCTGCTTAACCCACGCGATACGGCACAATTGGTCGTGACAGGATTTTCTGCTACCGGGCAGGCCTACGATCTGACTCGACACGCCAACTATCACGTCCATGGACTGGAGAAAGATGCCACCATAGGCCTTTCGATTCATCACGGACGTATCGCACTAGACTCGAAAACTTGGCCTTCCAACGCCAAGACATTTGTGCAACCTCCCCGACTACCATTCCACCCCAAGACAATACCCAGCGGAAATCTGACTGGCTTCTACGACTTAGCAGATGATTTTAGTCACACCCAAAATCCCAATGCTGTGTGGAAGTTTTCCATATTGAACGGAAGCCTGCTGAACTATTCCACAGACCGGCTTCGCTTCGCAGCAGATTTGCCCGGTGTGAGCCAGCCGGGATGGCACGCGTCAGAGAGTCACTCCGTTCCAGCCATCGGACGAACGGTAAATGTCAATGGTCTGGGGTCGCCTCACGACTTCGCCGAAGGACACGTTTTTTGTCACTCGCCAATCGCCATTAGTTGGACCGCGCCGCATGCGGGGACCGTCACCATCCGAGGCGCCACATGGATGTCACGTGATCTTAACCGAAAAGTTCCCACCAGTTTGCTTTGCAAACGTCGAGGTTTTCATCAGGTACTTTGGAACCAAATAGTTCTTCCTGAACGGGACGAAGACAATGACGGTCAAATCGAAGGCCCCACGTCCACCAATCCCTATTCGTTTCGCCAGCTATTACAGGACAACGACTTTTCTCCGTCAGTCCTTGATGCTTTGATCGTCGATGCAGGAGATGAGTTAGTATGGCAGGCGTATGGAGGAGACTTCGTCGGTATCGACTGGACGATCCAGTACACCACACCTGTCCCCAAAAAAGATTCGGTGGGTGACAACAAAGAGGCAGTGACCACGAAGTCAGCGACGGATCCGGACACACCTACTGAAGCTGTGATTCAGGTGAAGGTCGGACAGTTTACGAACGACGTTGTGGTTCGATTTCCGTCAACTGAAACCCAGTCGCCCATTTCTTTTCGAGACGAAGTCCTTGCGGTGGTGACGAAGCACGGCTGCAACGCTGGCGCCTGCCACGCCAACCCCAACGGCAAAGGCGGTTTTCATTTAACGCTACGCGGATTCGACGCTCGAGAGGATTGGGAGGAAATCGTTTTCGGAGAAGCGGGAAGACGTGTGAATTCGTTACTTCCCGAAAAAAGCTTGTTGCTGCGTAAACCGTTGATGGATGTCGACCATGGTGGTGGTACTCAGCTGAAAAAACATGACCTGGCATATTCTCTGCTACAAGACTGGATTGCTAACGGCTGCCGCATGGACTCGAGCGATGATCCCATCTGTGTAGGCATCACCGTCCATCCGACGCAACGTGTGTTGTATCAAGACGCTTTTACGCAACAACTAGTCGTCCTAGCTCAATTCAGCGACGGTCAGCAGCGAGATGTGACTCCACTTGTCACCTACACCAGCAGTGACGAAGGCATTGCTCAGGTCAGCGCAAATGGTTTGGTTCGCGGTTCCGACAGCGGACTAACGGCGATCATGATTCAGTATGGCAAGCACATGGAAGCCAGCCAACTCTCCTGGGTCGTACCGGTACCGGGATTCGAATGGACTGATCCGCCTGAATCCAATTTTGTTGACCGCTACAACTTCGCCCAATTACGGCAATTCCAGATTCAACCGTCGGAGCGCTGTACTGACGACGAGTTTATTCGTCGCGTTTACTTGGACACTCTGGGGAAGCTGCCGAGTGTTAACGATGCGAAACAGTTTTTGGCAGACACCAGCTCCACAAAACGCCAAGCGTTAATAGACGCTGTTTTAGAGCGGCCAGAATATGCCGAGTTCTGGGCCTTGAAATGGTCCGATCTATTGCGGGTTCGCGCCAAGAATATGTCTGCAGCTGGAATGAACAAGTTCCATCGTTGGATCTTGCGCTCGATTGCGGAGAACGAACCGTACGACAGATTTGTAAGCAATATTTTATTGTCGCGAGGAAGTGTGTTTCGCAATCCTCAGGCCAATTTCTATCTAGCTGCCAATACCCATGAAGATTGCGCCGAAACGACGGCAGAGTTATTCCTCGGCGTAAAAATCAAGTGTGCCAAGTGTCATAATCATCCCTTTGATCGTTGGACCCAGGATGACTATCACGGACTGGCCGCAAACTTTTTTCGGGTCGTGAGCAAGGCGGGTGTTCAGCCTGGCGAAATGGTGGTCTTTTCCAAGCGTCATGGTGACTTGATGCACCCTCGTACCAATCAAGCAGTTCCACCCTGGTTGCCCACCCAAGGCGCTGTGGAAATCGAGAGTGATGTGGACCGCCGCCAATTACTAACAGATTGGCTTTGCCAGCCAGACAACCCATTCTTTGCCAAAGTGGCCGTCAATCGCATCTGGTCACAATTACTGGGTCGAGGATTAGTTGAACCAGTCGACGATTTTCGAGACTCGAATCCGGCGATCAATCCGCCCCTATTGGATGCTTTAGCTGATGAGTTCGCACAAAGCGGATTCGATCGAAAACATATCATCAAAATGATTCTTAACAGTCACACCTATCAGTTAAGTGCCGCCACGAATGCGACGAATCAAGAAGATGGATCATTTTTTTCGCAACACCGACCGCGCCGACTGACTGCTGAACAATTGCTGGATGCAGTCTGCCAAGTCACGCTTGTCCCGGAATTATTTTCGGATGTCCCCCAGGGAACGCGTGCAGTCTCTCGAGCCGCTCCTCCGTCCGACCATACTTTTTTGAGTACCTTTGGCCAACCAGAACGCAATACTGCGTGTCAGTGTGAACGTGTGAAACAATTAGGTTTTCCTCAGGCACTTCAATTAGTCAACGGTCCCACGCTGCAGAGGAAGCTGAACGATCCGAACGGCCGCATTCAGCAGGGAATCGCGGCGGAAACACCAACCGAGGAACTTGTCGCAGAGCTGTACTGGTCTGCCCTCAGCCGCCCGCCCATGCCACAGGAACTCACTATGGTGATGCAACATATTGAAGCCAGTCATGATCCTCTGAAAGGCCTGCAAGATTGCTGTTGGGCATTGATCAATTCTCCACGCTTTGTGTTTGAACATTAATATTAATTATATGTAGAATACTTATTGGGCAATCCACGGATAGGACACCAAGGCATCTTCAACAACAATTGGTACCCCTTATGAGTTTCACGGAAAACCCAAATGTGACTCGGCGCAGATTCCTGCAAACGACAGGAACGACAGTGGCGGCGGCCAGTCACCTTGGTCACGGCACGGACGCGCTGGCAACGGACGATTTGGCTCCCAACTTCGGTAAAGCCAAATCGGTTATTTGCCTGTACTTGTATGGCGCTCCCAGTCAAATGGAGACACTCGACCCGAAACCTGACGCGCCCGTCGAACAACGTGGTGATATCGGCAGCATCAGCAGCAGCGTCCCTGGAATTGCAGTCAGCGAATTGCTCCCGAACGTCGGCAAGAACTTACATCGCGTGGCTTTGCTGCGGTCCATGACTCACTCCTCGAACAATCATGCCGTTTCGGTAGCGTTGTCGGGCCTCTCCAAATCGGCACCCGTGATCGAAGCCAACGGAGAAGACGAACGACATTGGCCATACTTCGGTTCGGTGTTGGAGTATCTATGGACAAACGGCCACGCTAGTGACCTAGACCCTGGCATTCCTTCGAACATGGTATTGCCCTGGTCACTCAACCATTTCAGCGACCCCCGTCGCTGGAGTCCTCATGCTGCTTGGCTTGGCAAGCAATACAATCCCGTCATTCCGCGATTTGACGGAAAGGGCTCATTGGAAGTTGGTCTCCCCAACTCTTCTGGGATCAGTCGCTTCGATCCCTTCCACGGCATCACCACCGAAAGTACATTCCGGCTGGATGGTGCTCAATTGCCATCCGACGTAGACCAAATCCGCATGGCACGCCGAATGCAATTATTGGAGTTCGTAAAACAGACGGGTCCACCGACAGCCTCCATGGCACAAATCGATACCTTTACGGATTATCAACAAGCGGCGTTTGACATGATCGCAAACCCGCGCGTGGCGGAAGCACTCGATGTGACCCGAGAACCCCAAAAAGTGCGAGAACGCTATGGTCTCACGTTGTTTGGTCAAAGTGTACTTACTGCTCGAAGGCTGGTGGAAGCCGGGGTCAAATGCGTCACGGCATTCTGGGATGACTATAAAGTCGGTAACAATGCCTGGGACACGCACACTAACCATTTTCCACGCATTAAAAATGGGCTTTGCCCGATCTTTGATCAGGTGCTACCTGCCTTTCTAGATGACATGGATTCACGCGGTTTACTCGAAGACACGTTGGTACTGGTCATTAGTGAGCACGGTCGCACACCTGCCATTACCAAAACAACAGGCGGTGGCCGGGAACATTGGTCCGGAGCCTATTGGGGAATGTTTTTTGGAGCCGGGATTCAAACAAATCGAGTCATCGGGGCCACCGATAAAAAGGGAGCCTTCCCTATCAGCCATCCGACGGACCCCAAAGATATTTTAGCCACTGCCTACCACCTGTTGGGGATTGATCCTCATCACACGACGATTCCCGACAGGCAGTTACGCCCAACGCGTTTGATTCCACACGGGAATCCCGTCCGTGAATTACTCGTATGAACCCACGTGTCACATTGGAAAAGCGGATGTTGGCAATCGTTCGACGTGAATCGGACCACCGAGAGAAGGTGATCTTACAGAGCGGCGCACGTCGACGCAGAAACGAACGTACGTTATCCCGCATCACCCCCACCATCTTGATATTGGCCTGTCTATTCCTGCTGACAGACACGACAGGGTCAGCCCAAGAGGGCTCCGAAACAGAGCCTTCTGAGTCAACGATAAGTTTTTCGCGCGACGTTGCTCCTATCTTGTTGGAACGATGTATTGCTTGTCACGGAGAAAAACGAAATCAGGGCGACTACCAAGTCACCAATTATCAAACAGTGTTTCAATCCGGCGAAAGTGAAGATACTCCGGTCAAGCCAGGCGACCTCGAGGCCAGCTATCTGTGGCAACTGGTAACGGACGAAGATGATGACTTACGTATGCCGAAGGAAAAAGACCCGCTCACATCGTCCGAACTGGATGTATTGAGACAATGGATCGAAGAGGGAGCTAAATTTGACGGTGTGGATCCCCAGCAAGGGTTACGCGATCTGGCTCCGCCGCGAGACCATAGGTTACCGCCCAAAACATACCGTGCCGCACTTCCAGTAACGGCCTTGGCGTTTCACCCGGACGGTTCACAAATCGCAGTTGGGGGCATCCACGAAATCACACTTTGGGACGCTCAAACTGGCGATTTGATGCGCCGCATCCAAAATGTGGCCGAACGCACCTATGCCCTGACTTATATCGAGAACGGAGCAGTAATTGTTGCGGCGAGCGGAATTCCAGGATCATTGGGAGAAGTGCGTGCTTTCCAGACAGACACGGGGGACTTTCTTCGTGAAATCGTGCGCATGGAAGACTGTGCCTTGGGGTTGGCCGTGGACCCAACCCAGAATCGGCTGGCAATTGCAGGTGCGGACCAGTCCATCCGGCTGATTGGATGGCCCGACGGTGTCCAGCAGCTCGCAGCTCAACATCACGCGGATTGGGTATACAGTGTCTCCTTCAGCCCGGACGGCAAGCGTATAGTATCTGCCAGTCGAGACAAAATGGCCAAAGTCATTGACACTTCGACCGGCGACCTACTTGCTACATATGCCGGCCATAACCAGCCTGTCTATGATGTTTCCTTTATTGCCGATGGCCAGCAGGCCGTCAGTTGTGGTGCCGATGGCAAGATCCACGTTTGGAAGACAAGTGGCAGTGGATCCGCTTCTGGCATGTCGGAAACGCCTAAAGACGACAAGACGATCAGGATGATGTCTAACGGCGCCAAGTCTGTGCTTAGCTTGACACTCGACAAGAATGACCATTGGGTTGTCGCCGGATCCGACAAAGGAAGTGTCGATCGGTTTGTCATCGAAAGTGGCCAACACCAATCCTCTCAGGTTGGGCACACCTATCCGGTGCATGCCGTGGCTTACAATGCCACGACTGACCGTCTGGCGTCAGGTGACTACGCAGGACGGGTGTGTGTCTGGGGCAATCGCGGCGAACTCGTCACCGAATTTACCGCCGCACCTGGCTATCAGGCAGCTCTTGGCAATTGAATCGCTCGCAATCGATAATGATGTCCAGGTTGAGACTGTTCGTAGGCATCTGTTTTGATACCGGCCCAAATTTCTGTGCTCCATTGCATCCTTAAACACAATAGTTTCAAATACTCGATTATCCTCTCTAGAATGGCTGAACAGCGAATCTCGGCTATTCTTATTTTCCTACACCCCCGGTGAATGATCATTGCCATGTCCATACCGATTATCGGAAACCCGCTCGGCTATTTTAACGATCCACTCGAAGCCACTTTACCGATGATGGCCGAATTAGGATACGACCAGATTGAGATCTGTCACTGCCAGATCACCGACTTTAGAACGCCCGCATTGCGACAACAGTTCGCAGAATTCATTGAGTCTTTGGGCATGAAACTCGTCGGCTCCAATGTACCTGACTCCCCATACTTCCAAATGTTGAATAGTTCGGATGATGTCAAAGTCGCGTTGGCTGGTTTAAAGCGAGACATCGACATCGCACAGGACTTAGGTGTGGAATACGTAATCACGTACGAGGGACGCGTGCCGCCGGGCGCCACTCAAGAACTCATCATGGGACGACTTTTAGATGACACAGTATCGTTACTTAGTGAAGCGACGGGTTATGCTGTGGAACGCAACATCGATCTATTCATCGAAATCCACCCCTTTACCTTGGGCACCAATCTTGACTTTTCGACTCAACTGATCGAGCGGATCGGGTCGGACCATTTCGGTGTGGCTTATGACCCTTGCCATCTATCGATTGGCATTCCTGACGGCTATCTGGAAGCGATACACCGCTTCGGACCAGCCATCAAGCACGTGCATTTCTCCGACGGGGACCAACAAAGTTCGGAATTGCATTTTCCGCCCGGACGTGGCTGCTTGAACTTGGACGGCATGGTACAGGGATTAAAAGAAATCAACTTTTCAGGACGTTGGATGCTAGATTTATATCTGTATCCCCTTCCTTGCTGGGGATCGCGAGAAGGCCTCGATTACATGCGTAAGATGCTGGCCGAATGGTAGCGACAACCGCTAACCTCGCTTCCGTCCTTCTCGTCGCCGATCAGATTCCTTGAGCATGATTTTTCGCAAGCGAATATGATTGGGTGTAACTTCTACTAACTCGTCGTCCTCGATATATTCCAACGCTGCTTCCAACGAAAAGACTCGCGGTGGTTTCAAAAGAATATTTTTGTCGCTGCCTGCGGCTCGAATGTTCGTAAGCTTCTTTTCCTTGGTGGGATTCACCGACATATCTCCAGTACGACTGTTCTCACCGACAATCATACCTTCGTAGACGACGTCTCCTGGAGCCACAAACATCTCCGCCCGCTGCTGTAGGCCGTCCATGGCGAATGCAACAGCCTTGCCACCAACCATCGACACCAAAACACCATTGCCGCGCCCAGGCATTTCCGATTCCAGAGGACGGTAAGCGTCAAAGCGATGGTGTACGATCGCAGTGCCTTGTGTGGCATTCAAAAGTCTCGTACGTAACCCGATCAATCCTCGCGCTGGAATCGAAAACATCGCGTGGGTGTAGTCGCTATGACTATGCATCTCGACCGACTGTCCACGACGCGTACCGACCAGCTCCATCACCGGCCCCAGTTTTTCGTGTGGAACCTCGACAACTAACGATTCGAACGGCTCTTCCTGAGTCCCATTACGACTGCGCAACACGACTTGTGGCTTGCCGATCGACATCTCGTAACCTTCGCGACGCATCGTTTCGATCAAAACCGCCAGGTGCAAGACGCCTCGCCCCGCAACCGTAAAGGATTCGGTACCAGGAATCTGCTGGACTTGGAGCGCTACATTGCGTTCCAATTCTTTTTCCAATCGACCTGCCAAGTGACGGGTCGTAACGTATCGGCCATCTTGTCCCGCCAGCGGCGACGTGTTGATCGAAAATACCATCTGAATGGTTGGCTCGTCGACTTCCACACGAGGTAACGCATTGAGTGATCGGAGGTCACTCACAGTGTCGCCAATGGCAACGTCATCCATCCCGACCAACGCCGCAATATCTCCCGCCGTCGCCTGCTCGACTTTGACTCGTCCCAATTTGTCAAATAAATGGACTTCCGAAACCGTCGCTTCACAGACTTGATCGTGCGCCTGCATGAGTGCAATTCTATTGCCTGGAGAAATGGATCCCGACTGCAAACGCCCAATGGCAATGCGCCCGACGTAATCGGACCAGTCGAGAGTAGTTACGAGCATCTGCAGCGGTCCATCAGCTTCTGTTTGTGGTCCAGGGATTTCCCGCAGCATCATATCCAGCAACGAATGCATCGTTTCCGTTCGCATGTCCGGATCCAAAGTAGCATAACCGTCCTTGCTGCTGGCAAAGATGTGTGGAAAGTCACCCAGCAGGTCCTCGGCCCCGAGATCCATTAGCAAATCGAGGATCTCGCCCAAAACCTCATGGGGTCGAGCTTCGGGTTTGTCAATCTTGTTGACAACAACCAAGGGACGCAAATGGCTCTCTAGGGCCTTGGAGAGCACAAAACGTGTCTGAGGCATGGGCCCTTCAGCGGCGTCTACCAACACCAACGCTCCGTCAGCCATCCGTAACACCCGTTCCACTTCACCACCAAAGTCGGCATGGCCAGGCGTGTCTATCAAATTGACTTTAACGCCTTGGTACTGCAAAGCGATGTTTTTCGCCAAAATGGTAATTCCCCGCTCTCGCTCCAAATCGTTCGAATCGAGAATACAATCTCCAACGAGTTGACTGGCTCGATATTCTCCACTTTGGCGCAGCAGGCAATCTACCAACGTCGTCTTGCCATGATCGACATGTGCTATGATGGCTACGTTCCGAATGTCGTCTCGACGCTTCATAGATAAGAGAGAAAAGGGCAGGGGCTAGAAGAATGACTGGTGAAGGTAAACGCAATAGTGTATCGTCGACAGGGCGTTGAGTTAAGTCCTCTCTAGGCCTTATCGTTCCATTTCGTGATACAGTTGTGATCAATCTAAGCCACCGCGAAGGGACCAAATATGACCACACTTCACCAAAAACCTATGACATTCATAGACCTGGATCACTAAAATGGAGATTCTTCCGTGAGGGTCACTGGTAGGAAATCCGCCGAATTTGTAACGATTACGTTAACTTGAACGCACACTCTATTCTCAATAACTATGGCCGAACTTCCGCGATACCTCCCATCCCGGTCGTACACCTGGAATTACGAAAACGCTCCAGATTGCGTGGAGCGTGAACAGCCGGAAGTCCCCGGCGAGTGGAATTTTTGTGGCTTGCCAGTAAATTCCCCATTGGGAATCGCGGCAGGACCGCTGCTTAACGGGCAATGGTGCCTGTACTATGGCAGTCTCGGTTTCGACGTCGTGACTTATAAAACCGTGCGCAGTCGCGCACGTGCCTGTTATGATTTGCCCAATCTGCAGCCTGTAGACTGCACCCCTCTGCATGGCGACGAACCACCTATCCTCGCCAGTGACACCATGCAGGGAAGCTGGGCAATCTCTTTTGGCATGCCATCCCAACCGCCAGACGTCTGGCGTGAAGACATCGAATCGACTCGTAAGAAATTGGCCAAAGGTAAACTACTGTCGGTGTCGGTTGTCGGTACCACTCAAGACGGCTGGTCGATCGCCGACTTGGCAAACGACTATGCACAATGCGCCAATTGGGCTGTGCAAAGCGGAGCAGATTGCGTGGAACTGAATCTTTCCTGTCCCAACGTGACGGCATGTGAGGGTCAGTTATTTCAGCGTCCCGCAGACGCAGCGTTGGTAGCCGCGGCCACGCGCGATGTCATCGGTTCGACACCTTTGCTGGCCAAGATAGGTTTCGTGAAACATGAGGAAGATGCCGCCTCGCTGATTGATGCGTTGTCCAATTCCGTCGATTGCTTCGCGACTCCCAATTGCGTTCCAGCTAAGATCGTAGACCACACTGGCCACCCGCAATTTGGAGGCCAAGTGAGAGGTATCGGTGGGAACGCGATTCAACAGGCGTCGTTGGCAATTGTCGAAATGTTTGCAGATATCATTCGACGACAAGGATCTCAGATCACGCTCGTCGGCATTGGAGGTATTTCGTCCGCCGAACACGTACAGCGACATCTATCGGCTGGCGCTCATGCTGTCCATATGGCTACAGCCGCCATGGTCGAACCGGACATTGCCATTCGCCTAAGAAGAGAGCTGGCGGCCCAGTCGTAGTCAAGCAGGATACGCCATCATGAGTGAACCACGCAAACGAGTCGCCGCGATCATCACTCAGTTCTTCGAGGGTTCTCACGCAGACGTGATCGTGCCCAAATTCCTCATGGGATTTCCAACCGACGATGGTTTGCTGCCACCACGCGTAGAATTAGCTTCGATGTACCTCGACCAGATTTTCCCCGAGGACATTGGCCTCGACGTCGCCAAACAACACGACGTGCCAGTCTTTCCCAGCATTGTTCGTGCGCTCACCTTGGATGGCAGCGACCTGGCTGTCGACGGAGTACTCTTGATCGGCGAGCATGGCGACTACGCTTGGAACGAGAGGCAACAGAAACTGTACCCGCGAAAATATTTTATGGAACAGATATGCGGCGTGATGGCAAACAGCGGGCGAGTGGCCCCTATCTTTAATGACAAGCATTTATCCACCAACTGGTACGACGCTAAGTGGATGTACGACCGTGCGGCTCAGTTGGGAATTCCCTTAATGGCCGGTTCTTCCCAGCCCGTCACATGGCGCAGACCCTGGTTAGAACACGAACTGGACACCCCGATTGACGAAGCGGTTGCGGTCGGTTTTTCGGGAGTTGAGATTTACGGTTTTCATGTCTTGGAAGTTTTGCAGTGCATGGTGGAACGTCGTCAGGGCGCAGAAACCGGTGTATCGGCGGTAACTTGCCTGCGCGGAGACGCTGTCTGGCAAGCAGCCACGAACGGCCAGTGGTCACGACATTTGGCCGAAGCAGCTTGTGCGACGATTCAAGATAAGCCCGAAGGCGAAATCGAGGCCCATTGCCCGGATCCAGTGGCTATCCTGGTCGAATACCGAGACGGGTTTCGAGGAACTGCACTACTTTTCGATCAATATGTCCAAAGCCTGGCGTATGCCGCACGCGTTAAAGGACAGACCACTGCTGCCGAATTCTGCTCTCAAGGCCATGGCTATGAGTACACCAAAGGCCCTTATGCCCATTTTTCATACCTTTCACTCAACGTGGAAGAGATGTTTATGACGGGGACACCCAGTTATCCGGTCGAGCGAACACTCTTGACGACAGGTGTATTAGAAGCAGCCATGACATCACTTACCGAAAACTCTCGACGGGTCGAAACGCCGTGGCTCGACGTGGCCTACCGTTCGTATGGCTCGGTGCCGTTTCGTCCCATTGAGCCTCAGCCTGTGGGAGCTTGCCTCGCCCCCTGGCCACCAGGTGGATAGTTGCTCGTTGCTGGATGCTCGCTAACATCCTCAGCAAAAGGCTTGCCCATGCTCTTAAGTAATTGAGTAACGGCAGAGCTCAAGCACTCGGGCATGCCAATGATCAAACGCTCCAGGACCGCTAGTGCTACAACACTTTGCTTTAGGGCATGAGAATATTTAAACGCATTCCGTGGCGCTCTGTACCACTGCTCGTTGGTCCAGCAGTAACAAGACCGAATCAACGTCCACTAAGGACTAACGCTCTGTCGCCCAAACCTGGACAAGTTCTACGAGGAGTTCGGCCGCTTGTACCATTTCTTCCAGGCAACACCATTCCAGCGGCGAGTGCGGATTATGTTCACCGGTCGACAGATTTGGAGTGGGCAAACCTAGCTCCGTGAGTTGTGAACCGTCGGTTCCACCACGGACGCTGGTAAGTCGACAAGTACGATCTAATCGTTCATGCGCCTGCTGGGCGTACGCCACTGCGCGAGGCTCACACTCCAGTCCTTCTCGCATATTGCGATATTGTTTCTTCACATCCACGTCGACCGACGTCCCTGCAAAAGAAGCTTCCACTTGTCGAGCCAAATGGTGCAACCGGCCTGCTTGTTCTTCCAAGCCTGTCGTCTCAAAGTCGCGCAACAGGACCTTCAACGTGACCTCTGCTACTCCCCCTTCGACGACGTAGGGGTGCATAAATCCAAGCTTCCCATCTGTGGTTTCCGGAGCCAGTGTATTTCGCGGTAATTCGTCGACGAATTGGCCTGCTGCGCGAATAGCGTTAACCATTCGATCTTTGGCAATCGAGGGGTGGATATTGATCCCTCTGAACGTAATCGTTGCCAAGTCGGCCGAGAATGTTTCGATATCAATCTCGTTCGCTCCCTGACCATCTAAAGTGTAGGCTACGGCAGCGTTCAGTTTTTCCAGGTCGACGTGCGCAATCCCCTTGCCGATTTCTTCGTCACACGTGAAAAGAATTCGAATCGGACCGTGTGGAATCTCTGGGTGTTCAACTAAGTAAGTCACACACTCCATGATGACCGCAATCCCCGCCTTGTCGTCGGCTCCCAGCAAGGTGGTTCCATCCGTAGTAATCAACGTTTGACCATGTAAAGCGTTTAGTTCCGGATTATCCTTCACACGAATGACACGTGACGTGTCCCCAGGTAACAGCAAATCACCTCCAGAATAATTACGAACGATCTGCGGACGAATATTGTCTCCCGCCGATTCTGGTGAAGTATCGAGATGTGCGTTCAATGCAATCACCGGAACGTCAAAATCGACATTGCTACGCAATGTGGCCCACACTAACCCATGCTCGTCCTGTTGCACATCAATAAGATCCAACTGCTGCAAAGAATCGGTAAGAATCCTTCCTAACTCCCACTGTCCAGCCGAACTGGGATAACAATCGGAATCCTCGACAGCCGTGGTATCTACGGCAACATAGCTGAGAAAACGTTCCAAAAGACGATCGGGATTCATCGAGACTACTCCGGGGGCATTGGGCCAATGATTTTTTTGCAGGCAGTTTATGGAAAAAGAATTGTAGTTATAACGGTTGGTCAGTGCGAGCCAGATCGGCGATAGCAGAGGGTGGGATCGTGAACAAATGCTTCACGGCATTGGCTACCGGCCGAACATGATCTGTCCTGTGGGGTCAGCCAGCAGTGCGTCCCAACTCGCCACCACATGAGTAGCGGTAGTGCGCAAGGCTTTCAGTTTTTGACAAATCATCCAGCGCAAAGATTCCCACCCTACCGTTAGACTCACGTCACCGAAGGCAGAGAACTTCACTGGACATTGGTTCGCGTCTTAGCCTGGTAACGCGCCGGTAGCGGGCAGGGAGAATGTCACACAAGACGCCAGGCAGCGCGTGAGAATAGAAGGAGCAAGCACATGCCAGCCATAACGCTGAGTGAGGCCGGTTCTGGGACGACCGTCGTCAAGTTAGCGTCAATGTACTGTTGGATCTCAGGGACGTAATTTCCTGTGTATGTGTAGGCAGAAAAATCTCGCAAAGTTTCACCTATTCCAGGGTCAATGTCGACTTCACCCACCAACCATGCGGTTCCAACAATCTCCAAATTACCGCCGTTCACCGTAAACAGAGGACTCCCGGAATCTCCAATATTAAGCTTCGCTTCATACGTGTCGACGATAAATCCCGCATCGCCAGGCAGATTGTCAACGAGCCACACAGTATCCCCTACGTTCCCACCAACTGGTAATGGATCTACGTTAGGAAAATAATCTTCGACGCGATTTTCACCCACCGCCTGATTCGTCAACTTGCTGGTGCCATATCCAGTATTGGTGGGACTGACACCAGACATATAGACAAACTCATCTTCGATTGTCGAGCTGAAATTGGCAGTCGTAACAGGAGTCTGCCACCAGGAATAGGTTGCAATGTAACTAGGTACCGCAAAATCCAAATGCCCTATCCACAGGTCGGAAGTACCGATTTGCTGTCCACCCACCACGGTTCGTATGACAGGAGTCGATCCAGGATCGTTGTTAGGATAGAAGAATATCTGCTGAGCATTCGGGGCGTGATAGTGTTCTGCGCTCAGGAAAATGTTCTCATCGATCAGCGTTGACCAATGCCCACCCCCTTCGATAGATCCGGACAATGCTCGACCTACACCTGACAAATCAAACCCGGCAGCAACAAATGACGAATCATTTGCGAAACGATCGTTCGTTGCAGGAGAAAACATTTCAATTTCAATTGCTCCTCGTAGCAACCCCGTCGACAGCAAAATCATTAGAAAGACTGCTATCGCGAACACCAAAGAGATCGAGCGTAGCGCGACGGTGACAGTTGAAACCAGGGTAACGCAGCACGGCGCACGATGCGAACATCGCGATTTTGTAGAGATGGTCATGATCGGTGAGGTCACGAGCGTTTTCTCCATCACGTTGCAGTTCAGGGCAACGTTGTGAATTATTTACGATGCATGCGTTCGAGCGTCGTGGTGGTCAGCCGCAAGACCGCAGATTCTGCTCACTTGGCAAAATGTTGTAGGGCTTGGATCCCATTTACGGTATAGCATTATCCCAAGTAACCAGTTCCATTGATTCATTGTAGTGAGGATGACGCAGTTTTTAAAAAAAACGCGGACGCCCGCAAACAACGAATCCCCAATAACTTATGGCAGCACCAAGCTTTACGCCGATCTATAGCGAGGTATTATTAAATCGCCCCAATTAGGACAATGGGAAAATAAGTCACCAGCCAGTCCAACGGGGACAGCACGGCTGCCAAGTGGAATCCGTAACGGCGGATCCAACGCTCCTCGCTCAAAAACCCTGGGCATCAGTCGTCTAAGGACGTAGAACTGGTATCTGGAGCGAACCAAATAACGACCAATCCAGCCACATAGATCAGACCCGTAATTTTCCCGACCGTGGCGTATTCCCCCTGAAACATTTGCTTAAGGGCCACGGCAGACAACAGCACCCCAAACGCAGTCAGGATTCGGCCCCAGTTGAAACTGACGCCAGCTCCGGTTGCTCGAACACGAGTCGGAAACAGTTCTGGCAGACAAAGCGGAAGCCAGCCGAAGAAGAACCCGCTAAAGAAACCGAGTCCAAAAGTCCAACCAAGGAATTCGGTGATCTTCAGATCCCTTTCAAACATGCTGATAGTAAACAAGACACGACTGTCGACAGGATTGTCGACGCGAAAGAGAAATTGCGTACAAATCAAAGCACCTATGCACAAAAGACAATAGGTCCGTTTGCGTCCTAAAAACACCGCCAAGGCTCCACCGAGTAAACTACTGACGGATCCTGGTAACGACCTGGCCACAACGGTCATGGACTTGAGAATGGGGTCCGGTTTAGAAGCGGGTTTAGATACCGTTGTGCCTTCTTCACCTTCTGCTTGGTCTTTGTCATCTAACGTAGTCTGCTTAGCAGTGTCGCCAACTTCACTGGCCCACGCGGTAGCCCAATTGCTCACACCCCAGCCACCAAACAATGGGATGGTTCCTAACAAAATACCAATCAAAGTGATTTGCAGGATCGGCGGCTTGAAAATTTCACCCAGTCCTACTTTTCCTGGTTTTTCACTCTTCGAGGATTCACCTCGCTGGACGGCAAGCCAGCTTGGAGATTCGGGCACAAACAAAAACGAGATCGCACCAAGTACAATGGCATAACCTCCCACCAACAAGGTCCAGCGCCAATCGCTACTAGTAACTTGATGTCCCAAAACGGTATACAGGGCGAAGATTAAAATTCCAACGTTC
Source organism: Pirellulaceae bacterium (assembly GCA_022448645.1). The sequence continues at coordinate 24,166 of JAKVBZ010000051.1, forward strand.
GCCGCAGTCCCCATGACGCCAGCCACAACGGGACGAGACACCGTAGCCCATGCTTCGGATAGAAGTGCAATGCCATTTGGCCACATCCCACCAATGCCCATGCAGGTGACAAAACGGAGCAACAATAATTGAGTCGGACTCTGAGCGTAGCTAGATATCAGCGAGAACACGGAATAACACAGAATACTGAATGCCATCGCTCTCGCGCGACCGAATGCATCGCCAACATAGCCAAACACATACCCTCCCGTGGCAGCCCCGAATAAGAACGCACACGTGAACCAACCGAACCACTGACCAAGAATCGCCTCCCTGGCCTTCGCACGTTCACCTGCTTCCAGAGTGCCACTAGCGTTGGCATCGTATTCCTCCATAATCTCTGGGTCGACATTATCTGCAGAAGATTTTTCGGCGATTCCCGCCTCAGCAAAGTCACTCTGCATCAAATCGGCCGTGGCAACACGCATGACGATGCCGTTAATCGACATGTGAACGCCAGAATACGCCCATCCGAGAAAGGCCACGACCAGAATGATATATCTTCCACTAACAGAAATCGTTGACGGCGTTTCAGTGCTTGACATGGCTTCCTTTTTTTTTGCCTGGAAGAGCCAATTTATGACCCTCGTGAAACGAATGATTCAAGTTATAATTTTGAGTTGTCCGAATTGATCGGAGATGCATTCGATTACAAAGATCATAACGCAGATCCCTCTATTTGCCACTAGGTGGTGGTCAACTATTCGCCGGTACATGAATATTTGGAAGCACGCAAGGTTGAAAAGAGTCACCATCACAATTTGACTCCTGGCAATTCTATTAGATACTGATTCACTACTGTTTAGCGCCATTCCTAAAGTCCCTAACGTTCCGTTTGGTGTTGGCTGGCAATACTTGGTTCCCCGGGATTGAGTGAGGATCCAGCATTACAAGCACAGGCTTTGACGCCACATAGTTTTTAGCGGGCCAGAAAGACACCTTTTATCAACAACTCCCTGTCGCCTGCGACTCCACGGTGTTCTATTGCAGTATGGTTGACGTGCACACGCTTCTCATGAAATTAATAGGACGACAATGCAAAGGATGCTACCACTAATCGTTTTGTTGGGACTGGGTTGTAGAGCGGCCGACGACATAGACACGTCCGCAATACCTAGTAACGCCACAGTGTTGGCGGCTGTTCCAGCCAACGCCATTTCTAAGGATAGCGTTGCCTCGTCAGACTCCACGATCACCAACTCGTTAGGAATGCAATTGGTGCGGATCCCAGCCGGTAGTTTTCTAATGGGTTCTGCGGATACAGACCCGGGGGCGCGCGAAGATGAAAAGCCACAACACCGAGTACGCATATCGCGTGCATTTTATTTAGGGGCGTTCGAAGTCACCCAGCGTCAATACCTGGAAATGATGGATTCCAATCCCAGTTCCTTTACCAAGGAAGGCCTGCTGGCCGCTTCTACTGAAGATCTCGACGTGGGACAACTACCCGCAGAAAATATTACCTGGTTCGGCGCATTGGAATTCTGTCGACGGCTGTCTGCATTACCCGCTGAACAAAAAGCTGGCCGCCTGTATCGGTTACCCTATGAGGCGGAATGGGAATATGCCTGCCGGGCTGGGACGACCACCGTATTTCACTGTGGCGATACTCTGTCGTCTGAACAGGCAAATTTTAACGGCAATTATCCATTCGGTGATGCCAAGCTGGGGCCATTCCTCAACCGCACTTCCCCCGTAGGTTCGTATCCACCCAACGCATTCGGTTTGTACGACATGCACGGCAACCTGAATGAATGGTGTCTGGACAAGTTCGACCGTGCTTTCTACCAGCGATCTTCTGAGGTCGATCCCATCGGTTCCGAAACAGGAACTTCGCCGGTCATCCGCGGCGGAGACTGGTACAGCGACGGACGCGACTGCCGCAGTGCTTTTCGCTATGCCGATTTACCCGAAGGAAAGTTCTACGCTCTGGGATTCCGCATAGTATGTGAGTTGATTTCGGAGGGAGCGTCGCTACATCCATTGGTAGCTAATCCCGAATCGTGGCAACCGTCCGTTCAGACCTCGTCCAGTCAGGAAGTCGATTCCCAAAAGGTCGACCTCTTGGCAGCGGAAGCGTGGCCGCAATGGCGTGGACCGCGAAGAGATGGATCCTGGCAGGCACCGCCGTTACCAGATATGTGGAGTGACTCAGGGCTGTCACAAATCTGGAAACGGAAAATCGGTGGAGGGTATGGCGGTGTCGCCGTTGCCGAAGGATCGGTTGTCGTGATGGATCGACAAATCGCACCCTCCGAAGCCGAACGGATATTATGCTTCACAGCTCAGACCGGTGAGCCTAGATGGCAACATTCGTACGCCGTGGATTACGATGGTGTGGCCTACGACAACGGACCTCGCGCCACACCGACGATCCATGAGGGACGCGTCTACACGCTGGGGGCTGTAGGACATTTTCATTGTTTATCGCTCAAAACTGGAGAAGTCCTCTGGTCGAAAGACTTAGTTTCCGAAATGGGAGCTCGCGTTCCGATTTGGGGATTGAGTGCTTCGCCAGTCATCTTCCAAGATCTGGTCATTGTGCACCCAGGCGCCGAAGCTAATGGATGCTACATGGCATTCGATCGAATGACTGGCGAACTACGGTGGAAAAATCTTTCCGACGCCGCAGGATACTCCACGCCACAGATCGAGGAACGAAATGGTCAAGCAGAAATCATTGCCTGGACACCAGTCCGTGTGTGCGGGTTGAACCCATATGACGGTGAACTGTTGTGGAGCGTACCGTTCGAGGTCAACTACGGTACATCGGTCGCAGACCCCATCTTTCACGAAGGCATCGTGCTGGTGAGTAGTTACTATGACGGTAGTTTGGCTGTGCGGCCCGACACCAACGAGGACGAGGTGGAGGAAGTGTGGCATGATCACCGCAATCTGAGAGCATTGATGTCGCAACCTTTGTACCGTGATGGTTACGTTTACATGCTCGACCGCCGACACGGCCTCACCTGCTTCGAATTAGCAACTGGTGACAAACAATGGGACGATGATAATCGCCTGACACCTAAAGGCCGTAATCCTCAAGCAACTTTAGTATGGCTGGCAGACGAAGACCGAGCGATTGCATTGAACTCGGACGGCGATCTGATCTTGATCCGACTCAATCCTGACGGCTATGTCGAAGAGTCGCGAACGAATATCATAGGAAGAACCTGGGCTCACCCAGCCTATGCAGGAAACTGTGTATTCGCTCGTAGTGACCGTGAGCTGATTTGCGTCCTGTTGGAATAAAGGACTTACGATTCCTTGTCGGCGTAGAGTACCTACTACAGACTCTCGCCTGGAGGTAACAGAAAAACATGGTGGATTCTCAGAAATTGATCGATTCGTCCCAGCACTTAGATGACTCAAGTCATCTGGCCAGTGTTTTGGAAGAGAACGGATATCTCTTTTTTCGTGGCTTACTCAATCTAGAACTCTTGGACCAGGTAAAAACCGACATCTTGTCGATTTTACGAGAACATCACATTATCGAGAACGTCGACAGTTCTGAGCCTTTGTGGAGTGGGGGGCCTCATCCCAATGAGGAAGAGTATCTGGCGTTCTACGATCGCATTGTGCGACTCGATTCGTTTATCCAATTGGCAGAGTCACCCGAAATCACCGGAACACTGGCAAGCATCTTGGGCAATCCTGTAGATTCTTGGACGCAAAAACTTATACGAATCATCTATCCGACGCCGGAAACACCTGACGTCCCCGGGACGGGTGCCCATCAGGACGGTGCGGTGAAGTTGGGCTATGACGCCGATGTGTTTTACACTGGCTGGCTACCGTTGATGGAGATCACTCATGAGGTGGGAGGTCTGGCGCTGGTGCCCGGATCGCACCGCAAAGGACTCCGAGACCTGGCTGGACTCGCCGCCAGCTCGCTCAAAGAAACCAACAAACAAGGCGCTGGCGCTTTTCATTTGGATGTCGCCGAGTCCGACTGGGCCACGACAGAATACCTACCTGGTGACATCGTGCTGTTCTCCAATCTGATGGTTCATCGTGGGACAGCCAATCGCTCCAACCGCATCCGTCTATCGTGTGATTTCCGTTATCAACCGTCCGGAAATCGGGTAAGCTGGTTAGCGTCCGCGTTAGGTCCCGAAGTACGACGATTTGCACAAAAGCTGGACCGTCTGATGGCCAGCCGTGCCTTGTTTGTTACCACCAGAGCTACGCCCGATTTGCTCGAAGAAGTCCGCACGCAAATGCTGATCGAAAAAAATGCGACCCTAGAACGCGCTCAAGAAATCATTGCCGAGCTGCAAAACCGCGAAACTTAACACCTCATTGCCAGGATCTAGCGCATCACTCGTGGCCATCCAACGACGATCCCTGAACTCTCTGGCTAAAAGTAATACTGCCGTCACACGGTTTCTGGAAAATTGAGGTTTGTCACCAACGTTCTACTCTCTTTCCGGTTGACCTTTACCCATGTCACTTCCAGATTCTGCCGGCCCATCGAATCCGTGGTTCATTCGATTTCAAGAGCGACCACAAGCCACGATCCGGCTGTATTGTCTGCCGCATGCTGGCGGTGGAGCTTCGACGTTCCGATCATGGGCAGCAGAATTACCTGAATCCATCGAAGTGGTCGCCGTGCAACTGCCTGGACGGGAAAGCCGCTTGCGAGAGTCCTTGCCGGGACGGATCGACGAACTAGTACAGCCGTTAGCAATGGAAATCGATCGGCTATCAGATCTTCCGTTTGCGTGTTTCGGCCACAGCCTGGGCGCTGTACTCAGCTTCGAACTAGTGCGACACCAACGACGTCACGGTTTAGCACTCCCCACCCAACTCATTGTTTCCGGAAGAAATGCTCCACAATTAGACAGTTCTCACGACAAAACGTTTCGCCATGAAATGTCCGATGCCGAATTGATTGACGAGCTTCGGCGTTTACAAGGAACGCCCGAAGAAATCTTAGAGAATCGGGAATTCATGGCCGCGCTGCTGCCCGTGATTCGAGGCGATTTCAAGTTGGTGGAGAGATACCAATACGTAGAAGAACCGCCCTTACCTGTACCGCTACTGGCTTTTGCAGCCACCGAGGACAAGTTCACGACAAGGCCTGGCGTCGAAGCTTGGAGACAACAGTCCGACATCTCCTTCCGGTCGAAATTCTTTCCAGGCGATCATTTCTTCTTCATATCGCAACCGAAACCGGTATGGCAAACCGTAGGGGGACAGTTATTGAGGAATCAATAGCTCTACTCAGGGTGCCGTTTCAATTTGTACAGACGTATTCACAGGAATCGTGGTTGGACGATGGCAAATACTATCGTTGCACGCCTGATATCCAAATTCACATTCAATCGCCAGATTATCCGTTGCCTCTTCACCGACGCGAATTTGGTGCGCGAAAGTAGCTTCGTGGTGATACACCTGTGTTTCCCCCAAGGCCGTATCGAACGGCTCCGATTCCGGAAGCTTCCACTGACCGACAGCTTCCAATCCATCAGGAAGTGTCAGCGATAGTGTGGTTGGGACGGTGGGGCCAGATGCTTGATCCACAGCGTAAATGTGCCAACTGTCAGCTAACCGGGTGTGGACGACCAGGGTGATCAAGTCTCCAGCCCGTGCGGCCGCGGGCGAGACGGCTGCTGCCACCGAAACTGGTGCGTTCGCGCTCGGATCGTTCATATCTATCGACAACTCAGGAATTTCGAACGAAGAAGCTGCCGTCGTTGAGCCGTCGCCCGGGTGTGGGCCTGCCTTGTCTGCTTCCGTACAACCAGCTGTACCGATCACCATGACGGCAAGACTCAACAAAACAATCAGACGTCGTCGAACAAGCCTGCATGAGCCAGCCAATTGCAAGTCGCCAGCCATAGGGGTACTTTGCATTTTCGTGATCCTTCGTTCCTCAAGGTAAAAATTCCACGAACTAAAACTGTGCAGCTGGAAGTCTATCTGGATGCGTATCTCGCGTCAACGTTGTCCGACGACTAGCAGCTACAGGAGCTAGTGACACGTGACACAGGCTAGGACTGACGGCTTGTCACGGGCGCTTGCGGAGGATACCGTACTTAGTGCATCGTCGATTGTTCACAGCATGAGCGCCCATCCACATGATTGACATTCAACACAATTTAAACCCGAGTGATCTCCTGCCATTGCTGGAACGACTCTGGAATATTTCTGCAACCTGTATTGATCACATCGATGGACGCTACTCGTCACAATCGGGCAGTCCTGTTTTCACAGTACAGGGCCAATACACGTCGCAAGGTTGGACAGAGTGGACACAAGGCTTCCAGTTTGGCTCGACGATCTTACAATTCGATGCTACAGGTGATGAAAAGTTCCTCGACCTGGGACGTCGCCACACCCTTGAACAGATGTCACCCCATATTACTCATGTGGGCGTGCACGACCACGGGTTTAACAACATCAGCACCTACGGCGGACTGTGGCGGATGCATCAAGAAGGCCGCTATCAAGCAACGCCATGGGAATCTCACTTTTACGAGCTAGCGTTAAAGGTGAGCGGCGCCGTCCAAGCGGCGCGCTGGTCCAAGACGTCGGACGGAACCGGATACATTTATTCGTTTAACGGACCACAGTCTCTATTTGTGGACACCATTCGTAGCTGCCGCGCATTGGCGATAGGCCACCAACTAGGTCAAACCTTAATGGGAGAACAAGACGAGTCACATTCTTTGATGCAACGTCTTGTCGAACATGCCACGAACACAGCACGGTACAACGTTTGGTACGGTGAAGGACGGGACACATATGATATTCGTGGGCGCACAGCACACGAATCGTTGTTCAATGTCAACAATGGCGTCTACCGTTGTGCGTCGACCCAACAAGGCTATTCACCGTATACGACCTGGACACGGGGACAGGCATGGGCCATGTTAGGCTATGCCGAGTTGTTGGAATGGCTGACAACTCGGCCAGATGATGAGTTTGCCTCTCGCGAAGACCGCCAGTCCGTAGAAACAGAGTTTTTAGACGCCGCGAAAGCCACCTGCGATCACTACATTGCTGAGACTCCTACGTGTGGCGTGCCGTATTGGGATACCGGTGCCCCAGGGCTTCTCTCCTTGGGCGACTACAAACAGAGACCTGCCGAGCCATTGAACGACTACGAACCGGTGGATAGCTCTGCGGCTGCCATCGCTACTCAAGGCCTTATTCGTCTGGGCAACTTCCTGAAAAGTCAAGATGAAGAGCTGTCTGCTCTGTACCTCCAAGCCGGATTGACGGTATTGCAAACACTGTTGCAAGAGCCCTATTTGTCAACACTCCCCCAACACGAAGGCTTACTGTTACACTCGGTGTACCATCGCCCCAACGGATGGGACTACACACCAGACGAGCAATTGGTCCCATGTGGCGAATCTTCTATGTGGGGAGATTACCATTTCCGTGAAGCCGCACTGCTGGTGCAGCGCATGGCACGATCGGAACCCTACCTTACTTTTTTCGGACCGAACGATTCAGAAGCGTAACACACTTACCAAGTGTTTTCCCTAGACGAAGATGAATGACTTTTTACCTGGGGTCGGAACTAGATCATGGCAGAAGAAAAGCGACGCGTTGCTCTCGTGACAGGTGGAACCCGCGGCATCGGCCTGGGAATTGCCACAGCGCTTGCCCACGACCATTGGGATTTGGCCATCAACGGTGTGCGAGCCGAGAGTGACGTCCAGGAAGTGCTTCGACAATTGCGATCCATCGGTGCAGACGTTAAATATTGTCAGGGAGATGTGGGCATGACGGATGGCAGGTCTGACATCGTTAGCGCCGTACAAACGCATTTTGGCCGCTGTCATTTGCTCGTGAACAATGCCGGCATTACATCGCCGGGACGCCGCGACATCTTGGAGGCCACAGAGGAAGCGTTCGATCGAGTCATTGATGTCAACTTAAAGGGTGCGTTTTTCCTAACTCAGAAAATGGCCGGTTGGATGATTGAACAGCGGAAACAGGATTCACAATTCACAGGCAGCATCATCAACATATCTTCCATATCAGGCGAGTTCGCTTCCGTGCACCGCGGTGACTATTGTATCTCTTGGGCAGGCATGCAGATGCTCACCAAATTGTGGGCGGCTCGTTTGGGCGAATACGGAATCCCCGTGTATGAAATCCGACCCGGGATCATTCAAACGGACATGACCGCTAAAGTGACTGAAAAGTACGACCGCTTGATCTCCGCGGGTCTCACCATCGAACCACGATGGGGGGTGCCCGAAGACGTCGGCCAAGCCGCTGCCATGTTGGCCCGAGGAGACTTGAAGTACGCTACCGGAAACTACCTTACCGTGGACGGCGGTTTATCCGTGGGTCGCCTCTAAAGAACGAAGACACAGCTGCGATCATGCTGTTTCCGCTTTCTGATGACGATCGTCACCTCGCAAAACCTGCCCGCGTCACCTGGGCTCTGTTGATCGCCAACATCCTGGTTTTCATCTATCAACAACAAAACCCCGCTTTCACCTGGGGCTACGCGGCAATTCCAGCAGAGATTACATCTGGCAGCGAGCCTTGGGGAAATCGTAATCCATCCCTCCAGCCAGCCCGATTCCGTGTTTACGGGATCATATCGCCGAGATCCGCGAGATCGACAATGGTGGTAAAAGCTTGCCTGATCAAGGCGTTTAGCTGATGACAGCTCAACAAGCTAACGACGCGCGAACAAAGTACGAAACCTCAAAACGACGCGCCGCGGGTAAGCGAACCGCTCAACCATCGTTTTCACTGGCAGGTTCGTTTGGCTGAACACGTTCGCCCGGAAGTACCTCACCAGTTCGGCCGCAGTATGGACACGGCTGATGGCCTGACGGCCAACTGGCTCCGACACCGGCACAACATGACCACCCCATCGGATAGGGTGGAGGCAACGGACGGGCATAGTAAAGGAACGTCGGGAAATAATAGAAGTGACGATAACGGTGCGGATAATGGAACCCAGGTCCCATCCATGGAGCCACCGGGAAATAGCCTGGCGCGAACTGTCCCGGATGCCAGTACCCCCAACCTCTATGATGGCCATGCGCCATGTCCGCTTGGTGTGCATGTCGAGCCTGCCGGACAACTGGCTGCAACTCCAATTCTGTTCGATCAACATGTGTCCGTGCTGGATTCTCGTGACAACTACCGACGCTGCAATAAACAAAAAAAGTCAGACACAGCAAGAGGAAGCTGGACAAGAGTTGTATCGCAGTGTCTCTCAACACATGACTCGACCTCGATATGTGTTTCGACCTAGTAGACCACCTCATCACGTCACCTGTGGTTTCCGTTAGAAGAACTGCTTCCAATTTTGGTCCTCGGAGCAACAATCGTAGGGTTGCAGTCACCATACGTGTCGATACGAGGTCTCGCCACGACCGGTCTGGCAACACAGCACGAACTGCACAGCCTGCTGATCCGGCATGGACTTGGGCAGTCTATTCATTATGCTTAGAACGTTTTCGTTCACCAAACAGTGCGTATGGCATTTGACAGCCGGTGGCAATGGTTGTGCATGATGTAGGGAGGATTCTATGTGCGCTACACCGCTCCGGGTAACCGTATGGAATGAATATGTTCACGAACAGAATTCGCCGGCAGTGGCGAAGGTGTATCCACATGGTATTCATCGTGTGATCGCAGACGGACTATCAGAACGGATGGGAGCAAACGTGACGGTGAAAACCGCCACGCTGGGTGAAGCGGATCACGGCCTGCCGCCATCAACACTGGCAGAAACCGATGTGCTCGTATGGTGGGGCCATGCCGCCCACGAAGACGTAGCAGATGAAGTTGTCGACGGTGTTGTGGAAAGAGTGCTCAATGGGATGGGTCTGATCGTATTGCATTCAGCACATGCCTCCAAAGTTTTCCGTCGGCTGATGGGCACCGGTTGCATGCTTCGGTGGCGAGAAGCAGGCGAGTTGGAACGATTATGGACCGTCCAACCGTCTCATCCGATCACAGAGGGCCTGACGGACGAATACTTTGAACTGCCAGAAACGGAAATGTACGGAGAGTACTTCGACATTCCGGCGCCGGAAGAACTGATCTTTATCAGCTGGTTTGCCGGCGGAGAGGTGTTTCGCTCGGGATGCACGTTCCGTCGCGGGAGCGGCAAAATCTTTTACTTTCGTCCTGGACACGAGACACACCCCATTTACTACGACGAAAACGTGCGAACCGTACTGGCAAACAGCGTTAAATGGGCTGCGCCAAGCGGCGCGCCGTATTTCGGCCAGCCAAGAAATATTACCGAACCATTGCAGAAGCTCGACCATTCTTAGCGCAGGAAGATTTTCATTTTTGGTTTCCAATTTGGTGCCACACTTGTGTCCAGGCAAGAAACCAACGCTTGTGATCTGAGAAAAAGCTAAACGATTCCTCGGTGTACATCACCGAAGACATCCGTCAAACGAAAATCACGACCGGCGTAACGATACGTCAGTCGTTCGTGGTCCAGACCCAATAGATACAGCAGCGTGGCATGCAGGTCGTGAATATGCATTTTGTTTTCGACCGCAAAATAACCGTACTCGTCAGTGGCACCATATTGGACACCACCACGCACGCCTCCACCAGCTAGCCACATAGTGAAACCTTCGGGGTTGTGGTCACGGCCATTGGTACCTTGAGCCACTGGTGTACGACCGAACTCTCCCCCCCAAAGGACCAGCGTGTCATCTAATAATCCACGTGCTTTCAAATCGCGCAACAAGCCGGCAATTGGACGATCTACTTCACGAGCATTCTTGGAGTGACCTTGCTCGAGACCCCCATGCTGGTCCCATTGTACTTTTGTATCACTATGGGTCACTTGGATAAATCGCACACCACGTTCAGCATACCGACGAGCCAGCAAACACTGACGACCAAAGTCTTCGGCTACAGGATCATTCAAACCATACAGATCCAACGTCGCGGCAGACTCGTCGGAAATATCCTGAACTTCCGGAACTTCAGCCTGCATGCGATAGGCTAACTCGAAGGAATGGATCCTGGCTTCGAGTGCAGCTTGATCACCGGCATCAGCCATATGTGTGCGATTCATTTGCGCCAGCATGTCCAACTGCAACCTCTGCCCGGAAGGCGACCAACTAGGATTGGAGATATACCGGACGTTCGCATCCGACGATGGTTGACTCGCCACTCCAAGTGGTACACCAGCACAATACGCAGGCAGAAACGCGGACCCCCAATTCTTCACGCCACCATGTGCTAAGGTCGGGCATATTGTGACGAAGCCCGGCAAGTTGTCGTTTTCACTACCCAAACCGTATGTAATCCAGCTTCCCATACTGGGGCGAACAAAGTTGTCGCTACCCGTATGCAGTTTAAGCAAGGCACCACCGTGGGCCGCATTGCTGCCGTGTAGCGAATTCAAGATACATAAATCATCCACGCACTCGGCCACGTGAGGGAACAACTCCGATACCCAAATACCATTTTCACCGTATTGCTTGAATTTCCACGGAGATCCCCACAGGTTACCCGTATCTGAAAACTGAACTCGAGGTTTGGAGAAGGGAAGCTCTTTACCATGATCACGTTGAAGTTTCGGTTTGTAATCAAAGGTATCTACCTGAGACGGACCGCCTTTCATAAACAAGAAAATGATTCGTTTCGCGTGTGGAGTGACATGCGGCTGGCGAGGTGCGAGTGGGTTTGCAGGCGTGTTCACACCGCGATTCAACAGGCTTCTTTCTGCGACCGCTTGCTCTTGGAGCAATGCCGAAAGAGCGAGGTAGCCAAATCCCACAGCTGTGTGCTGCAGCATCTTCCGACGAGTCGGCATGTGGACATGCATTCGACCGCTCGGGTCGTACATCGTAGTCAGCATTTCGCGGTCAGAACCGGTATTCATGTCTACTCAGAAAAAACGATGGTAGAGGTTTAGGGCAAGTAGATGAACTCATTTGAAGCCAACAGTATCTGACATAAAGCTTCCCACTCATGCAGTTTCTGGCCTGCTTCATTCACTCCCTCGGCATCCACCAATGTGTCGTCGAATTGTTGCAGGAATTGTTCCGCCTTGACCACCTCTTCCGCCAAAGGTGGTCGTCCCAAAATTCGTTCGTATAACAGCCGAATTCGTTCATGAGGAGACTCTACGTCACCGCCTGGAAGACGTTCCACCAACGCCTTACACGCATCCAACAGTAACTGGCTATTAAGCATAAACAGGGCTTGCGGTGCGACGGTGGAAGTGGGTCGATTGCCATTGGTAACGCTTGCGTCAGCGTAATCGAACAAAGAAAACACATCGTACAGATGGTTACGAACGATGGGCAAATAGATGGAACGTCGCAGACTGTCATATTTAGTACCATCCTGAGACGTGTGATTGAACAAGAATTCCCGATTCTTGACATGCAACATGGAACCACCCATCGTGGTATCCAACCGACCACTGACGGTTAGAATCGCATCCCGAATGGGTTCCGCTTCCAAGCGTCTCACATTGGCTCTCCATTGCAGCCT